>DASSDH010000028.1:0-6815 GCA_035697245.1 Jiangellaceae bacterium
GTGCCCCGAGAAGGTGGGGTAACCGATGCGCCAACGTCCCAGTCATGCGCGTCGAACGGCGGCGGGCTTGGTTTCGATGGTGGCCGGAGCCGTGATCCTGGTCGGAGCCTTCCCTGCCGATGCAGGGACCACGGGGGGCCATCCGTACCTGTCCTCGTCGACACACGAAGACACCACGAGCACCGAGAAAGAGACCACCTCGACCTCGGTGGAGGAGACCACCTCGACCACCGAGGAGGAAACCACCACGACCACCGAGAAGGAGACCACGACCACGGCGCCGGAGGAGACCACGACCACGGTCGCCGGCGAAGTGACGACCACTGTTACGCCGACCACGGCACCCACCGGCGAGCTGCCCAAGACGGGCAGCAACACTGGGCTCATGGTGGCCTTGGGGGCGGCACTGCTTGCCGGTGGGGGTGCCCTGCTCGCCACCACACGGGTGTTGCGCCGGTCGTAGGTTGCAGCCGAGCGCCAAGTAACCGACGCACGAGGGTCGGGGCCGAACGCCTCGACCCTCGACGCGTGTAAGCCTGGCAGCTTGGTTGACGAGGAGGTGGAAGTCCTTCCGGAGCTTTGGCCGTTGAAGTTCTGTAGCTGATGCCCAGTGCGTCTCGGTGACGGGGGGTGCGGAGGGGGCGGAGGCGAAGCCGTAGGCCTGAACGTGTAGTGAACCGGTGCAAGGCCTCTTGCGGGTGGCGACCTGCCGCGCGATAGGGAAGCCGATGACCTCGCCGTCGAGGGGACAGCCTGTGTGGCCCGGCCCCGTCCAAGCAGTGGGAACGGTCGAGTCGGTGAGGGCTCCGAGGGGTGGTTCCGGCAGGCATGGGGCGACAACGCCAGCGAAGTGATCCAGGGAGACCTGGTCGGTTCCTCGGGGTTCTGTGGTGACGACGACGGGCACGACGTGTGCGTGTGGCCGGTGGTCCAGGTGTGGCCCGGTCGTTCGGATCGGCCCGGAGAGGTAGGGCGAGCCATAACCCGTGCGGGAAAGGCGAGCCTGATAGCCGGCGAGGAGTCAGACGAGTTCGTAGTAGTGCTGAAGGCGGGGTAACGCCCGCTGACCCGCGGCCCAGGTGTGCGTGGGCGGTCCTCCGGCCAAAAGCTGGGGGTCACCGGCGAAGGGACTCGACCGAGACCAAGCCTCGAAGCGAGCGTCACGGTGTCCGGCATGGCAGCGGGACCAGTCCCAGACGGGGCTGGCGGCCCGCCCGGGGCCACGGGGCGAGGGGAGGGGCTGAGAGAGACGGAGGTGCTGGCCGATGGGCCAGGTGCTCAAAGCGATCGCCGATCCCGCCAACCTGGCGACGGCCTGGGCCAAGGTCCGGGCCAACGCGGGAGCGGGCGGGGTTGACGGCCAGACAGTGGCGGCGTTCGCTGCGGATGCTGAGCGTCAGCTCGGTGCCCTGCGGCGACGGTTGCTGTCCGCAGAGCGGTATGTGCCCCCGCCGGTTCGGCGGGTGGAGATCCCCAAGCCCGATGGGCGGACACGCCCGCTGGGTATCCCCACGGTCGGGGATCGGGTGGTCCAGCAGGCGGTCGTGCAGGTCATCGAGCCTGCGTTCGAGGCCCGGTTCACGCCGTCCTCGTTCGGTTACCGCCCTGGCCGCTCGGCCATCGACGCAGTGGGCTGGGTCCGTGAAGCGAGCCGCCGGGGAGCCCGGTGGGTGGCCGAGTTCGACATCGTCGGGTTCTTTGACAACCTGCGCCACCCTCGCCTGCTGCGGGAGGTGGCCAAGGTCATCGATGACCCCGAAGTGCTCGGACTGATTCGGCGTTGGCTCAAGGCCGGGGTGGTCACCGAAACGGGCCCGGCGGCCCGAGAGGCGGGCACCCCCCAGGGCGGGGTCATCTCCCCGCTGCTGGCCAACATCTACCTGCACCGCCTCGACGTCGAGGTGCGAGCGGCCGGGTTCCGCCTGATCCGCTACGCCGACGACTTCGTGATCCTGTGTGACCGCCGGGCCGAAGCCCTGGCCGCTGACCGTCTGGTGCGAGCCATCCTGGCCGACATCGGGCTCGAGGTGGCCGAGGCCAAATCCCGCGTGGTGAAGATCGCGGACGGGTTCGAGTTCCTGGGCTTCCAGTTCCAGGGGGGGTTCCTTCGACCCCGACCCGTCGCGCTCACCAGGTTCAAGGACCGGGTCCGAGCCCTGACCAGCCGCCGGGCGCCCGTGTCCCTCCAACAGATGATCTACGACCTCAACCCCACTATCCGGGGCTGGGGCAACTACTTCGTGCACGGCAACGTCGCGAAGCTCTTCGATCGTCTCGACGAGTGGATCCGGATGCGCCTGCGGTCCAAGGTGCGAGGCTCCAAGGCACGAGCCATCTCCAACCGCAAGCTCCCCACCGGGGTACTCCGCGGGATGGGGCTGGTCAGCCTGGTCGACCTGCGTCGACACCACCTCTCGCCCGCATAGGGCGCAGTCTTGGGTGAGCCGGATGCGACGACCCGCACGTCCGGTTCTGATGGGGGGCTCCTGGCGGCAACGCCAGGGGCCTACCCGCTCGGCCAACATGTGAGCCATGTTGTGAGCCCAACGGTAAGCGTTGTGCGCCATGACGAGCCGACGGGGGAGAGGCGAGGGGTCGGTGTACCAGCGCGCCGACGGCCGCTGGGTTGCCTCGGTCGAGGCCGGGTTCGACCGTTACGGCCGCCGCCGGCGACCCCGTGCGGTGCGGCGCATCAAGCGCGAGGCGCTCGCCGCGCTCGGCGAGCTCCGCCGCCAGGTCGACCAGGGGGTCACACCGGAGCGCACACAGAGCGTCGGCGAGTTCCTCGGGTGGTGGCTCGCACCGGCTCACGATTGCGCAACCCACCGTGGGCGTCGAGCGAGGCGTCGGCATCCACCCGCCGGGACTCTTAGCGCCAACTGGAGATCTGCCTTGTAAGCACGCGCTATGGGTCGAGCACCAGATCAAGAGCAATCTGTGCCGGTGCAGCACTCCGTGGCGATCGACGCGTGAGGCCTGTCCGGCGGCACGTCGCGCCGTGACAGATCGATTCGGGTCGGGTTGGCGGCAGTGCTGCCGTCCCCCAAACACACGGGTGCTGACCTCGGCGACATGGACCCGGCGCGCGCTGCGGCTGCTGATGTCACGGTGAATCACGGTTCGTTGTGTGGCTGTTCATCAGGCAGGAATCCTGCTTCCCGCAGCTGTTGGAGCACGCGGTCGATCTGCTCGCCAGCCTCAGTGATCGAGCCCTCCTCCTCAAGCTGCTGCAGACTGATCGTCGCGCCTGCGGCCCGCTCGAACGCACCAGCTCGCGCCCGAAGCGCCGCTCCCAACTGCTGGATGAGCTCCGCAGCAGCTTGTGGTGGCGTGAGAGCCTCGATCTCATCAGCGGCCCGCCGATCGCCCTCAGCCACTGCGCGCATCTGCGCCTTGAAGTCGTCGGGCAGAGGCGCGTTCGGGTTCACGCTTCCGGAGCGCTCCCCGAGCTCGCCGTAGCCCGCGCTGGCCGGCTCTACGACGGTCGCTAGCCGCTCCCCGAATCTTTCCTCCCCGTTGTCGTCCCCCTTCGCGCCACCGCAGGCCGCAAGCGCTGCAACGGCGATGGCGGCCGCTACCCACCAGCTTCGATGTCCTCTCCGCTTCTCCACTTCAGGCCTCCTTCTGTCGCCGTCCGGCTTGCCCGGAGGCTGAGGCAATCGTCTGCGCGCACCGCGCGTCCGTCGTCGGTCGCGAGGCCGATTCAACGTCCTCGGCGGCGGCCGATTTCCGGGCAGTAGAGCTCCCCCGACCGGAGGATGAGGGCGTCATCGACTCGCTCGCTATGGGGAGCACGGTTCACCCGTCGGGTGGATGCGGGGAAAGACCGCGCGCCATATCGTCGCTGCGTGAGGGTTCGACTTGCGATCGCCAGAACGCGTCAGTCGGCGACGCGGTTCGATCTGGTCCTCTCGGGCGCCGTCGCTGCCGTGCTGGTGGCTTACACCTGGGTCGCCGACGCAGAGCCCGGGCGGAAGGGCTTCGGGACGGCCGTTGCGCTCAGCATCGGTGCTGCGCTTTTTTGGCGCCGCCGCGCTGCAGTCGTCGTCGGCGTGACGGTCAGCGGGTTGGTTGGCCTCTACGAGCTGGTCGTCGGCGAGGCCGGGACGGTGCTCATCGTGCCTTACCTGATCGCCTTCTACAGCATCGGCGCGTACACCGGGAGACGGGGGTCCGTAGTGGGATTCGGCCTCACGTACGCCGCAACCGTTCTCGGGCTGCTTGCGGATCCGGACGTCAGAGATGTCGCGGGCAACGCCCTCTTCGTCGCCATCGTTGCGGGATCGGCGTGGGCAGGCGGAGTCGCGGTCCGAACCAATCGCGCGCGCGCCGCGGAGCTTGCCGATCTGGCCGCGCAGCTCGAGCGTGAGCGCGACGAGAAGGCGCGCCTCGCCGTCGCCGCCGAGCGAGGACGGATTGCCCGCGAGCTGCATGACGTCGTCGCGCACGGGATCAGCGTGATCGCGGTGCAGGCTGGCGCCGGCCGGCATGCGCTTGGAAGCGAGCCCAGGCGCGCGCACGCAGCCTTCGCGGCCATCGAGGACACCGCGCGACAGGCTCTCGCTGAGATGCGTCACATGCTCGGCCTGCTCCGCGAACGAGACGAGCCAACCACGGCCGCCCCGCTCCCTGGTCTGGCCGACCGCGACAAGCTCATCGAACAGGCACGGGCAGACGGCCTTTCGGTGGACGTCGAGGTCGAGGGAGAGCCTCGCCCCCTCGCGGCCGGTGTCGATCTCGCCGCGTTTCGGATCCTGCAGGAGGCGCTCACCAACGCTCGCAAGCACGCGCCGGGAGCGCGTACTCAAGTCCGAATCCGGTATGACATCAGCGGATTGGAGATCGAGGTTCGCAATGGAACGCCCTCGCCGAACTCGCGGCCGACCTCGGCGAGCGGTGGGCAGGGCCTGATCGGCATGCGTGAGCGGGTCGCGCTCTATGGCGGCAAGTTCGAAGCGGGCTCGCTGGCAGGAGGCGGGTTCAGCGTCAAGGCGCTCCTGTCGCTCGAGCAGGACCGTACATGAGCATCCGGCTACTGATCGCCGACGACCAGGCGCTGGTCCGTGGGGGCTTCCGGGCCATCCTCGATGCGGAACCCGACATCGACGTCGTGGCTGAGGCTGGCGACGGGGCCGAAGCTCTCGACCTCACCCGCCGTCACCGCGTCGACGTGGTACTCATGGACATCAGGATGCCGCGGTTGGACGGCATCGAGGCCACTCGCCGACTCCTCGCCGAGCCGCGCAACCCGCCGACACGGGTCCTGGTCCTGACGACGTTCGACCTCGACGAGTACGTCTACGAGGCACTGCGCGCCGGGGCCAGCGGGTTCCTGCTCAAAGACGTCCGACCCGAGCAGCTCGCGCCGGCGGTCCGCACGGTCGCAGGCGGCGAAGCGCTGCTCGCACCATCGGTAACCCGTCGACTCATCGAAGAGTTCGCGCGCAGACCGGTCCCCGGAGGCCCCTCCTCGGCATCTCTTCAGCAGCTCACGCCGCGGGAGCGCGACGTGCTCATTCTCGTCGCACGGGGGATGTCGAACCTCGAGATCGCGGAGCGACTGTTCGTCGGAGAATCAACGGTCAAGACCCATGTGGCACACGTTCTCTCGAAACTGGGGGCTCGGGACCGCATCCACGCAGTCGTCTTCGCGTATGAGTCGGGTCTCGTGCAGCCCGGCCAGCCGTAACGATCCACGGGGGTGCGCAAACAGATCAGACGGCTATGAGGGCGGCTCGAGCGTCGTTGGGTGCGCCAAAACGACGTGCGCCAAAACGACGACCGCCTGCTCCGGCGCCACCCACGCCCGCCGTTGTCGACTGCACCGGATTCACCGGTTGAGCCCGTCTGACGCCGGCTTGGTGCCTGCCGCCACCAGCACCTCGGCAGGGCGACGAATCCCGTCGAGGTTTCGAAGCTGGTTGGCGTCTCTGCCACCTCCGCCCAGGCCGCTGCCTGCACGGCCTCCGGGCTGTCACTGACGACGGCTCGATACGCGCCGAACGCCTCTCGCATCATCGTCAGGGCGTCCGCTGCGGACGGCATGCGCAACGGGACGTCCAGGGTGCGCTGCTCGACGCCCACGAAGCCAGCGGCCACCAACAAGCGCCAGAGGACCCCAGGAGCGCCGGGCGAGAAGATTCCGGGTTGCACCGGCGACGGCGGCGTCTTGCCCGCGTGCCGAAGCAGAACTTGCATCCGCTTCGCCATGAACGGATTCGCCGCCGCCCTGTTGAACACCCGGCGGCCACCTTCCCTCCCGACCGCAGCGCCCGCGCCACCGCCACAAGGGCCCTGGCAGGGTCGACGAACAGCATCAGGCCGAGCCGACAGATGACCGCATCAAAGCTCTTCGCCGCCACGTCAAGGTCCTCGGCTGCACCAGCCAGCGTCGTGACATTGGCCAGGCCAGCCACACGGGCGTTCTCCCGCACGTGATGCAACATCGTGTCCGAGATGTCGCTCGCGACCACAGACCCCTGTGCTCCAACCCGCCGGGCAGCATCCAACGTTTGGCTCCGTGCCCCACTGGCCAGGTCGAGCACACGCGTTGCCGGCGTCAACGTCAGCCCATGGCCAGCATGGCGTCCGTCGCAGGGTCCATCCAGGCGGCGACCGTGGCCTCCCATCGCGCCCAGCCGGGAGCTGCCTCCTCCCACTGTTGACGGATTGAACCGCCCCGGGTTTCATAGAGGCTCGCTGGTTTGGGTCCCCGCCTTCTCGGTGGGGTTGGTCTGACGGTAGTAGGCGGTCTCGAACGCGGCCGGGGTGGTGTAGCCGGTGGTGCCGGGTTCGATCTCGCCGTGGAGGCGTCG
>DASSDH010000029.1:0-2077 GCA_035697245.1 Jiangellaceae bacterium
CCCCATCCAGGGCCGTCGTCTCGCCGAACCGCTTGACCAGGCCTTCGGCCCAGATCGCGTGATCCATCCGCTCCACTCCTGTTCTTTGACCTTCACTGCAGCATGCCGGTCGGGTCTGACATTCCGGTTCCTTCACGCCGAGGGCGAACGCTTGCAGCTCAGACCCGGCAGTCCTCGGAAACTGAGCGGAGCCCGGCGGTGAATTCCGGCAACGTCACCAGGGGTCGGCGGTGCTCCATCAGGGTGGTAAACGTGATCAACGGTGCCAGGCAGGTCAGTGGACGCGACGGTCGTTCGGTCGGGTGATGCGCAGCCAGCGGTAGCCGTAACCAGCGAGCGGGATGGCGGCGCCTCCGTTCGTGTCCAGCGGCGTCACTCCATCCTCGAGCAGGTCGACCAGCCGGCACGAGTCGTCGCAGTCGGCGAGCCCGACCGGGACCGTCCGCGGTTCCGGGCTGAGGTTGTGCAGCGCGACCATGCTGGCGTCACGCCAGGTACATCGATGGGCGAGCACATCACGGTGCGGCTGATCGAGGAGTTCGAACTCCGACCAACCCAACTCAGGGCTCTGCCGGTATCGGCGGATCAGCAACGTCATGAAGTTGAGGAGCGAGTCCGGATCTCGCCGCTGGTCGCCCACGTTCACAAACTCGGGGCCGAAGGCTCCGTCGACCACGGGCGCGACCAGGCGCGACGGACGCGCGGTCGAGAACCCCGCATGGCGGCCAGGCGTCCATTGCATCGGGGTGCGGACGGCGAGCCGATCGCCTGCATCGAGATTCTCGCCCATCCCGATCTCCTCCCCATAGAAGAGAACCGGAGTACCCGGCAGGGAGAACAGCAGGCTGTATACCATCCGGATGCGTCGAGGATCACCGCCGAGCATCGGTGGCAGCCGACGGATCAAGCCGCGGCCGAAGATCTGCATGCGCTCCTCCGGCCCAAATGCCGCGAATACCTCCGCCCGCTCCTCGTCGGTGAGTTTGTCGAGGGTCAACTCGTCGTGGTTGCGGACGAACGTCGCCCATTGGACGTCCGACGATGGGGCTGGCCGCTCGGCCAGCGCCTTGACCAGCGGCCGTGCGTCGTGCCGGGCCAAGGAGAGATAAAGGTTCTGCATGCCGATGAAGTCGAACTGGAGGGAGAGCTCGTCGCCGTCCGCGCCCCCGAAGTAGAGCAACTGGTCCTTGTGCGGCAGGTTCACTTCGCCCAGCAGGATCGCCTCCCCCGAGCGTCGGCCGATGAACGCCCGAAGCGACCTGAGGTATTCGTGCGGATCCACGAACTCACTCAGCTCGCGCTCGGACGCACCGGTCGTCTCCAGCAGAAACGGCACCGCATCGACGCGGAAGCCGGACAGGCCGACTTCCAGCCAAAAGCCGATGACCTTGGCGATCTCGTCCCGAACCTGTGGGTTGGCGACGTTGAGGTCGGGCTGGTACTTGTAGAAGCGGTGCAGATAGTACTCGTTGGACTTCTCGTCGTATTCCCAGATGCTCTGCTCCTGATCGGGGAAGACCGTTTCCTTGGACGTGTCCGGCGGACGGTCCGACCGCCAGACGTAGTAGTCCCGGTAGGGCGACTCCTTGCTCGACCGCGCTGCCTTGAACCACGGATGCCGGTCGGAGGTGTGGTTCACGACGAGATCGGCGATGACTCGAATCCCCCTGTCCCGCGCGGTGCGGATCAGCTCGACCAGGTCACCGTGACTGCCGAGCCGGGAATCGACGCCATAGAAGTCGGTGATGTCGTACCCGTCGTCGCGATCGGGCGTCGGGTAGAACGGCATCAACCACAGGCAGGTGACCCCGAGGTCGGCCAGATAGTCGATCCGGTTGACCAAACCCGGCAGGTCGCCAACGCCGTCCCCGTCCAAGTCCAGGAACGTTTCTACGTCGAGGCAGTAGACGACGGCGGTCTTCCACCACAGGTCGCTGGTGTCGGAGATCTTCATGCCGATGCCCCCAGTTGTGGCAGCACCCGGTCACCGAAAGCGTCGATGAACTCGTGCTGTTCCTTGCCGACATGGTGCAGATACAACGCGTCGAACCCCAGGTCGGCAAGGTCGTGCAGCCAC
>DASSDH010000030.1:0-4002 GCA_035697245.1 Jiangellaceae bacterium
GCGGAAGACCTCCATCCCGAACCGGGCCGAGTCGTGCCGCGGCCCGCCGAAGGCCATCATCTCGATGGCGCAGCAGGCGAGCCCGAACGTCGCTGGCCACACCGAGCTCTTGCGCATGAAGCCGACCAGGCGCTCGACGCCAGTAAGTAGGACGCCGGCGGACAGCTCTTCTTCGGTACCCATGCCCATCGCGCTCCTAGTCCCAGTCCAGGCCGCCGCGACGCCACACGTAGGCGTAGGCGACAAAAACGGTGAGGATGAACAAGACCATCTCGACCAGGCCGAACAGGCCCAGCGCGTCAAACCGAACTGCCCACGGGTACAGGAAGATGATCTCGATGTCGAAGACGATGAACAGCATGGCGGTCAGGTAGTACTTGATCGGGAACCGGCCACCGCCGACCGGCTGGGGCGTCGGCTCGATGCCGCATTCATAGGAGTCGACCTTCACTCGGTTCCAGCGCCTAGGCCCGATCAGTGCGCCCAGCACGATCGACGTCACGACGAAACCCGCACCGATGACGCCCAGCACGATGATCGGAACGTAGGCGTTCATGCGCTAACCTCCCCGGCACTCGAGCAGCGGCCAGACGTGGCGCACCAGGACGGCATGCGCGCACGGGTGCCCATGCTAGTGAGGTCGATCACGGTTGCATCCCCATCACGCAGCTGGCGCCAGGCGCGTCATCGCGTTGACAAGCCGGTCCATGGCATCGCCATCTCGGCGGTCGGTCAGGTTAGCCATCAACTTCAGCGCGAACCGCATCAGCGCCGGGTGGTGCAGGCCGTGGTGGGTGCACAGTTTCATGATTCGTGGGTCTCCGATCAGGTTCACGAAGATGCGCCCGAGGGTGAAGTAGCCACCGTGTTCCTCTTTGAGCGTGGCTGGATACCGGCGCAGGACCCGCTCGCGGTCTGCGTCGGCACGGCGGGCGCTCGCGTCGGCGATGATCGTGGCAGCCAGGCTCGCCGCCTCCATCGCGTAGTCGATGCCCTCACCGTTGAACGGGTTAACCATTCCGCCGGAGTCGCCGATGAGCAGCAGACCGCGGTCGTAGTGCGGCTGCCGGTTGAACGCCATGGGTAGGGCGGCGCTGCGGACGTCGCCGACCCTGTTCTCCTCGGTGAAGCCCCACTCCGGCGGGGTTTGGGCGACCCAGCGCCGCAGCAGCTGCTTGTAGTCGACCTGCCCGAACGCTGTCGACGTGTTGAGCACGCCGAGCCCCACATTGCTGGTGCCGTTGCCGGTGCCGAAGATCCAGCCATAACCGGGCAGTAGCTTCGGCTCGCCGTGCCTGTCTTTCTCCCACAGCTCGAGCCAGGACTCCATCCAGTCGTCGTCGTGCCGCGGGGTCCGGTAATAAGTGCGGACGGCTACGCCCATCGGTCGGTCGTCGCGTTTGCGGATGCCCATCGCCGTCGACAACCGGGATGACACCCCATCGGCGGCGACGACCAATGGCGCGCGGAAGCTCATGGCCGGACCAACTGGCCGTCCGTCGTCGTCGAGCGGACGGGCTGTCACGCCGCCGATCCGCCCGGTGCGTTCGTCCAGCATCGGACCCGTCACCCCGGTGCTCTCCTGTAACCGGGCCCCCGACTTCTGCGCGTGCCGGGCCAGGATCTCGTCGAAGTCGGTCCGGGTCCGCACCAGCCCGTAGTTCGGGTAGCTGGCCAGGTCAGGCCAGGGCATGTGCAGGCGCATGCCGCCCCCGACGACGCGCAGGCCGTGGTTGCGGATCCAGCCCGGACCGGTGATGTCCACGCCCATCCGGACCAGCTGCCGGACGGCCCGCGGGGTCAGACCGTCGCCGCAGACCTTGTCCCTCGGGAACGCTGCCTTCTCGAGCAGCAGGACGTCGAGGCCGGCCCTGGCCAGGTAGTACGCCGCGGTCGAACCGGCGGGTCCGGCACCGACGACGATGACGTCGGCATCGCCAGCCGGTCGGCCCATTCCGCTCGCACCTCGTCGTCGCCGGTGCGCTCGTGAATGCATTCACGAGCGGTCGTGGAGGTTAGTCTAGGGCCCGCCCGCAACCGTTGGGGAGAGGGGTGAATCAGGCCCCTGACCTGCACATTTACCACCCGCTCCCGTTGCGTAATTCGGCGCTGGGAATGACCACGTTCACCACCCCTGTGGGTACATCACCAGGCCTGTAAGCCTGGTGAAGTACGGGTTCGCCTGGTGATGGCCCACTGGTCGACCGCGCGGAGGTAGCGGCGACCTGACGACTACGGGGCAGGACGGTTGGCGTGGTGCAACGCGACGATCCCGCCGGACAGGTCGCGCCACCGGACGCCGGACCAGCCGGCGGCGGCGATCCGTCCGGCCAGCGCGCGCTGGTCGGGCCAGGCCCGAATGGACTCCGCGAGATAGACATAGGCCTCGGGGCTGCTCGATACCCGTCGGGCCAGCGTCGGCAGCGCCCGCATCAGGTACTCCACGTAGACGGTCCGGAACGGCGTCCACGTCGGATGGCTGAACTCGCAGACGACAAGCCGACCGCCGGGGCGGGTCACCCGCAGCATCTCGCCGAGGCCCGCCTCGATGTCGTTGAGATTGCGCAGCCCGAACGAGACCGTGACAGCGTCGAACGATGCGTCGGCGAACGGCAGCTGCAGCGCATCACCGGCGACGAACGGCAGGTCTGGCCGGCGGCGCTTTCCCACCCGGAGCATGCCCAGTGAGAAGTCGCAGGGCACGACGAAGACACCCGCATCCGCGAACGGTTCGCTCGACGTCCCCGTGCCAGCAGCCAGATCGAGAACCCGCTCCCCCACCCCTGCTTCGACAGCGTGCTCCAACGCACGCCGCCAGCGTCGGTCCTGCCCGAGCGACAGCACGTCGTTGGCGAGGTCGTAACGGGCCGCTACATTGTCGAACATCGCGGCGATCTCATGCGGTTGTTTGTCCAGGGAGGCGCGGGTCACGGCGGCATCCTCCCAGCACGCCACGCGGGAGTTTGCGTCGACTGATCATCCTCCCGTGCCGAGTCCGATTGGCACGACGGTGGTGTTCCGATCGCGACAGACCGGCGTGTCAATCGCGACAGACCGGCGTGTCGATTTCGCGTGAGGTCGGCGAGGGACGACGAAGATCCGACGATCGGGGCGGCCCGGGTAAGCCCGGCCGCCCCAATCCGCGCACCGTCATGGCAACAGGTGCGACATGGTTCGTGCCACGAGGTCGTCGCGCTCGGCTGGTGCAAGACCCTCCAGGCCGAACCCGAAGTACACCGCGTCCTCGGTCGTGACGGCCGCCCCTTCTTCGAACCCGAGCTGGGTGCGGATCCAGTCGTTGACGTTGGACGCCGACCCGTCCGGCGAGCCGGAGACCGTCCACCCGCCGAGATCGGTCTCGAACGACGTCTCCGCCACGGCCGCGCCGTTCACCAGGACCGACACGTCGTCGAGGAATACACCGATGCCCTGCGTGGCCCAGTCGGTCACGTACGAGATGGAGACCTCGACCTGCTGGCCCGCGTACGCGGACAGATCGACCGACCACTCAGACCACCCGTTGGACGTCCCGGTGGCCGCGTGCCAGTCGCCGGTCGTGCCGGTCGGCTCGCAGTTCGCCCCCTGGTAGTGGGTGATGAACGGGTGCAGCTCATCCCAGCCCTCGGGGCAGCTTTCGCCGGTGCCCTGCTGGGTGTGGCCGTTGGCGTCCGGCAATGTGGTCCAGTCATCCGACCCAACCGGGTGCGCCTCGACGAACATGTAGTCCCAGTCAACCTCGGTGTCGTACGAGCTCCAGAACCGCAGCTCGCCCGACGTCGCGCCGGTCAGGTCGACAGTCCGCGTGAGCCGCTTGTACGCGGCGTCGGCCTGCTGGCTGTAGACGTACCAACCGCCGGTGCGCGGGTCGAACGGCCCACCGGGGATCTCCCAGTCCAGCGGTGCCTCGCTTGCGAACAGCGGGAACTCGTCCACCGGCAGGAAACTCGACGTCGTCAGCAACAGGTCGGGCCCGAGCCCGCCTGGTGGCACACTCTGGTTCTG
>DASSDH010000031.1:0-2154 GCA_035697245.1 Jiangellaceae bacterium
CGGCGTCCGAGCCGCCTCGTTGCCGTCGAAGTACGAGACGACCCGCCCTCCGATCCGCACTCCCAATGCGCCGGCCAGCCGGCGCACCCGACGGGTGTCCTCCGCGGCAACGACGTCGGCGGCTGCGAGCTCACGGCCGAGCGCCGGCGGCGCGTCGTCGACATCGCCAATCGGCGTACCGGCCACGACCAGGACGCCCGGCGAGTTGACGCTCATGCGGGCCATCCTGGCAGGCCACCTAACATGACCCGGTGACCCGGATCAGCGAGGCCGCCGTCGACTCTGCAGCGCCGACCTCGCTCCCGGCGGCTGGGGTGTCGACGGTCCGATCCCGCCTAGTCCGTCCGATGCCGGAGGACGGCGCGTGGGGGTGGTTGGGGCCGCTGTTCGTCGGGGCGGTCGCCGCGGTACTGCGACTGGTCGACCTCGGCCGACCGGGCAAGTTCATCTTCGACGAGACGTACTACGCCAAGGACGCCTACTCCTTGCTGCGCTTCGGTGACGCTCGATCCTTCGTCGAGGGGGCCGACGACAAGGTCATCGCCGGCGACCTCGACGTCTTCACCGATCAGCCGTCGTTTGTCGTGCACCCGACGGTCGGCAAATGGCTGATCGCACTCGGCATCAGGCTGGTCGGAATGGAGCCGGTGGGGTGGCGGCTCGCGACCGCTATTGCCGGCATCGTCACGGTCGTCATCGTGGCGAGGGCGGGGCGCCGATTGTTTCGGTCGACCCTGCTCGGCACGACAGCCGGGCTGCTCCTCGCAGTCGACGGGATGTCGATCACGGTCAGCCGAACGGCGATTCTGGACGGCATCCTCGCCATGTTCGTGGTGGCAGCCTTTGCCTGCCTGCTCGTCGACAGAGACCGGGCCCGGGCGATGTACGCGGACTGGGCCGACTCGGGAGCCGGTGGCTCACCGTTGTTCGCCTGGCGGCCGTGGCGCCTAGCCGCAGGCGTCCTGCTCGGGCTGGCCTGCGGAACGAAATGGAGCGGGCTGTACGCACTGGCGGTGTTCGGTGTGCTGACGGTGTGCTGGGAGTTCAGCGCCCGGCGGGCTGCCGAGCAGCGGTCGCCACTGCGGGACACCGTCTTCCGCGACGGGCCCATCGCGTTGGTCACCATGGTCGGGTCGGCAGTCGTGGTGTACCTCGCCTCATGGACCGGCTGGATCGCGGGTGACAACGGCTGGTCACGGCAGTGGGCAGCGCTGAAGCCGGCCACCGGACTCCTCGGCTCCGTCATGCCGGACTGGGCCCGCAGCCTCTGGCACTACCACTGGGAGATGTGGCACTTCCACAGCGGGCTGACGACCTCTCACGACTACGCCTCCGATGCCTGGGGCTGGCTCCTGCTCACCCGGCCGGTGTCGTTCGACTACACCGGCCTCGAGCGCGGTCAACAGGGGTGTGAGGTCGACAAGTGCAGCCAGGCCGTCCTTGCCCTCGGCACGCCGCTGTTGTGGTGGGGCGCCTGCCTGGCGCTTGCGGTATGCGGATGGATGTGGCTTGCCCGCCGGGACTGGCGGGCGGGTGCGATTCTCGCCGGCTTCCTCGCGACGTGGGCGCCGTGGTTCCTCTTCCCGGGCCGAACCGTGTTCGCGTTCTACGCCGCCGCCATAGCGCCATTCGTGGTACTCGCCGTCGCTTACGTCCTCGGGCTCGTTCTCGGCCCGGCGGACGCCGGTCCCACTCGGCGGACGATCGGGGCGGCCATCGCCGGCGCATACGTCCTCGCGGTGCTCGTCGTCGCAGCGTGGTTCTACCCGATCCATGTGGACGCGACGATCCCGTTCGACGCCTGGCTGCAGCGGATGTGGCTGCGCGGTCCGGGCACCTGGAATTGGATCTGATCGGATTCCTGGATGGGCGAAGCTCATGGTGATGTCGAACGGACCAGCAGGAGCTACGACACCGTAGCCGAGCAGTACGCGAAGCAGATTGCCCACGAGCTGGCCGGCAAGCCGGTGGACCGGGCGCTCTACGGCCTGTTTGCCGAGCTCGTCGGCACCCACGGGACGGTGGCCGATGTCGGCTGCGGTCCCGGTCATGTCGCGGACCATCTCGCGTCACTGGGGCTGAACGTTCTCGGCGTTGACGCCTCAGCCGGAATGATCACGGTCGCCCGTCGGCTCTACTCGCGGCCACGCTTCG
>DASSDH010000032.1:0-66231 GCA_035697245.1 Jiangellaceae bacterium
GGTGCTGCCGGTCGGCGGAATCCGCTTCGGATCGACCTTAGAGACTATGTCCGTGGCAGTGAGCGGGTCCTCCTCGATCAGGGTGCCGTAGAGGAACGCCTCCGAGCCCAGCTCCTCGACGACGTTCACGACAACCGGGAAGCCCTCCCCTTCGCCGACGATCTCGATCGACTCGGGCCGGAATCCCAGCAGCACCCGGTCTAGCCCCTCCTTGCCCAGTGCGGCGAGCTCGTCCCGGGACAGTGCGATGTCCACCGTGCCGACCCGCGCGTGCCCGTCCACGACCCGGAACTCACGCAGGTTCATGGCCGGGGAGCCAATGAACCCGGCGACAAATGAGTTCCTTGGGCGGGAGTACAGGTTCAGCGGGGTGTCGACCTGTTGGAGCAGGCCGTCCTTGAGCACGCAGACCCGGTCGCCCATCGTCATGGCCTCGATCTGGTCGTGCGTGACGTAGACCGTGGTGATACCGAGCCGACGCTGCAACGCCGCGATCTGGCTGCGGGTCGAGACCCGCAGCTTGGCGTCGAGGTTGGACAGCGGCTCGTCCATCAGGAAGACCTGGGGCTCGCGCACAATCGCGCGGCCCATGGCCACCCGCTGGCGCTGGCCACCGGACAGCGCCTTGGGCTTGCGGTGGAGGAACGGCTTGAGGTCGAGGATCTCCGCGGCCTCCTCCACCCGCCGGATCCGCTCCGCCTTTGGCACCTTGGCTAGCTCGAGGGCGAAGCCCATGTTCTCTGCAACGCTCATGTGTGGGTACAGGGCGTACGACTGGAACACCATGGCGATGTCGCGCTCCCGCGGCTTCAGGTTGGTCACGTCCTTGTCGCTGATGCGGATCGTGCCCTCGTCGACGGTCTCCAGGCCGGCGAGCATACGCAGCGCGGTGGACTTGCCACATCCGGAGGGGCCGACCAGGACCAGGAACTCGCCGTCGGCGATGTCCAGGTTCAGCGAGTCGACGGCCGGCCGTTCGGTGTTCGCGTAGAAGCGGGTCGCGTGGTCGTAGGTGACGGTGGCCATCGCGGGATCTCCTCTTGCTCAGCTGGTCGGGTTGACGACGACCTTGACGGTCGACGGGTCGGTTGCGCCGGCGGTCAGGGCGGCTCCGACGTCGGGTAGCGAGTGGTGAGTGGTGACGAGCGGTTCGAGCGCCACCCGTCCGGACGATGCCAGCGCGATGGCCGTCGGCCATGTGTTGGCGTATCGGAAAGTGCCGACGACCTCGATCTCATTGTTCTGCACATATGGGAGTGGGAGGGGTAGCACATCTCCGCCCATGCCGACCAGGACCGCACGCCCTGCCGGCGCCAAGGTCCGGATCGCGGCGACCGTCGCCTCGGGATGGCCGGAGCACTCCAGCAGGACGTCTGGTTCAACGCCGGACTCCCCGAGCGCCGTCGACCGGACGTCGACAATGTCAGTTGCGCCCAGCCGACCGGCGAGGGCAAGCCGGCTTTCGCTGACGTCGGCCACGACGACCTGAGCGGCTCCGAACGCCAGGGCGGTTTGCGCCGCCAACAAGCCGATGGGTCCGGCACCGTTCACGAGGACTTTGGTGCCCGGCTCGACCCGGCCCTTCCGGCATGCCCAGAGACCGACCGACAGTGGCTCCAGCATCGCCGCGGCGTCGTCGCTCAACGAGTCCGGCACGGAATGCGCGAAAGCCTCGTGTATCGCGAGGTACTCGCAGAAGGCGCCGTCGATGGGCGGCGTCGCGAGAAATCGCATCGTGGGGCAGAGGTTGTACTGGCCGCCCAGGCAACGCTCGCAGGACAGGCACGGGACTCCCGGTTCGATGGACACCCGTTGGCCAATGGCCACCCGAGTGACCTGGTCCCCGATCGCGACGACTTCACCAGCCGGCTCGTGCCCTAACACGAGCGGCTCACGGACCACGTGCTCGCCGATCCGGCCGTGCTCGTAGTAGTGCACATCGGAGCCGCACACGCCTACGGACTTGATCCGGACGAGCACTTCGCGCGGACCGGGCTGCGGGACTGGCCGATCCTCCAATATCAGGTCGTGCGCGGCCCGCAACACCGACGCTTGCATCATGATCATCGGCCGCTCCTCGCCGGCTCTCCGCGCTACTTGACGGCTCCGAGGGAGAGCCCCCGAACCAGCCACTTCTGCGCCACCCAGCCGGCGATGATCACTGGCAGTGAAGCAATCGTCGCCGCGGCCGACAAGCGGGCCCAGAACAAGCCCTCGCTGGTGATGAATCCGACGAGGAACACGGGCACGGTGGCCGCCTGGGTGACGGTGAGGGTGACGGCGAAGAAGAACTCGTTCCAGGCGAAGATGAAGCAGATCAGGGCGGTGGCGGCAAGACCCGGGGCGATCATCGGGAGGATCACCCGGCGCATCTCCACGGAGAGTGTGGCGCCGTCGACCCGAGCGGCCTCGAGCACCTCACGAGGCAGCTCCAGCAGGAACGAGCGAATCATCCAGATTGCGATCGGCAGGTTCATCCCCGTGTAGATGATCGCCAACATGGTGATGTTGTCGAGCATCCCGATGTTCCGGACCAGGATGTACAGCGGGAGGATCGACGCGACGGCAGGCATCATTCGCGTCGACAGGAAGAAGAACAGCGAGTCCCGCCACTTCGGCACCTTGGCCAATGACAACGCGTACGCCGCCGGCAGTGCCAAGACGATCGCGAGCAGCGTGGAGAAGATCGAGGCGGTGAACGAGTTGATCAGGTAGGGCACGAAGTCCCTGCCGAAGATCGCCTCGTACTGGTCGAGTGTCGGGACGAAGAAGAAGGTGGGCGGGTCGGTCGACGCCTGTGCTTCGGTTTTGAACCCGGTCAAGATCATCCAGAAGACCGGGAAGAACCAGACCACCGCCGCCGCCCATCCCAGCACGAAGATCCAGGGGCGGCGCGGGCCGCGTCGCTTCGGCGGCCGTCTCCGGACCGCAACCTGCTCGGGCGTTGTGGTAGCTACGGTCGCCATATCAGCCGGCCTCCTCCGCGAATAGGCTCGAGACCACGCGTAGCGCGAACGTCGCGATGATGATGGTGGCGGCGACAACGATCACACCGGCGGCCGCAGCCTCGCCCACCGAGAAGGCCCGGAACGCCTGCTGGTAGATGAAGTACGGCAGGTTCGTGGTGGCCTGGCCGGGCCCACCCTGGGTGATCATGAAGATCGCGTCGAAAGTCGCCACGATGTAGATGGCGCCGAGCGTCACGGAGAGCTCTAGGAACTGGCGCAGATGGGGCAACGTGATCCGGCGGAAAATGGCCCAGCCGGAGGCGCCGTCGACACGCGCCGCCTCGAGGATTTCCGGCGACTGGCTCTGTAGGCCGGCAAGAATGATCAGCATCATGAATGGGGTCCACTGCCACGTGAGCACGATGATGATCGACAGCATCGGGAACTGGCTGACCCAGTCGACGTTGCCGACGCCGAACGGCGACAGGAACCAGTTGATCAGCCCGAAGACGGGGTTGTACATCGACGTCTTCCACACAAGTGCAGCCGCCGTCGGCATCACTAGGAACGGCGTGATCAGCAGCGTGCGAGCGACACTGCGGCCGAGAAACTTCTGGTCGAGGATCAAGGCGAAAACGAGACCGACGACCAGGGATAGCAGCACCGTGCTGACCGTCAACACCACCGTGTTCACGACGGCGTTGCGGAACAGGGGGTCGGTGAAGACCTTGCCGTAGTTCTCCAGGCCGACGAACTCTTGGCTGCCCGGCCGAAGCAGGTTCCATGACTGGAAGCTGTAGAAGAGCGTGAATACGAACGGGATCTGAGTCAGAATGATCGCGAAGATCAAGGCGGGCAGAAGCGGTCCGCGAAGCTTCCACCGCTCTGCCCTGGTCAGCTTCTTCGGCTCGGGCGGTCGTCGGCGCGGGGTGCCTTCGACGGCCACATCGGCGGGAACGGTCACGGCACCCTCCTACGGGCTGTTCTCGGGAGCAGGTGGGGCGCTGGGGCCCGGCCCACCGGGCCCCAGCGCAGACTGTCAGCCCTCCTTGTAGCCGCCCTCCACGGCGGTTTCCTCGGCGTACGTCTGCGCCTTCTCCAAAGCCTCCGGCACGGTCTGCTGCCCGGCAATGGCGGCCGAGATCTCCTGCGACACCTTGGTTCCGAGGTCCTGGAATTCGGGAATCGAGATGTACTGGACGCCGACCCATGGCTGCGGATGCACGCCTGGCTGCTCAGGGTTCACAGCTTCGAGGGCGTCGAGGGTCTGCTGTGCGTAAGCCGCGGCCGCTTCCTGATATTCGGGTATCTCATAGGTCGACAGCCGACTTCCTGGCGGGACGCGGCTCCAGCCGAGCTCGTTGCCGACGAGCTGCATGTACTCCTTGGACGTTGCCCAGCTCATGAACGCCCAGGCGGCGTCCTTGTTCTGTGATGTCTCGGGCATGGCCAGTGACCACGCCCACAGCCAGCCGGAGCTGTCGGTCTCGACGACAGGGGCCGGTACGTAGGCCATCTTGCCGGAGACCTTGCTGGTTTTGGGGTCCTCGAGGAGCCCCGCTGCGACCGTCGCGTCGACCCACATCGCCGCGTTGCCTTGGCCCGTCGCGGTCAGGCACTCGGAGAAGCCGGCACTCGGAGCGCCCGGCTCGCCGTAGTTGCTCACCAGGTCGACGTAGAACTGGACGGCCTCCACGGTCTCCGGGTCGGTGAGATGCGCATTCCACTCCTCGTCGTACCACCAGCCGCCGAAGGTGAGAATGACCGTGTTGAGCGGCGCGAGGACCTCGCCCCATCCGGGGAGGCCGCGCAGGCAGATTCCGGCAAGGTTTTTCGCCGGGTCGTTGAGGGTCTTGGCGAACTCCGCGACCTCCTGCCACGTTGGCTTTTCCGGCATGGTGAGCCCGGCAGCGTCGAAGAGGTCCTTGCGGTACATCAGGAACGACGACTCACCGTAGAACGGCACGGCGTAGAGGCTGTCCTCGAAACTCAATGCCTTGCTGACCGGCGGGATCAGGTCGTCAGGGTCGTATCCGCCCTCACTGGTGTAGTCGTCGAGGTTGGTGATCCACCCGTTGCCGGCCCAGATCGGGACCTCGTACGTGCCTATGGTCACGACGTCGTACTGGCCCGCCTGGGTGGCGATGTCCTGGGTGACCTTGTCGCGCAGCTCGTTCTCGGGCAGGACCGAGAAGTTGACCGTGATGTCCGGGTTTTCTTCCTCGAAATTGCTAATCAGCTGCTCAATGTCCTGCATCTGCGGGTTGGCCACCGTGGCAACTGTGATCGTGGTCGCCTCGCCATCACCGCCGTCACCGCCTCCACCGCCTCCACCACCTCCGCCGGCCCCGGCGCAGGCCGACGTAACCACCGCGGTGCCGAGTGCGGCAGCGAAGAGTCCCCGTCGCCTGCGCCGGTTTGCTGTCAATGCCATGGAGTCCTCCAGGTCACCTCAGGCTCGACAATGCAGCCGGCCGTCCGAGCCGGCCAAGGTCAAGAAGCTGCGAGAAGGCACGTCCGGCGCCATCGTCAGCCATGTCACGGTGCTGCACATATGAGCGCCACACCTCTCATCGGATCACTAAGATTCAACGAGCACGCCAACCATGTGTCAAGAGGTTGCCTGCAACATTGAGCACTCAATGCTCACACGAGTGCGGTTATTGGGGTCTTTGTCCCGATCCAGGAAGAGCGCCGCACCGTGGAACACCTCTCAGCTCGCCGCGACGTCACTTAGGTCGGGCGGCTTCCCGGTGAGGCCGCTTCGTGTGAAAATGAGCAGACCCTTGCTCATAGCGCACCATGGAGGCGTCCGGTCTCCATGATCGCCCAGGACCGACGGGGGATGCGGATGGAGATCGTGAGGCAGCCGAAGTCGAAGATTCGCACGACCGACGTGCTGCGCCTGGCCGCCATCGCCCGGGACTTCTACCTGGATGGCAAATCCAAGATCGAGATCGCCGACAGCTACGGCATCAGCCGATTCAAAGTTGCTCGTCTCCTGGAGGAAGCGCGAGCGGCCGGGGTCATTCGCCTCAGCGTCGACGTGCCGTTCGGAATCGATCCGGAGATGTCCTGGCGGCTGCAGTCAGCGTACGGACTGCGGCACGCGATCGTCATCGAAAGCCCCGAGGTTCCCGAGACGCTGTTACGGGCTCGACTGGCGCGTGTCGCCGGAAATCTCCTGACCGAGATCATCACCGAACAGGATGTCCTCGGAGTGGGCTATGGCCGGACCCTGACGGTGCTCGCTGAGTCCTTGGCGTCTCTTCCCGCGTGCACGGTCGTCCAGGTCACTGGGGCTCTGCTCGGGGTCAATCCGGCAGAGAACAGTGTCGAACTGGTGAGCCGCATTGCCGCCGTGTCCGGCGGACCGGCCTTCTCCATCTACAGTCCGCAGGTCCTGCCTGACGCTCGCACTGCCGCCACGCTGCGAAACCAACCTGAAGTTGCAGAGGCGGTTGCGCGATTCGACTCGATCACGAAGGCAATCTTGCCGGTGGGCTCGTGGGACCCACCACATTCTCAGCTGTACGACGCGCTGACTGCGGAGGAACGGGCCGAACTTCGGACCAAGGGAGCCTGTGCGGAGATCGGCGCGACACTGGTCGACTCCTCGGGCAAACAGATCGCTCCCGAATTCAGTGAGCGCTGCATCGCCATCAGCGGTGAGCAGCTCAAGCGAATCGACGAGGTCATCGTCGTGGGCGGAGGGCTGGCCAAGGCAGCGGCGATCAGGGCTGTCCTGCTCGGCGGGTTCGCGAATGCCGTCGTCACCGAACGGGGTGCCGCCCGTGCATTGCTCGACTCGGAAAAGGAAAGCGTTGCCAGCGAAACGGCCTGACCAACGCATGCAAGGAGCAGCACGATGTTGCCTACCCGGTCTGCTGCAAGCGTGTGGGGAATCGACGCTGGAGGGTCGCGTACAACGGCGATCGTGGTGGGTCCTGACGGCGAAGTGTCGGTCGCACACTACGGGTCCGTCTCGATCGGTACGGCCGGTACCGCGGCCGCCACTGCCGGCCTCACCACCGTCTTCGAGTCGATGCGGTCGGAGTTGGTAGCGGGCCAATTCGCGTTCGGGTGCATCGGATGTTCGTCGGCGCCCGTTGCCGGGGAGTCTCCGTACCCGGACGTCTTGACAAAGGTGATCGAGTCACATGCGCCGGCCGGCGCGGTCCTGTTCGTCAACGACATGGTTCCGCTGCTGTATGCGCCACCGATATCGGCAGTCGGGATCGTCGTCAGCAGCGGAACGGGCAGCTGCGTCCTGGGACGCGACAGCTCCGGTCGGCTGGCCAAGATCGGCGGCCATGAGCACATCGTGTCCGACGAGGGAAGCGCGTACAGCCTCGGACGAGCAGCCCTCCGAGCGGCAGCCAGCGCCGTCGATGGAACCGGCCCAGCGACGATCCTGTCCGATCTGGCGTCCGAGCATTTCGGGATGACACTTCCGTGTCTTGGTCGTTGGTTGGCGGAGAAACGATCGGCGCGAGCCACGGTGGCCGGATTCGCACCAGTCGTCCTCGCTGCTACTGCGGATGGTGTGGCCCGGCGAATCGTCGAGTCGAATGCGGCATGGCTGGCGACCGCCGTCGAGGTCGCCTTGGACCGGTTGGATCTCGGTAGGCACCCGTCGATCGGCTTCTCCGGTGGGGTCATGCGGGGTAGTGCGCTCTATCGCGATCTGGTTGTCGAAGGCGTTGTGCGCGCCACGGGTTTGAGCCCGTCCACCTTCGTCCTCCACGGAGCCGATGCCGTTCTGTCAATGGCGACGAGCCTCCGAGAACAGAAGAGCGGGCAATCCGTCACTGCGCCGTGCCCCGGGCCCGGGGAGGGACTCTTTCTCAGCATCGCGGATCCGGCTCGTCCCGCTGACGGGTGACGACCGTCCGGGCGACGACTCTCAGCGCTCAGGATTCACAGCGACTTCACAGCATTCTCACAGCTTGCCTGGGTGCGATCAGTCCATCCTCGACCACATGGCAGAACAAGCGGGCGCGAAGTTGCTGGTCGTCGACGACGAGCCGAACATCGTAGAGCTGCTGTCGGCCAGCCTGCGGTACGCCGGATTCGAGGTGAGCTCGGCTCGCAGTGGCCGCGAGGCCGTCGACCGGATCCGGGAGGTGCGACCTGACCTGGTCATCCTCGACGTACTGATGCCGGGTGTCGACGGCCTGTCCGTCCTGCGCCAGCTGCGTGGAAACGGCATCGACGTCCCGGTGCTGTTCCTGACTGCAAAGGACGCCCACGAGGATCGCATCGCCGGGCTCACGTTGGGCGCGGACGACTACGTCCCGAAGCCGTTCAGCCTCGCCGAGGTGATCGCCCGGATCCACGCGATCCTGCGGCGGGCCGGCCGCCGGAACGGTCAACCATCAGCTCGTATCTCGTTCGCCGACATCGAGCTCGACGACGACAGTCACGAGGTCTGGAAGGCCGGCCGCGCCGTGTCGCTCTCCCCCACCGAGTTCAAGCTGCTGCGGTACTTCCTGGTCAATCCGGGCCGGGCGTTGAGCAAAGCGCAGATCCTCGACCACGTGTGGGCGTACGACTTCGGCGGCGAGGCGAACGTCGTCGAGTCGTACGTGTCGTACCTACGGCGGAAGATCGACACCACCGAGCCCAAGCTGCTGCACACGTTGCGCGGGGTCGGGTACGTACTGCGGCTCCAGCAGTCACCCTCATGACCACGCCTGTGCTTGATGCGGGACGGTGGCGGGAGCTCCGTGACCGGACGCCACTGCGCACCCAGTTGGTGGCCGCGGTTCTGCTGCTCGCGGCGGTCGCGGTCGTCGTGACCAGCGTGCTGGCGGCGGTCGTGTTGCGCGACTACCTGCTCGACCGAGTCGACGCGCAGTTGCGCCAGTCCGCCCGGCAGGTCGACGTCGAACCGCGTCGAGACTTCCGTCCAGGTCCGGGGCCGCGAGGCTTCCGTCCGCCTGCCGACTACGTTGCACGCGGGTACGACGACGCCGGAGTCCTGCTGTGGAGTACCGGTGTGGACGCCACCTCCGGCCTTCCCGGGCCGGATCTTCCGACGTTGGACGGCGACGCCGTGGACGATCTCGATGGCCAACCTGTCACGGTGGATGCCATCGACGGCAACGGTTCCTGGCGAATCCTCGCCCTGGCGCAGACCGGAGGCGGAAGCGTCATGGTCGGCCTTCCACTGGACGATGTGTCAGCGACGGTCAATCGCCTTCTCATCATCGACGGCGCCGTCGTCGTTCTCTCCCTCGCGCTCCTGGCCGGCGCGGCCTGGTGGATAGTCCGGTCTAGCCTCCGACCGCTGGAGGAGGTCGAGGCGACCGCCGAGACGATCGCGGCCGGCGACCTGACCCGTCGAGTGCCACCGCGGGACCCACGGACGGAAGTCGGCAAGCTGTCGGCCGCTCTGAACTCGATGCTCGGGCAGATCGAGGCCGCTTTCGACGCCCGACGTGCGTCGGAGAACGCCGCCCGCGCCTCGGAGGAGAAGATGCGACGCTTCGTGGCCGACGCGAGCCACGAGCTGAGGACCCCGTTGACATCGATCCGCGGATTCTCCGAGCTCTACCGGCAGGGGGCCGTCGGTGACGACATCGCACTGGCCAGGGTTATGCGGCGGATTGAGGACGAGTCGATTCGGATGGGGCTCCTCGTCGAAGACCTACTTCTTCTCGCCCGACTCGACCAGCAGCGGCCGCTCGACACCGAACCAGTCGACCTCGTGCCGATCGTCACGGACGCCGTCTTGGATGCGCGTGCTGTGGCGACCGGACACGAAGTCCGGTTGCGCATCGACACCGACCTCGATTCGGCAGTGGTCGTGGGTGACGCGCTGAGGCTGCGCCAGGTGGTGGGGAACCTGGTCAGCAATGCCGTTCAGCACACGCCCGCGGAGACGGTGGTCGTGGTCGGCATCGCGGCACGACCGGACGGGCAGCTCGTCCTGGAGGTCAGTGACGACGGTCCCGGGTTGTCGGCACCGGATGCCGAGCGTGTCTTCGAGCGTTTCTACCGCGCCGACCCCTCCAGGACGCGCGGCGAGTCCGCGGGTGGCAACGGCCTGGGCCTGTCGATCGTCGCCGGACTCGTCAGCGCCCATCGGGGCCGAGTCGAGGCCGAGGCGACTCCCGGCGGCGGCGCGACCTTCCGGGTCCTACTGCCGCGAGTCCAGGCGCCTGTCTCGGGGTGAGCCCGCTGCCTCCATGGTCGCCTCGAGGGCGTCGGACATCTCCGTGTCCACGACCAGCGCGCCAGCCTCGTCCATCGTGTGCAAGACCTTTCGCACTAACGGGCCGACACCGACGAGCCGCAGGCTGCCCCCGGACGCCACGGCCTCATCCTGCGCCGCAAGCAAGGCGGGCAATCCGGCACCGTCGAATGCCACGACCCGGGAGAGATCGACGACCAGGCGAGCATCGCCGTCGCTCACCTTGGCCACCAGCGTGTCACGCAGAACACGGGCTCCCCGAACGTCGATCTCGCCCGCTACCCGCACGATCAGACACCCGCCGAGCCGCTGGTAGGTGAACTGCACCTGCCCCGTCATCGGTCGTGACCTCCAGATCCCGGGCGCCCGGGACCTGGCTATGGTTACTCCTGCGCCAACCGCACGTCAAATATCAAGTCACAGCGCGATTCTCGTGCTGGTCCCCGGAGCCGCGGGCACGCCTGATGAGAGGGTCAGCGGCCGTAGCCGACCACCCGGTCGAAGAAGTCGCGATAGCGCTGAAGTGCCGTACGCAGCTGCTCGGTGTCGCCGTTGCTGGATGCCAGGCCGTCGAGGTCGCGCTGTCGGTCGGACAGCGCCGCGGTCAGGGTCTGCACCGCCTCTGCGACCAGCGACCGCGCCTCGGTGACGACTCCGCGCGGGTCATCGACGAACCGAAGCTGCAGCTCCTGCCAACGACTGTGCAGGTCGTCAGCTGAGTCGGCGGCCCACAGGTCGCCGACCGGTTCGGCGCCCATCTCGCCTGGCAGCAGCTCATCGCGCTGGTCGGCAGCCTCACTCGTGGCCGGCTCGCCGGCCACAGTCGTGTTGTCGTCGACGGTAACGGGAGCATCATCGACAGCGGCCTCGGTCCGGTCCACGTCGACGTCGTCGACATCGCGATCGGCAATGGCATCAGCCGACCCGTCATAGTTGCGGTCACTCACCGTTTCCGGGTCCAGATCCGCACCGCTGTCAGCGCGGCGGGTATCCCGCTCGACCTCGGAAAACGTCGGCTCCATCTGGTCACTGTCCTCACGCATCGGGGGCGCCTCTTCTCGCTTCGCGACCGAAGTCGTCCGGTTGGGAAGTCTCGTCGGTTCGAACCGGTTCATTCGGCCGCTCGGTCGTGTCATCGCCGAGCAGGTCGGTGACGAGTGAGCGGTAATGCAGGACAGCGAGCCGGAGCTGCTCGGTTGTCGCCTCGCCGCGCTGATTACGCAGGTTGATGTCGTGAGCCTCCCGGTAGTCGCTGAGGACGCGGGCGTGCTCCACGGACAGATGTGACAGCCGCTCGTCATAGTCGTCGGTCGGGTAGCCCCGCTCGCCGATCAATTCGGTGACGAAGTCGTCGGCGGCCGCAACCGCATTCTCGGGAGCGTCGACGAACCGGGCCTGGATCTGCTCCCACTGCTCGGTGTACCGCGCCCGTGCCTCTGGCTCGAGCTCACGCAGTTCCAGCTCGGCGTGCCGGCTCTCCCGTTCACGCAGCTCCTTCTCGGCGGCGAGTCGGTTGTCGGACTCCTCGACGGTGCGTTCGTACTCCGGGCCGAAACGCTGTTGCAGCTCACGGCGGCGCATCAAGTACCACGCGACCGCGGCGAGGGCGATGATGCCGAGGACGACGATGACGATGATGAGTACTTGCGAAGACGACATGGTTTCCTCCTCAGCAGCCGTATTCCCTGGCTGTCAGGGCGTCAACCCACCGGCACCGATACGACCGACGAATTTCCGCGGCCGCCTACCCCTTCTCAGCCGGTACGACGAGTGCTTCACGCAGCATCCGCCGGGCAAGAGTGAGCTGATCGGCAGCGTCGAGCTGCGGCAGATCGCCGATTCGAATCGAGGGACCCGCGAGCAGCGCACGCAACGCGGGTTCGCAATAGGCCGGCACCGTGATCGTGCGGTCTACCAGGTGCACGGTCACCGCGTCCTCGCGGCTCGCGGTGATCTGCCAGTGCAGCCCGCGACGAGGCGCCAGCACGGTGTCGCCATCGAGCTTGCCCATCGCCGCCGTCTGGGCCAGCGGCCGGATCGGCGCGGGTCGGGTGGCCTGCCACGCACGTGTGCGAAGCTGTGCAGCGACGCGGTCAGCGTCCACCTGTCCGAGCCATTCCTGTAGAGCTGCGAGTGTCGCCTGCAGGTGCGGGGCAAGTTGCTCGGGATCGGTCACGTCGAGTCCCACGGGGAATCCGGACCGCAGGGCCGCCTCCTCCCTGGCGAGGTCGAACAGTGCGCCGACCAGGGAGTAGCGGCTCATGGCCCGCACACCGACGGTGAGATGAAGAGACTGCTCACCGAGGGCAGTGGCGGAATGCAGCCAGCCCCGCGGCAGGTACAGCGCGTCGCCAGGGGCCAAGACCACCTCGAGCACAGCCGGTATGTCCGAGCGGGCGCCGACTTCGTCGGGACGTCCACCCGACGCCTCCTGCTCCAGCGGATCTGGCACCACTGGCTCGTGGACTCTCCACTGCTTGCGTCCGGCGACCTGCAGAACGAACACGTCATGGGTGTCGTAGTGGGTGGCAAAGCCGCGATTGGCCGGCGGCGTCGCATAGGCATTCACGCCCACCGGCGCTGCGAGCTCTGCGGACAGTGCGCCGGCGAAGTCGATCAGAGGTGGCCAGAGCCGGTGCAGCCCCTGCAGCACCAGCGTGGCACCGTCGGCGTATCGATCGAGCACCTTCTCGTCGAGGACTTGGTCGGCGATCTCGGCGCCCTCGCCGCCAGACCCGGTGAACTGACGACTCGGCAGCACCTTTCCTTCCTGCGCGATTCGCAGGAACGGCGTTCGCAGCCCGCGCCGGCTGAGCAGCTCATCGACGTCGTCGAGACTCAGCAGGTCGGCGTATCCCGGAATCCGCCCGGCGGCCGCGAGATCCGCGGCGGTGGAGTGGAGGAAGGTGCGGCCCCAGTAGCCGGCGGCGAACTGGTCCGGCTCGACGTGCACACACCGCGCCAACGCCGGGCGGTCAATACCGCCCGGCGTAGTCATCGGCGAGTCCGTCAGGATGTTCCCGCACCACTATCGGCACCACCGTCGGCGCCTCCGTCCGCTCCACCGTCGGTGCCTTCTTCCGTGGCTCCACCGTCGGCCCCGCCGTCAGTCCCCCGCGGGTCCGCACCGCCGTCCAGCGGCCCCTCGCCGGCGCCGCCGTCGGCACCGCCGTCGCCGGTCACGCCGCCGGCTCCGAGCCCTTCACTCCCGGTGGTCTGCATGTCGTCGTCGTTGAGCGTCATGGAGCCTCCATCCAGTTCAAGCTGAGCATGCCGGGCCGACATGCTGTGCTCGGTTTCCTGCCCGGCTAACGCTAGCCCTAATCAGCGGTTCGCAAGGAGGGCAGCAACTCGTGCTCGGCGAACCGGTAGAACTCCTTCTGCAGCGGCCCGATCTGGCCGATGAAGATCTCGTCGATGCCCGCGTCCACGTACTCCAAGATCGTCTCCTGGTGTTCCTTGAGATCCGGTCCGCAGCTGAGTTTGGAGCCGATTGACTCTTCATCGACGAGCTCTGACGCCTGCATGAAATGTTCTGGGGTGCGCAGATCCTGGCCCATCTCGCCGGGCAGACCCGTGGTCGCCCACAGGCGGTGTGCGGTCTTGACGGCCTCGTCACGGTCTGGTCCGTAACAGACCTTGACGCTGGCTTGCTTGGACTTCCCGCGCCCGCCCGCCTGCTCGAAGATCTTGATCGTTTCCTTGTCCGGCCTGGTAGTCACGAACCCGTCAGCCACTCGACCGGCAAGCTCAGCAGCCTCTGGGCCGAACGCGGAGACGTACACCGGAATCGCGGACTCCGGAGCGGAGTACAGCCGGGCATGCTCCACCGTGAAGTGACGTCCATGGTGGGTGACGACGTCGCCGGTCCAGAGCGCCCGCATGACCTCGATCGCCTCTTCGAGCATCTCCAGCCGCTCGGCCGCCAGTGGCCAACGATCGCCCAGGACCTGCTCGTTGAGCGCCTCGCCGCTGCCGACACCCAGCACGAAGTCGCCCCCACGCTGCAGCGACGCCGTCGCTGCAGCGTGGGCGACGATCGCGGGGTGGATGCGGATCGTTGGGCAGGTGACATGGGTCGACACCGGCAAGTCGACCTCCCGCGACAGCGCGCCGATCACACCCCACACGAACGGACTCTGCCCCTGCTCGTCGTTCCATGGATGGAAATGGTCGGAGATACCGATACTCTCGAAACCGGCTTCCTGCGCCATGACAGCCTGCTCGACCAGGTCGTTGGGACCCCATTCCTCACTGGCCAGGAAGCATCCGAAACGGGTCACGACATCTCCCTCCGAGTCTGAGCTACTGCTCGCCTACCCCGGTCGGGAGTACGGAAACACCGCTGCGCTGGGCAGACTATGCGTATGGCGGCACCGAAGACGACGGTCGAGGTCGACGGCCGAAAGCTCGGGCTGTCCAACCTGGACAAGGTCCTTTATCCGGAATCTGGTACAACGAAGGCCGAGGTGATCGACTACTACACCCGGATCACCCCTTTCCTGCTGCCTCACCTCGCCGACCGGCCGTTGACGCGCAAGCGCTGGCCCGACGGCGTCACAGCCGCGAGCTTCTTCGAGAAGAACGCCCCGCGGGGGACTCCTCGCTGGGTGCGCACAGTGACCCTGCCGTCCCCGGGCAGTTCGCGCGACCGGGAGACCGTTACCTACGTCGTCTGCAACGACCTGCCCACCGTGGTCTGGCTGGCTAATCTCGCCGTGTTGGAGATGCACGTGCCGCAATGGCGGGTCCACGGCGAAAAGCCGCAGAGCCCCGACCGCCTAGTGGTCGACCTCGACCCAGGCGCTCCGGCCACGGTGATCGAGTGCTGCCAGGTCGCGCAGCTCCTCGCCGAGGCCCTGGCCGATGACGGACTGCTGGCGTACCCGAAGACCAGCGGCTCGAAAGGCATGCAGATGTACGTCCCTTTGGACGCGAAGGCCGACGTCCGTGCCGTACACGGATACGCTCGCCGGCTCGCCGAGCGGCTGGAAAAGGAGCATCCTCGGCTGGTCGTGTCGAGGATGGAGAAACGACTGCGCGGCGGCAAGGTCCTGGTCGACTGGAGCCAGAACAACGCCGCGAAGACGACAGTGGCGCCGTATTCACTGCGTGGCCGCGAGCAGCCCACCGTCTCCACGCCGGTCACATGGGACGAGGTCGAGCGCGCCGCCCGGTCGAGCGCGCGGACCAGGTTGCCGCTCCGCTTCGACACTCGGGACGTGCTCGCCCGCGTCGACGACCTGGGCGATCTGACAGCACCGCTGCACGAGGGGGCGTACTCGCTGCCGACGTGAGGGCTCAGGTCTCACGGACTACTTCCGCGGGGATCTTGTCCGTTCGCAGCCCGCGCCAGACCGGATGCCGCATCCGGTTGTCGGCGGTCCACTGGCCGTAGGCCACCTCACCGACGAGCTCTGGTCGAACCCACCGCGCCGCTCGGGCATGGCGTGGGTCGACGCCGCCGACAAACGGGGATTCCGGGTGGTCGAGCCTGCGCAGCCGTCTGCTCAGCTCGGACAGGGCGGCGTCGGCGAATCCGGTGCCGACGGCGCCGACGTACGTCAGCCCGTCCGGGACGGGCAGACCAAGCAGCAACGAGCCGAACGTGCTCGACCGCCGGCCATCGCCGACCGTGTACCCGCCCAGGACGACCTCCTGGGTGAGCAGGTTCTTGATCTTGATCCAGTCCGGTGACCGTTGGCCCGGGCGGTACGGGGAGTCCAGCCGCTTAGCCACGATCCCCTCGATTCCCATCCGCCTGCTCGCCTCGAGCAGATCCGGGCCGCCACCGGCGAAGGACGGGGACACTTGCCAGTGCGACCCGGACTCGATCATGCCCTCGAGAACTTCACGCCGGCGCGTATATGTCAGCGAGATGGTGGAGCGCCCGTCGACCTTCAGCACGTCGAAGACCACGTACACCACCGGCACCCGAACCGAGAGCTCGTGGGCTCGGGCGGCCGAGCGCACATGCATCCGCGGCGAAAGCGCCTGAAAATCGGAGCTCCCGTCCGGGCCGATGACGGCGACCTCGCCGTCGAGAATGCCCGTTCGGCCGCCGAGAGCACCAGCCAACCCAGCGAGCTCGGGATAGGCGATCGTCGCGTCGATCCCGGAGCGTCCGACGAGTCGGACCTGGTCCGGACGAACATGGGCGAGTATTCGAACGCCGTCCCACTTCAGCTCATACGCCCATCGGTGGTCCTGATCAGGCGGTGGGAGCTTGCCGCCAATCGCAAGCATCGGCCGCAGGTCCGCGCTCATCTGCGAAGGTCACCAGACACGGCGCTGCCAGCCGTCGTTACAGGTAGAGGCCGGTCTGACCGTCCTCGAGCCGTTCGGATGCAACAGCGTGCAGGTCGCGCTCACGGAGCAGGACGTAGTCGTCGCCGCGGACCTCCACCTCGGCGCGGTCGGACGGGTCGAACAGCACCCGGTCCCCCACCTCGACCGTGCGCACGTTGCCACCCACCGCGACCACCCGGGCCCAGGACAGCCGCCGTCCGACGGCAGCAGTGGCGGGGATCACGATGCCGGCCGAGGACCGGCGCTCCCCGGCTTCGCCGTCGAGGGCGACGAGCACGCGATCGTGCAGCATCCGCATGGGCAGCTTGTCCGGCGATGTGGGCACACGCCGAGCCTACGGGTAGGCGGATCAGCCTCGGCGGCGTGATCGCCAGACCAGCACCGCGAGACCGACGAGCGCGCCGATGGCGGCTCCGACGATCTCCTTCCTAGGGCGTCCGTCCGGTTCGACGACCTTCGCCTTCAACTCCGCCATGCCGCGGCGAACCAACTGCCGAGGATGCATTCGGTAGACGAGCTCGTCGACCCGAGACACCAGCTGCTGTGTCGTCTCGTCCAGCTCCTGCTCGATTTCGGCAGGCGTTCGCTGCCGGGGCTTTTCGGGCTTGGCGGGGCCGGGCATGGGCTGACGTGACGCCGGGAGAACGTTGTCCTGAACGCTCACTGGCACCGTCCGGAGAAGGAGTTGGCAGGCTGGCCACCACCGTACCGAGTTTTGCGGGCGGGGACGGAGAGGGGATCGAAACCGTAGGGAAGTTCCAGCCGGTGGCGGCGCAGCAGGTCGTCGTCAGCGAGTATGGCGACGGTTGGCCCATCGGCGACGATTGACCCGTCGGACAGGACGACCGAGCGTTCGCAGAGTTCCAGCGCGTATGGCAGGTCGTGCGTCACGACCAGGAGGGTGACAGGAAGCGCATCGAGAACTTCCGCCAACTCGCGCCGGCTTGCTGGGTCGAGGTTGCTGGTGGGTTCGTCCAGGACCAGTATCTCGGGCTTCATCGCCAGCACGGTGGCTACCGCGACCCGACGCCGCTGACCGAACGACAGATGGTGCGGAGGGCGCTCGGCTACGCCCTGCATGCCGACGGCCGCCAGTGCCGATGCCACCCGAGCCTCGAGTTCGGGTCCGCGCAATCCGAGGTTGGCCGGTCCGAACGCGACGTCTTCACGCACCGTCGACATGAACAGCTGGTCGTCAGGATCTTGGAACACGATGCCGACCCGACGGCGTATCTCGCGCAGGTTGTCGCGGTCACCCGGGCGAACTTGGAGGCCGCCGATCCGAACGGTGCCCGCGCCACCGGACAGAATGCCGTTGAGGTGGAGCACGAAAGTGGTCTTGCCGGCGCCGTTGGGCCCGAGGAGCGCCACCCGCTCGCCTCGCCGGACTCCCAGATCGACACCGAACAGCGCCTGGTGCCCGTCTGGGTAGGCGAACGCCAGCCCTTTGACCTCGAGCGAGACGGTCATACCCACACTCCCCCCGCCAGGGCTACGGCGAACGCGACCCCCGGAAGCAGGAGAGCGCGGGTCCACGCTGTCGCACTCGCTGGTCCCGCGTCGGAAAGCGGCAGGGAGCCCGCATATCCCCGGGACAACATCGCGAGATGAACCCGCTCGCCGCGCTCGTACGTTCGGATGAAGAGTGCGCCGGCTCCGTGCGCAACCGCCCGGAGGTGGCCGAGGTGGCGGGCCTGAAATCCACGGGACTCCCGGGCCACGCGCATGCGGTGCATCTCCCCGGCTACGACGTCGAGGTAGCGGACCATGAACGATGCGATCTCCACCATTCGAGCGGGCAGTCGCAGACGTTGCAGGCCGACCAGCAGGTCACGGGCGTCGGTCGTTGCGGCGAGCAGGATCGATGCGACCACGCCCAGGGTGCCCTTGGCCAGCAGGCTCCAGGCCGATACCAGCCCGGACTCGCTGAGTGACAGCCCGAGAACGTCGATCCGCTCTCCGGTGGAGACGAACGGCATCAACGCGGCGAAGACGACGAACGGGATCTCGACGACCATCCGGCGAAGCACGAAATCGCCCGGGATCCCGGCCACCAATGCCGCCGCCGCCAGCAGGGCGGCGTAGACGCCGAATGCCCAGTAACTTTCAGCCGGTGTCGCGACGACGACGAGCACGAAGCCGAGCAACGAGACCAGTTTGACGTGCGCCGGCAGCTGGTGCACGACCGAGTCGCCATGCCGGTAGAGCAGGTGCGCGTGGCCGCCAGCCATCGCTATCGGCTCAGTGCGCGGAAATCGCCGGCGTCGGAGCGCCGGGCCGCCCAGCGGAACACGAGCCGGCCGAGGCCGATGGTGATCAGTACGCCGAGAACACCCGCTACCCCGACCGGGACATCGCCGACGCCGCCATAGTCGGCGAGCGCGAAGTCACCTAAGAGATGTTCCCGCGCGGTCGCAAGGAAGCCCTGGTCGGCTGCGACGTACTCCAGCCCGTCGGGGTTGCCGTTGGCGAAGAAGCTCACGATGCCGGCCAGGACCAGCGCTACCGCGGTTCCGACCACGACGATCGTCCGGACTCGGCGCGGCGGCTGGTCCGAGTGCTGCTCGACGGCGGCAGGCACCATCGAGCCGTCCGGCTGCCGGACCAGCAGGGCGGGCCGTAAATGGCGTGCTGCGTAGACGAGATCAGGCCGAACGGCAACGACGGCCCCGACCGTTAGACCGGTGATGATGGCCTCGCCGATCCCGATCAGGGTGTGCCAGCCCAGCATGCTCGCGGTCAGAACGCCGATGGGCAGGCTCGCTTCGCCTCCCCGCGCGTAGAGAACGAGGAAAACCGCCGCGACCGCCGGCACCGACAGCAGCGCACCCGTCGCCGCCGCTGGCACCACGGAGCCGGGGCGGCCGGGCAGCACGGACAGCACGAGTTTGGTCACCGCCCATCCGGCGGCGACCGTGACCACCGCCATCAGGGTGATATTGGTGCCGAGCGCGGTCAACCCGCCGTCGGCGAACAACAGCGCTTGCACGACGAGGACCACCGATACGCACAACACCGCCGTCCAGGGGCCGACCAGCGCCGCGGCCAGCGCGCCGCCCATGAGGTGTCCGCTGGTTCCCACGCCAACCGGGAAGTTGAGCATCTGGACGGCGAAGATGAACGCGGCCGTCAGGCCGGCCAACGGTGCGGCGCGCTCGTCGAGTTCGGCGTGCGATCTCCGCAGCGCCAGACCGACCGCTGTGGCCGCCACGACCCCGGTCGCGACCGACGTCTGGACATCCAGAAACCCGTCCGGGACGTGCACGAGGGCCTCCTCTGGTGTTTTCGCTCGTCCATGGTAATTGCAACTAGTTCGCAACAACCAGGGCGGCGGATTGGGTCTGCCCGGGTCCTTGACTACGGTGAGCTCGTGACCGAAACGCGCCTCGCCCCAGGCGACCCCGCCCCCGACTTCACGCTCTCCGACGCTGATGGGCGGCCGGTGACACTCTCGGATTTCCGTGGCGGCCGAACGATCGTGTACTTCTACCCAGCCGCGATGACACCTGGTTGCACGACGCAAGCCTGCGACTTCCGCGACAGCCTGTCGTCTCTGCAGGCCGCCGGGCTGACTGTTCTGGGCATATCCCCGGACGCACCGTCACAACTGGCCAAGTTCCGCGCGCGCGACGGGCTCACCTTCCCGTTGCTGGCCGATCAGGATCACTCGGTCATGACCGCATACGGCGCGTACGGAGAGAAGAAGCTCTACGGCAAGACCGTGATCGGTGTCATCCGGTCCACGTTCGTCGTCGGACCCGACGGCAAGCTGGAGAAGGCGATGTACAACGTCAAGGCGACGGGGCACGTCGCGCACCTGCGGCGTGAGCTCGGCATCCCCTGAGGCGGACATACACTAGGCCGCGCCGCCCTGGTGCGAGCGCGGGAGTGGCGTAACTGGCAGCCGCGTCGGGTTTAGGTCCCGGTGTCTTCGGACGTAGGGGTTCGAGTCCCCTCTCCCGCACGACGAAACACCTGGTCAGGCGTCTATTCATCGCCGCCGCCACCCGCATTTGTTCACAGGGGGCATACGGGCGCGCTGGCGACCAGGCCGGCGACCCTGTTTGCCGCATCCCCGTGCAGGCTCTCAGTGCTGTAGGGCGGACGAGGCGGGCCACGACCGGGATTCGCCCATCGCCGCTGCGGGATGTCCGGCGGCTGATCCACGTTGAGTACCGGCCGGCCCACGCATCCAGTGTCGAACAGATGTTCGCATGATGGAAGGATGTCGTTGGGTCTGACGAGGCTTCCTGGCCTCAACCTTTGTCAAGAGGTGTCAGAGCGATAAGGCCAGCAGTGTCCACAACAGGCATTCCGCCGGGATGGCCTCCTGCTCGGCCCTGGCTTGAGGGCACGGGTATCAGGAGTCTCAGCGGTTGGCGCGAGCAAGTGTTCCGGTCGTTTCGCCGTCCGGGTCGGAGACCGCGCAAACGACACCGCGTTCGCCGGCGTCCCACCCCTCCTCCAGCGGCCACGCATAATTGAACTCAAGAACCGATTCCGCATGAGACAGTCCGACGAAGCCCTCGAATTCCGCGACGCAAACGTCTTCTGCCTGCGTAACGATCGCCTCATCACCGGGGAAGTCACCCTCGGGAAGGGTCACAACGGCGTATATCTCCTCGCTGTGCGGCTCCGAGCACGGCACCGTCTCGACGCTGATGAAGGTTTCTTCGGTTGCCTGGATTTCGGTGAGGCAATCGCCGACCTCAAGGTCGAAGACGTTGACCACGTCGGCTCCTGGCGGCGCTGCATCTTGCGAGGCCTCCTCGCTCGGGTCCGCGACTAGACGCGCCGCGGCGATGACCGATATGGCCACGGCAAGCGCACTGAGGATGATGCCCCACAGTGCGGTCCTCCCATTGGTGGCTTCCCCTCGTTTGGCCCGGCCGCGACCGAGGAAGCCGAGGATCAGGCCGATGATCCCGAGGATCCCGGTGCCCAAGAAGCCCACGGGAATGAAGAAGATGAGGATCAGGCCGATGACCCCGAGGACAAAAGCGGCGAGCCCCAGGCCATCCCGCGGAGCCTGCTGGACGGCGGCCTGGTAGGCGGGCCCGGTGGGCGCGGTGGTGGTGTGCTCAGTCCACGCCGAGCCATCCCAATACCGCTGCTGCCCAGCCGGGGCATCCGCACCCGGGTTCGGGTCCGGGTACCAACCGGCTGGCGGGGTCTGGTCACCTGTCATCGAAGTCACCGAAGTCTCCCCTCGGACCGGCCGTGCTCGCTGAGCAGATCCCGGATGCGGCGCAGCGCGATAGAAGCAGAAGCAACTCCATCACGGTCCCCCGTCGTCGGCGTGAACAGATTTTCATGATGCCGCAGCCGGGGTTGGACTCCGGAATCACTGGCGATCGGATTTCCCATGCACCGAACAGGCTGGGCCACCGGTGTCGTTGTATTGACGATACTGCTGTCGGCATGTGGCTCTGCCGAGCCCGAAACGTCGGAAACAGCAACGTCGGCACCGACGACCGCGGCCGAGATCGACGCGGCTGATTTCGTGGCCGCAGTCTCGTCGGCGCAGCGGGAAGCTGGGACGTGGCAAATGGAGATGACGTTCGAATCCGAAGACCTCGAGTTCGACGCCACCGGAGCGTCTCGGTACCCGGACTCCGGACAGGTGCCCGATCTGAGCATGACCATGAACCTTCCGGAGGAAGGTGGAGAGATCGAAATGGTGGTCGTCGACGAGATTTTCTACCTTAGGTTGCCGCCAGAGTCTGGTGTGCCGACACCGTGGCTGAAGATAGACCCAGACGGCGGTGACCCAATCTCCGCCGAGCTGCGCCGTTGATCGAGCAGATGACCTCCAGCGCCGACCTCGAGCAGTCCTTCGAATCCTTCGCAGCGGCCTCGTCGATCGAGCAAGGCGACGCCGATGTGATCGACGGGGTGGATGTGACGGAGTACGTCTTGACCGTTGACGTCAGCGAAATCCCCCGCGGACGAGCTTGGCGGGGGCGCGCCGGAAGACCTTCCATTCGACGAGTTGACCCATTCGCTGTGGGTCGGCGACGACGACCTGGTCCGTCGTATGACCAGTGATCTAGGGGGATACGGCACGACGGACACCACGATTTCGGGTACGGCGAACCTGTCGAGATCGAGGCACCACCCGCAGACCAGGTCACCGACGCCGTTGTCGGACCGCACTGGGCGCTGTGAGGGGGGTCCGCGGCTATTCATCGCCGCCGCAGCGAGGTAGTGGGTGTGATGTCACACGGCGCCTTGAACCGAATTCTGGGCCGGGAGGTCAGCGAAGGCTGTCAGCGATCTCGCGGAAGGTGGCGAGCCAGGTGTCGTTGTCGACACCCCAGTCGCGACCGAGTCGAACGATCACGGTATTCGTATCGGGGGCTACGTAGACGTACTGGCCGTAGTTTCCCAGACCGTAGAAGCGCCCTGGCCGGTCGAGATCGACCCACCAGAAGTACTGATAGGACGCATTCGGATCGGTGGAGGTGTCAGCGGCAGTGGCTCCGCGTATCCAGTCCGCAGAAACGATCTGGGAGCCGTTCCACTCCCCGTTGTGCAAGTAGAGCGCACCGAAGCGCGCGTAGTCGACGGCAGTTGCGTTGAGGCCGCTTTCCATCTTCTCGAACCCAGACTCTTCGGAATCGAGGCTCCAACTAGCGTCCTGCTCGGCGCCGAGCGGCTGCCAGAGCCGGCTCGCCATGTACTCGGACACCGACATCGAGGTGGCGCGCTCGAGCGCCAAGCCGAGTAGGAGCGGGTTGTAGTTGTTGTACAACCACTCCTGCCCGGGCGGCCGCACGATCTCAGCGCCATCGATGGCGACTTCGCGAAGGTCCGTGCCGTAGTAAGTCGCTATGTCGTCGCCCCAGGGCAGGGGGAGCTCCTGCTCCTGATACCGGAGGCCGGAAGACATCGTGAGCAAGTGGCGCAGGGTGATCTGCTCGAACCGCGGATCGCGCTCCGCCAACTCCGGAACGTAATCAGTCACGGGATCCTCGACGCTGCCGATAGCGCCCTCGTCGATCGCGATGCCCACAAGCGTCGAGACGACCGACTTCGCAACCGAGAACGACGTCTCGAGTGTCTGCCGGCTGGAGCCGGCGAAGTACCGCTCGTAGACCAACTGATCGGATTGGACGACCACGAACGTCAGGGTGTCGGTCTGGCGCAGAAATCCGTCGAAGTCCTCGCCAGCCTCCGCCGCCAGGACGGACGGCATGGATGGCTCGATCTCAACACCGCGAGAAAGCGGGCTCGACACCGCACCGGCCGGGATGAGGCGGGCGGGAAACCGAGCTTGGTCTCCGACGTCAGCGTCCACCCACAACATTGCCCTCGCAGTGGCGGATCGGTCGAGCGACACCCACGCCCATCCATAGCCGATCAACACCAAGGCCAACAGCCCCGCTACGCCAACTGCCAGGCGGCGCAACCAACGGCGCCTGGTCACCTTCGCGGCGGTCACCTTTGCCATCCGATATGGGCGATCGCGGTCAGCGGCCTGCGTCGCGCAGTGCGATGATCAACTTATCCCGATCTTCGGCCCGAAGGCCATCCGCGGGCAGGTCGCGCAGCGATCGGATGGTTTGCTGGAACTGGTCGAGGTAGCGGGAGCAGCCGACACAGTTCGGCAGGTGGTCGACGAGGCGGCGTTCGGTAATCGGGTCGAGGGTGCCGTCGACGAAGGCGGTGACGAGCTCGACGAACTCGGCACAGACGAGGTCGCTGACCAGGTCGCCGCTGCCACGGAGATTCCACGCGTGACCCCGCTCGCCGGCGCGCGTCTCGACCGGCACCTCCGGCTCGGCGATCGTGGGTGCGGCTCGGCCGCGTATGGCCATCGCGAACAGCAAGGCACCGACGAACACGGCCGCGGCGACGATCAGCCAACTGGCGGTTTGCACTCCACTCTGCTTGCTGACGACCCCGAAGACGAGGGCGGACGGCAGGAACGCCATCCAGGAGATCGCACCGACACCTGAAGCCACTCCGGAGCGGACCGTCGATGGCACGGCGTCGTGCAGCAGACGTGTGACGTGGATGCTCGCGATCACCATCAGCAGGGCCAGAACCACCTGCGCGATCGTAACCACGGCCACGCCGGTGCGGCGGGTCAGCGCCAGGCCGGCCAGGATCATCAGCCCGACGACCGGGCCCAGCGTCAGCAGCCGGCCAAGCGGCAACTTGCCAGCTAGCAGCCCACCCAGCCCCAGCATCGAGGTCAAGGCGGCCCAGTACGGTCCGTACAGCACGGCCGGCGCCGCCAACGCGACCAGCCACAGTGGACCGAACTCGAAGACCAACTGCAGGACGAGCGCGGTCAACACGGCAAGTCCGACGATCGGCAGCAGGCGGCCACCCTGGGTGAGCGTCCGGTAGGTCATGGCAAGCTGCTCGCGGAGCGTGGTGTCTTCCTCGGTTTTGTGCAACTGCGGTTCACGGAAGCTGAGGAACGCGACGACGGAAAGCGCGGCCACAGGCACGCTGAGGAAGTACATCAGCCGAGGCGTGGTCAGGCTGGCGAGCCAGCCACCGAGCAACGAGCTCGACACCAGGGCAAGGCTCTCCACGAACCGGACTCGCCCGATCCGCTTCTCGAAGGCTTCGCTGTCGCCAGTCTCCTCGAGCACGGTGTCGTAAACGACGGCGTCCATGGTGCCCGAGTACATCGCGAAGTAGACGCCGAGAACGAGGGCGCTGACGATATAGGTCGCAACGTTGTTGCTGAGCCCCCCGATCAGCGAGCACAGCATCAGCGCGACGCTCGAGATGATCAGAACACCTCGCCGGCTCCACCGGTCGGCGAGGATCCCGGACGGGACCTCGATGATCGGCACCACGGCCGCATACGCAGCCGCCATGACACCGACGCTGGCCGGGTCGAAACCGATCTCGCTCAAGAACAGCTTTTCGACCGGCACCCAGAGCAGAAACCCCTGGAACGACACAGCGACGAGCAGCGGCAGCAACCGCCTGCGCACCGAGGCCTCGGGCTGCGGCCTGCCCGGCTTCGCTGGCAGCGAAATGCGACGGGTCATGCCAATTCAGTGTCACGTTCCGCGCCGGCGTTACACACATGGTTAGACCGCTGTGGAAGCGCCGAGTGGGCATGGCTGCTGGCACCGCTCAGGACGTCACCGCCTTGCCACCGGTCCGCTCTTCGTCATGACCGCCCGCGAAGTAGTCCTCCAGTCGACCCCGGACAAACGCGCGGGCACGGTGGAGCAGCACGCGCTGGTTAGCCGCCGAGATGTCGAGGATCGAGCACACCTCGGCCGAGCTGTACCCCTCGATGTCGCGAAGCGTGATCACGATTCGCTGGCTGTCGGGTAGCTGGTCGAGCGCTACGGCCACTTGCGACCGGATCTCGCCGGCCAGTGTCTGCTGTTCCGGTGAGGGCCAGCGCGCCGGAAACTCGCGCCAGTGGCCTGCATACGGTTCATCCGGGCCACGGAACCGATTCGGATCGACCGTCGGACCCGTCTCCTCGCCAGTCGGCGACAGACTGCTCCACGGGACGCTGCGACTCTCCCGAGCGCCGCGGCGCTTGGCAATATTCACCACAATCCGGTACACCCACGTCTTGAGCGAAGACCGACCTTCGAACGCCGCGATCCCCTCGATGACGGCCAGCCAGGCCTCCTGGACGACCTCAGCAGCGGAGTCATCGGTCGACACGAACGATCGCGCCAGCCGCAACATCCCACTCGACCAGGAGTCCACCAGCGAGGCGAACGCTGCCTCGTCCCTGTCCTGCAGACGGGCAGCCAGCTCTTCATCGCGCGGCAACGGAGGCAATCCCAGCACTCAACCATGACTCCCGCTCCCCCCACTGCTGGAAGCCACGTCTCCAGGCTCGGATGGCGTGGGAAACCCTCCAGTCGCGCACAAATATCGGCGGTCACCGCTCCGGTCGGATGTTCTGGTTGAGGTGGAAGACGTTGTCCGGGTCGTAACGTCGCTTGAGCGTGGCGAGCCGGGCGAGCTTGCCGGCCGGGTACGCCCGGCGCACACCGGTCTCCCCCTCGTCGGCCAGCACGTTGACGTATACGCCGCTGGCGAACGGCTCGACGGCGGCGCCGAACCGGCGGGCCGCCTCCACACGCTCGTCGTCCTCGGCCGGATCGGTCCAGCCGGTGGCGGCGACGAACTCCACCAAGGTGTTGCGGTGGCTGAAGGCGCTGTCGTCGTCTGACGTCGCGGCGATCGCGCCGCCATAACCTTGCAGGGAGCCGTTCGGCAATCGCACCCGGTCTGCGTCGGCGTCGGGTTCGCCCTGAGACAAGAATGCGTCGACGGCGGCGTCAGAGAGTTCGGACAGGTAATGACCCTTGAAGTACCGTCGCCGCGCGCCTGGGCGGTGCCACTCGTCGTCCATGGTCTGCAGGCTCAGGTAGGACAGCTCCTCCACCCGCTCGGCCAGCGGCGCGCCGAGGCCGGTGACCAGGGGCACCAGCTGTCGGCCCTCATTCGGATCGCCCACCCAGACAAAGCCCAGGCTCGCCACCGTCCGGTTCCGTAACTGAGGCTGGACGTCCGGCGAGTCGGCCATCGTGCCGACCCACGCGATCGGTGTCGCCTGCGGTGGGATGTCCTCGCCCAACAGATCGCGCCAACGTCGCATGGCGGAGGGTGCGTCGGCCAGGTCGAACGCGTAGTCGATGAGCAGTGCACCAGCTCCGATCTCGTGCAGACGGAACTCGAACTCGGTGACGACCCCAAAGTTCCCCCCGCCGCCGCGAAGGCCCCAGAACAGGTCCTCGTGCTGCGCCTCGTTGACCTGCAACGTGTCGCCGTCTGCGGTGACGATCTCGTACGAGACAACGTTGTCACAGGCCAGGCCGAATCGCCTCGCGAGCCAGCCCATCCCCCCGCCGAGGGTCAGCCCGCCGACTCCGGTGTGGGAGACGTTTCCCGCCGTTGTCGCCAAGCCGACCTCCTGGGCAGCGCGGTCCAGGTCGCCCAGCAAAGCGCCGCCTTGCACCCACGCCCGGCGGGCGTCGGGATCTACCCGGACGGCGTGCAGTCCGGACAGGTCGATCAGCAAGCCGTCGTCCGGCACACAAATACCCAAGATGCTGTGGCCGCCGCAGCGGACGCCGATCTCGAGGCCGCTCCTGCGGGCAAAGTCGACGGCGACCGCCACATCAGCGCTGCTGGTGCATCGCACCGCCACCGCTGGGCGGCGGTCGACCATGGCGTTCCACACGGTACGAGCCGAGTCGTAGCCGTCGTCGCCGGGCAGCATCACCCGCCCATCCAGGCGGCGCTGGAGCTGGCTCACGTCTAGCCGACCGGTACTGCTGATCATCTGAACTCGGTCACCACCATTCATTTCGGCGCCAGAGCGCGTTGGCCAGAGCCGTCGCGTCGTTCTCGACTTCATCCAGACTGACTCGGCGGAGTTCTTGAACTTATCGCTCACCCGCCCGCCGAAACGGGAATGTCCGCAGCCGGACTCGGCCGGCCACCCGTCGTTGTCGCTGTGGTTCCGGTCGGCGTAGACCTTCAGGGCGTCGCGCACGAGGACGACGGTGCAGGCGTCGTGCTGGTCGTAGGTGGCCGTGAAACGAGGGGCGGAATCGGCGCCCAGTCGTGACGCGAGCGCGGCGATCGCCCGGGGGCGAGGATTAGGAGCCAGCTTTAGGGAGCTCCTGGGTGCGCACCAGAGTCGATAGTGACTCGCACCGCCGTCGAACCGGTGACCTAGTTCGAGTAGCCTCTCCCGCACATGAGATTGGGTATCGACGTCGCCCAACAGCGGCTCGAATTCGGTGAGATCGTCGACCGAGTCCGGTTCGGTGAGGAGCTCGGCTTCGACGGCGCCTGGGGCTTCGACCACTTCCGGCCCATGTATGGGCGCGGTCCGGGCAACTGCTTCGAGGGAATGACGACCCTCGCGGCGCTCGCCGGACGCACCAACCGGATTCGGCTCGGTCTGCTGGTCGCGGGCGTTACTTACCGGCATCCGTCGATCCTCGCCGCCGAGGCCGTGACCATCGACCACGCAAGCAACGGGCGCCTCGAGTTGGGCGTCGGCGCTGCCTGGTACGAGGCCGAACACCGGCAGCTCGGTCTGGACTTCCCGCCTGTCGGTGAGCGCTTCGATCGACTCGAGGACCAGCTCGAGATCTTCGTCCGGCTCTTCACCGGCGACGTGGTGTCGTATCAAGGCCACCAGGTCAGCCTGGATGAGGCGCAACTGCTACCCATGCCGGTGCAGCGGCCAGGGCCGCCGATCTGGATCGGCGGATCCGGGCTGAAGCGAACCCTTCCGCTGGTCGCCAGGTTCGGCGACATGTGGCACACCGACTCGCTTGCGGACTACGGCCAACTCTCGGCCCGGGTCGACGACCTCGCCACGGCCGCCGGCCGCGATCCAGTGGCGATCGGCCGGGCCGCCTCGCTCTCGCTCTCCGAGCCATGGGACGAAGTCCGGCGCAACGCGGAAGCCCGGCGCAACCTCGGCATCGACTACCTCGTTTGCAGCTGGCCGAGCGAGGGTCGCCGTCGGGTCGAGGAGTTCTGGACGAAGGTGGCGCCCGACCTCGCCGACTGACGGCGACGTGGATCACCTGGCTGGAGGCATCGGCCGCAGCGATGTCGTCAGATCATCCCCCAGGCTTCCGTCAGCACGTCGCGCAGAATCTGCTCCATTTCGTCGAACTCGGCCTGGCCGCAGATCAGCGGGGGCGAGAGCTGCACCACCGGGTCGCCGCGGTCGTCGGCGCGGCAGTAGAGGCCTGCCTCGAACAGCGCCCGGGACAGGAAGCCGCGCAGCAGTCGTTCCGACTCGTCGGCGTCGAGCGTCTGCCGCGTCGCCTTGTCCTTGACCAGTTCTATCCCGTAGAAGTAACCGGCCCCTCGGACGTCGCCGACGATCGGCAGGTCGAGCAGCTTCTCCAGCGTCGCTCGGAACGATCCGGCGTTCTCCCTGACGTGGTCGTTGAGCCCTTCCCGCTCGAAGATGTCGAGGTTGGCCATCGCGACAGCGGACGCAACCGGGTGCCCGCCGAATGTGAACCCGTGCGGAAACGTCGTCGTGCCCTTGGCGAACGGCTCGAACAGCCGGTCGGACGCGATCATCGCGCCGATCGGCGCGTACCCGGAGGTCATCCCCTTCGCACAGGTGATGATGTCCGGCACGTAGCCGAAGTCGTCGCAAGCGAACATCGAACCGATCCGGCCGAAAGCGCAGATCACCTCGTCGGAGACCAACAGCACGTCGTACTTGTCGCAGATCTCCCGTACCCGCTCGAAGTACCCCTCCGGCGGAGGTATGCAGCCGCCGGAGTTCTGCACCGGCTCCACGAACACGGCGGCAACCGTGTCCGGCCCCTCGAACTGGATCGCCTCCTCGATCCGGTCCGCCGCCCAGCGGCCGAACGCCTTGCCGTCGTCGCGGACATGGTCGGGCGCCCGGTAGAAGTTCGTATTCGGCACCTTGATCCCGCCAGGAACCAGCGGCTCGAACGCCTGCTTGGCGGCCGGGATGCCGGTGATCGACAGAGCACCGTGCGGGGTTCCGTGGTACGCGACCGCACGGGAGATCACCTTGTGCTTTGTCGGCTTGCCGATGAGCTTCCAATACTGCTTGGCGAGCTTCCAGGCGGTCTCGACGGCCTCCCCGCCACCGGTCGTGAAAAAGACCCGGTTGAGGTCACCCGGCGCGTAGCCGGCCAGCCGCTCGGCCAGATCGATGGCCGGTGGGTGGGTATACGACCACAGCGGGAAGTAGGCAAGCTGCGCCGCCTGCCGAGCCGCGACCTCGGCCAGCTCGGCGCGACCGTGGCCGACCTGGACGACGAACAATCCGGCCAGGCCGTCCAGGTACTCCCGGCCCTGGTCGTCCCAGATCCGTGCGCCGTCGCCCCGCACGATGATCGGGACATCGTGGCCTTCGTACAGCCCGGAGTGCCGGGCGAAGTGCATCCACAGGTGGTCGCGCGCCGCGTCGGCGCGTCGTGTGCCACGCGGGGTCAGTCCGCCGTCGGACGAGGCCGATGGTGTCGGCGGCGTCGTGGTCATCGGGTCCCCCAGTTGTAGAGCTGCTTGCGAAGCCTCAGGTAGACGAATGTCTCCGTACCCGTGACTCCCTCCAGAATGCGGATCCGGGAGCTCAGCAGGTCGAGCAGGTGGTCGTCGTTCTCGCACACGACTTCTGCGATCACGTCGAACGAACCCGCGGTGATGACGACGTAATCGACCTCCGGAATCTCGGCCAACGCGTCCGCCACCGCAGTCACGTCGCCCTGGATGTTCATGCCGATGAGCGCCTGACGTTCGAAGCCGACTTGAAGGGGATCCGTCACCGCAACGATCTGCACGACTCCGGTGTCCAGCAGTCGCTGGACGCGTTGACGCACCGCCGCCTCGGAAAGCCCGACAGCCTTGGCGATCGACGCATACGACCGCCGCCCATCTTCCTGGAGCTGCTCGATGATTCTCTTGGCGACGGAGTCGAGCACGGGGCTGCGATCCCGGTCGGCCATAGGGCGATCTTTCCCTACCGGCTACCGGCCGCCGGCGCGGTCGAGGCGAGCCCGATCACGACATTCCCCACAATCCCAAAGCGCCCTTATCCAGGTCCTTGCCAGCTACGGGTTCAGTTGCGGTCCTCGCCTCGGCCATGCCGACCACCTTGCGTTGCGGTTTCCCCCGCCGCTGGTACAGGAATGTACTGAGTTCGTCGTCTCCGAGCAAGACCTCTCCCAAATCCGTCGTCGGACCGTGGGTTCGCGCTAGATTCGGTGCATGCGAATCCTCTTGGTCGGAGCCGGCGGAGTCGGCGACGCCTTCGCCCAGATCGCGGCCCGACGTGCGTTCTTCGACCGCCTGGTCATTGCCGACTACGACATAACTCGGGCCGAGCGCACCGTCGCCGCCGTCAGCCGACGGCATCCGGACGAGGCGCGGTTCGTCACCGCCCAGGTCGATGCCAGCGATTCCGGCGCCGTCGAGGCGCTCGCCCGCGAACACGGCGCCACGCACGTGATGAACGCCGTGGACCCTCGTTTCGTGATGCCGATCTTCGACGGCGCCTACGCGGCTGGCGCGGACTACCTGGACATGGCGATGTCGTTGTCGCAGCGGCATCCCGTCCGGCCGTATCAGGACACCGGCGTGAAGCTCGGGGACGAGCAGTTCGCCAAGGCGGCGGCGTGGGAAGAGGCCGGGCGGCTCGCCCTGGTCGGCATCGGCGTCGAGCCCGGGTTGTCCGACGTGTTCGCGCGGCACGCCGCCGACCGGCTCTTCACCGAGATCGACGAACTGGGCACTCGGGACGGCGCCAACCTGACCGTCGACGGGTACGAGTTCGCACCCTCGTTCTCGATCTGGACCACGATCGAAGAGTGCCTGAATCCGCCGGTCATCTGGGAGAAAGACCGCGGCTGGTACACGACGCCGCCGTTCAGCGAACCTGAGGTGTTCGACTTCCCGGCCGGCATCGGACCGGTCGAGTGCGTGAACGTCGAGCACGAAGAGGTCCTGCTCATGCCGCGCTGGGTCGACGCTCAGCGCGTGACGTTCAAGTACGGGCTGGGCACCGAGTTCATCGACGTGCTCAAAGTGCTGCACAAGCTGGGTCTGGACAAGACCGATCCGGTGACGGTCCGGGCGGGCGGTACGGCGGTGCAGGTCAGCCCGCGTGATGTCGTCGCGGCCTCCCTGCCGGACCCGGCCGGCCTCGGCGACCGGATGCACGGCAAGACCTGCGCCGGGCTCTGGGTCACCGGCACCGGCACGGACGGCCGCCCTCGCGAGGTTTACCTGTACCACGTGGTGGACAACGACTGGTCCATGGCCGAGTTCGGCGCCCAGTGCGTCGTCTGGCAGACGGCCGTCAACCCGGTCGTCGCTCTCGAGCTGCTGGCGGCCGGGACGTGGTCGGGTACCGGCGTGCTCGGCCCCGAGGCATTCGACGCCCAGCCCTTCCTCAATCTGCTGGCTGACGAATACGGCTCCCCTTGGGCCATGGAGGAACGACACCGTTGATCATGGCGAGTTGGTTGGACAAATCGGGCAACACTCAGCCACTTCGCCAAGATCGACTCCGTTCGTATGCTCGCGGCGTGAGGATCGTCTCGCTGCTGCCGTCCGCGACGGAGATCGTGTACGCGCTGGGCCTCGACGACGACCTGGTCGGCGTTACCTTCGAGTGCGACGAGCCACCGACCGCACGCCGGGACAAGACAGTGGTCGTCGGAGGCCGGGACACCTCAGCGATGACTCCGGCCGAGATCGACACCTACGTTCGCGGCCGGATGGCCGCGGGCGAGGATCTCTATACCTTGCACGAAGGCGCGCTGTCCGCAGTGGATCCGGACCTGATCCTGACCCAGGACCTGTGCCGTGTCTGCGCGATTCCCAGCGGCAACGTCCAGGACGCCTTGGATCACCTCGGCTGCCGCGCCGACGTGCTCGCGCTCGACCCACACACGCTGACCGAGGTCATCCAGACGCTGCTGCTCGTGGGCGAGCGCACCGGCGCGGCCGGTCGAGCCGGGCAGCTGGTCGGCCAGCTCCGGACCCGGCTGGCGGCGATCGAACGCACCGTTGCGGGTCGTCCGCGGCCTCGAGTCGCCGTGGTCGAGTGGGTTGATCCTCCGTTTACCGCCGGGCACTGGGTGCCTGATCTCGTCTGGGCAGCCGGCGGCGAACCGGTGGCAGCAAGCTTCGGAGCCCGGTCGGTCGAAACCACCTGGCCGACCATCGCGGCGGCCCGGCCCGATGTCGTCGTCGTGGCTCCGTGTGGGTATCACCTCGACGGCGCCGCTGCCCAAGCCGCGGCAGTTCTCGACCACCTGCCGCCGGTGCCGGTATGGGCAATCGATGCGGACGGAATCATCGTGCGGCCTGGTCCTCGGGTGGTCGAAGGCGTCGAGGCACTCGCCACCGTGCTCCACGGCTTGCCCATGCTGTCGTCAGCCGTCCGGCTCATCCGGCCCTGACATCAGCTCCCTGAGCGACCGCGCTTCGACGGGGACACCTCGTCCAGGGCGGCCAGGTCGTCGGCCGTGTGTTGCCACCGGGAAGCTGCCACGTTGGCGCGCACCTGCTCGGGCCTGGTCGCCCCAGCGATCACAGAGGCGACAGCCGGCTGCGCTGCCAGCCCGCCGATCGCCACGTCGAGCAAGCCGATGTCGTGCTGCGTGGCGAAGTGCTCCAGCGCCTCGATGCGGTCGAAGTCGGCAGCCTTGAACCGCTCCTTCTCAACGGCTAGGCGGCTGCCCTCCGGTGCCGGTTCGCCCCGACGGTATTTGCCGGTCAGCAACCCGTACTCCAGCGGGAAGTACGGCAAGATCCCGACGCCCACACGCTCACACGCGGGAACGAGCTCCGCCTCGGCCACTCGGTCATATATCGAGTACTTGTTCTGCGCGCTGACGAACCGCTCGTAACCGTCGGTCCGCGCCACCCAGTCAGCCTCGACCACCTGCCATGCCGCCAGGTTGGACGAGCCGACATAGCGCACCTTTCCCTCGGCCACGATCTCGTCCAGCACCACCAGGGTCTCCTCGAACGGGGTCATCCCATCGGGCTCGTGTAGTTGATAGAGGTCGATCCAGTCGGTACCGAGCCGACGCAAGCTCGCCGTCACCGCCGTGCGGATGTACCGGCGGGATGCCCGTGCGCCCCAGTCCGGGCCGTTGCGGCCCTGCATGTCCGATCCGAACTTGGTGGCGACGACCGCTTCAGCGCGTCGCAAGCCCAGGGCCCGGCCGAGGATGGTCTCACTCGCGCCGAAGCCGTAGGTGTCTGCCGTGTCGAACAGCGTGATTCCCTCGTCGAGCGCGGCATGGATGACCGCGGTACTGGCATCGGCGTCGATCCGCCTGCCGAAGGCGTTGCAACCCAGTCCGACGACCGACACGACCAAACCCGAACTGCCCAGCGGACGATGATTCATGCCGGCAATGGTGGCACCAGGGTGCGGACGAACCATGCGGTCGCGAGCCGCGCCACCTCGTCCAGTGCTCCGGGTTCGGAAAACAGGTGCGTAGCGCCGGGCACCACCGACAGCACGGTTTCTGCGCGCAGTTGACGTGCCGCATCCCGGTTGAGTTCGAGGACCGTGTGATCGAGACTGCCGACGATCAGCAGGACCGCCGCCTCGACTTCGCTCAGTGCGGCTCCGGCCAGGTCGGGCCGGCCGCCTCTGCTCACAACAGATCGCACCGCCGGGGGCCGTCGAGCAGCGGTCATCAGCGCAGCCGCCGCGCCGGTGCTGGCACCGAACAGGCCGATCGGTCGCTCCGCGAACCGGGGCTGCTCGGCAACCACGTCGACGGCCGCGTCCAGCCGCCTGGACAGCAGGCCGATGTCGAACCGCAGATGGCCGTCCAAGGCGTCTGCCCGTTCCTCATCACCGGTCAACAGATCGAACAGGAGGGTCCCGATACCGGCCTGCTGGAGAGTCCGGGCGACGTGCACGTTGCGCGGGCTGTGTCGGCTGCTGCCGCTGCCATGAGCGAACACGACCATGCCCTGCGAAGCTGGTGGATCAGTGAGAGTGGCCGGGAGTTGGTGCCCGTCCACCTGGATCGTCAGCTGTTCGTCCATCAACCCGGCCGTTCAGGCTTCGACCTGGACGGTGACCTCATGCCAACCGGAGGCGCCGTCCGGCGCCGGGGGCGCTGGTTCCTCGATCTGGACCTCACCGTCACCGTCGATGGCGCGCGCCTGAATTCGATGTTCGCCCGGCTCGGCATCCCATTCCCAGACCCACTGTCGCCAGGTGTCGGTACTCGGCACGGCACCAAGTCGGGCCCGCTGCCACGCACCGCGGTCGACGCGTACTTCGACGGCCTGGATGCCACGATGCTGTGCCCAAGCGGTCCCGGCGACGGCGACCCGGCCGGCAGCGGTGTACTGGCTCGAGCGCGGCACCTCGATCCGAGTGGAGGTCTTGATCGGCGCCTGCTCAGACCAACCGCGAGTGGACCAATAGGCGTCGAACGCGTCGAATCGGCTCACTTCCACGTCGACGACCCACTTGGTGGCGCTGACGAAGCCGTAGAGACCGGGGACGACCATTCGCACCGGGAAGCCATGAATCACAGGCAAGGGTTCGCCATTCATCGCCACGGCGAACATCGCGTCTCGTCCGTCGGTCAACACATCCAGCGGGGTCCCAGCCGTCCACCCGTCCGCCGAGGTCGACTTGACCGCATCGGCGTCGGGCTGCAGCCCGGCCATGGCCAGCACGTCGGCCACCGGAACGCCGCTCCACCAGGCATTACCCGCAAGGTAGCCGCCGACCTCGTTCGAAACGCAGGTCAGCGTCACCCAGCTCTCGATCAGGCCCAGCTCCAGGAGCTGGTCGTAGTCGAGTGTCACCTCCCGCTCGACCAGCCCGTGGACCCGCAGCCGCCAGTCTTCGGCCCGCACCAGCGGGACCGACAACGCCGTGTCGATCCGATAGAAGACGCCGTTGGGCGTCTGCCAAGGTTCGGCGCCGTGGACGCCGAGGTCGGCGCCGGTCGGGGAAGCAACCGAGTCGTCGGACTGCGCGACGGACTCCCGAGACTCTTCGACCGACGATCTGCGCAGTCCGAGCCATCGGCCGGCCGCGTAGGAAGCTGCTGCCATCGCCACGACGATGCCGCTGGCGCGCAGGAACCGGCGCCGGTCGTCTTCTTGACTCGTGGTTTGTGAGGACGCCGTGGCGGCGCGACCGGCCAGCAGATCGAGTGATATCAACGACGCGATTAGGCCAACGAGGGCTGGCCAGAGGTCGGTGACGGTAGTGTCCGGTCGCGTCCACGTCGCCACTATGGCCACGAATCCAAGCCCGCCGGCCGCGAGGACGCCGGCGCCACGCCGGCGGGTCGTGAGCACGCCGATCCCGGCGGAGAGCACCGCGAACACCACGAGCACACCGGCGATCAGCACCGCCTTGTCCGCCGTGCCGAACCACGCGACGGCAAGGTCCTTGAGCCAGCCCGGTACGCGATCGATGAACGCCTCGCCAACCGCGATCACCGGAGTGGCGGTGCGTCCGAGGAAGCCGGCGACGAGTTCGGCCACGCCAAGTCCGAGGGCAGCCGATGCCACCCCGGCCACCGCACCGGGGACAAGTCCGGCGCGCGCCCCTAGCGCCGGTGGCGCCGTTGTCGGGGACTCGAGCATGTCTCCATCCTGCGCCAGATGTGGCCTGGCAGCGGCGGCTATCAGGTGACGAAAGTGCTACAGCGGCCCGGTATCTGTACAGAAGCAACGATCAGGCGAGCTTCAGCAGGTGCGGGATGAGCGCCCGGAATGCGCGGCCGCGGTGACTGATGGCGTCCTTGTCGCCCGCCGGCATCTCGGCCATGGTTCGGGTGTCGCCGTCGGGGACGAATATCGGGTCGTAGCCGAAGCCGTTGGTCCCCCGTGGCTCAGTGGCCAGCCGCCCGCGAACCTGGCCCTCTTCGACAACGACGCTGCCGCTGGGCAGGGCCATGGCGGCGGCACACATGAAAGCGGCAGTGCGCCGATCGTCGGGCACCTCGGCGAGCTGGCCGAGCACAAGGGCAAGGTTGGCCGTGTCGTCTCCGTGCCGGCCGGCCCACCGGGCTGAGAGGACGCCCGGCATGCCGCTGAGCGCATCCACGCTGAGCCCGGAGTCGTCGGCGATCGCGCACAGCTTCGTCGCCACGGCGACGGCGGTCGCCTTGAGCACGGCATTTTCCGCGAAGGTCTGCCCGATCTCCGCAACATCTGGGACGTCGGAAAAGTCCGCGAGTGACACCAAGTCGATGCCGGAGACACCGACGTCGGCGAGGATCCTGCGCAGTTCGCCGACCTTGTGCGGGTTGCGAGTCGCGAGCACGACCCGGCCGCGGCCAGCCGCACTCATCCGGTGAGAGCCGCCCGTTGCATACCGGTGAGCCCGGCGCAGCCGCTCTCGGCCAGCGCGAGCAGAGCATCGAGCTCTGGCCGGTCGAACGGCTCACCCTCCGCGGTGCCCTGAATCTCGACGAACCGGCCGTCACCGGTCATGACGACGTTCATGTCGGTCTCGGCCCGAACGTCTTCCTCGTAACACAGGTCCAGCATCGGTTCGCCGTCGACGACACCGACCGAGACCGCTGCTACGGAACCGCGCAGGACATCGCCTGAGGTCAACAGCCCCCTGCCGCGCATCCACTCGACTGCGTCGGCTAGCGCGACATAAGCACCGGTGATGGCGGCCGTGCGGGTGCCCCCGTCGGCCTGCAAGACGTCGCAGTCGAGCACCAGCGTGTTCTCCCCCAGCGAGGACACGTCGATGACACCCCGCAGAGCCCGGCCCACCAGACGCGAGATCTCGTGAGTCCGACCACCGATCCGGCCGCGAACGGATTCTCGGTCAGACCGCGTGTTGGTGGATCGGGGCAGCATCGCGTACTCGGCGGTCACCCAGCCCTGGCCCGTGCCCTTGCGCCACCGCGGGACCCCCTCGGTGACCGACGCCGCGCACAGCACCCGGGTGCCGCCGAACTCGATCAGCACCGATCCTTCGGCGTGCTCTAACCAGCCCCGGGTGATCCGCACCGGACGGAGCTGGTCGGCCGATCTGCCGTCGAGACGCATGCCCCGAAGGCTAGCCGCCGGATCAGACATCCAGGACCAAGCCGGAGCTGGCCGCAGTGACCGGGCCGCCGAACACCTCAGCGGCGCCGGCCACCGCGGCCGCCCGGTGACCCCACGGCGGGACATGGGTGACCACCAGTCGGCCGACCCCGGCAGCCATCGCGTGTTCGCCTGCCTCCCGCCCGGTGAGGTGCATTCCGGGCGGATGGTTCTCACCGTCCCGGAATGCCGCCTCGCAGACGAACACATCGGCACCGGAGGCGAGGTCGACGAGCGCCGGCGTCGGCGCCGTATCCCCGGAATACGCGATGGAGCGGCCCTCGTGGTCGAGGCGTAAAGCAAAGGCCGGAACCGGGTGCACGACCGGTGTGGCGCGAACCTCGAGCGGGCCGAAGTCGAAGCTGCCGTCCGGATACGGGCGAAAGTCGAATGCCTCGCTCATTCCCGGTTCTGGTGACAAGCCATATGCCGTCGTCATTCGCTCGGCCGTACGGGCCGGCCCCCAGACCGGGATCGGCGCACCCGCTGCCTCGGGCCAGTAGCGGCGGGCGACGTAGAGACTGCACAGGTCAAGGCAGTGATCCGGGTGCAAATGGCTGAGCAGGACCGCGTCGATGTCGGCGATCTTTGCGTGGCGCTGGAGAACGCCCAAGGCGCCGTTGCCGAGGTCGAGCAGGAGCCGGACGCCGTCGGCCTCGACGAGGTACGACGACGCGGGTGAGTCCGGGCCGGGCACCGAACCGGAGCATCCGAGAACGGTCAGTCTCACCGCAGGACGTCCACGATGTGTACAGCTGCGACCTCGGGCCCGAGGAACCGCCGGCCGAGGTCGGCGAACGGGCGCGGATCCCCGGTGGCTCTGAACTCGTGCACCGGCGCCGGAAGGTCGTCGTCGCGCATCAGTCCGTGCCGCGCCAGCACTCGGTAGACATCTTGCGCCGTCTCCTCGGCGCTGCTCACCAGTGTGACTGCCTCTCCCATGACGAAGGACACGACCCCTGTGAGCAACGGGTAGTGGGTGCAGCCGAGTACCAGGGTGTCGACGCCGGCGTCGCGCACCGGTTCCAGGTACTCGCGAGCGACCCGCTCGAGCTCCGGACCGTGCGTCACGCCCTTCTCGACGAACTCGACGAAGCGCGGGCATGCCTGGGTGGTGATTTGCAGATGAGGCGCTGCGGCGAACGAGTCCTCGTACGCCTTCGACAGGACGGTTGCCCGGGTCCCGATGACGCCCACATGACCGTTGCGGGTGGCCACGACAGCACGGCGCACCGCCGGTTGGATCACCTCGACGACGGGAACCCGGTAGCGCTCCCGGGCGTCACGCAACACCGCACTGCTGGCCGAGTTGCACGCGATCACCAGCAGCTTGACGCCGCCTTCGACGAGCTCGTCCATCACCTCCAACGCGAAGGCGCGGACCTCGGCGAGCGGTCGAGGACCATACGGCCCGCGTGCTGTGTCACCGACGTAGCGGACGGGCTCATGCGGCAATTGGTCCAGAACGCTTCGCGCGACAGTCAGCCCGCCCACGCCACTGTCGAAGATCCCGATCGGTGCGTCGTTCATGGCCCGACGAGCGTACGCCAGGGCTCAACCATCCATCGCGCGGTCCGACTCGTACAGCTGCCGACGAACCTCGGCCCGAGTGTCCCTGATGAGCGCCCGCAATCTCGCCGGCGGCAGCTGGCCACAGAGCATGGTCTCGAGCAGCCGCGCCATCTCGTAGCCGGGGTCGCTGCGCAGCGCTCGCTCGAGCGCCATGGTCACCAGCGGACCACCGCCGTGCTGATAGACGACAGAGGCGAGGACCGTGCACACCGGTGCCGCGTCCTCGTCGAGAGCTCGCTGCGCCAGCTCGGTGAGAAACGCAATCAGCTCATCGGTTCGGCCGTCGAGCGCCCAGGTCGTCAGCTCGTCTCTGGCGACCTTGTCGCGAAGGCCGAGCACGATACGCGCGGCGGCCTCGTCGTCGAGGTCGTGCGGGCCGTCGATGTACTTGTCGAATGCGTCGTGCGCGACGGCAACGGTATGCCGCGCAAACGCGCCGACGCCGCCGTCGACGATTTCCGCCACGATTGCCTCGCCGACCCGGTCATACACCTGCTCGAGGGCGATCCGCCGCAGCGCAACCGGCCCGCGCACGCTCGCCTCCAGATGGTCGCGCGAGGGGAGAACGGTCCGGCCCGACAGAACCCGCTCCGCCTCGAGCTGGCCGACGACGCCCTCGGCCACGGCCGGGATCACGGTGCCGTCCGGCGGGCAGCAGGGCAAGCTGCAGGTATAGGAGAACCACCGGCCGTCGCGCACCAACAACGCTTCGGCGAGCTCGATCCCGCGCCTGAGCAGCTGCCCGCCGACCTCGTCGACGAGGCTCGCCCGTGGCAGCCGGTCAGGTCCGGCCGGCGCACCGGTGTAGCAGACCACAATTGCGGCGCTTGCCTTTTCCGCGGCGACCCGGCGGACTGTTTCGGTGGCGAAAGAGCTGTCGTGCTGTGGATCTACCAGATCCACCCGCATGGTCAGCCCGGTTCGCTTGCGCGGTCCGCGCAGGCACATCACCACCAGGCTCTCCGCCGGGTGAAATCCCAGCATGGACGGGATTACGCCGACGATGTCGACCGGACTGCCGAACTTGACCACGACGGGCCGGGCTGCTGCACTCATGGCCCGCGAGCCTGCCCGGTCGCTGGCAGCGATTCCATCCCGACGACGCCATCTGTGGACAACGTCGACTAGCAAGCGCTGGCTGTTGATGGATCGCGAATCGGTACCGCGCGCGGGGTGATCGACATGAGCTCTGCGGTGCTAGGGGCGCCACCGATCTCACATCGACTCCGCACAGCAAGATCCACATGAAGTCTGCGGCGCACCCCGAGCTCGTCTTCCTGCCGTGCCTGTCAGAGCGCCGCTGTATCACAGAGGGGTCCGTTTCGTTCGATCGAAGGATCGAGATGGGAAGTGAGATGTCCATCGGTGACGAGGCCGAGCAGTTTCTGGCGTCGCTCGCCCAGGCACAAAGTGGCCCGGAACCGCACGAGTGCCTGCGCTGCTTCCTGCGCCGGGCGGTGTCGCGGCGGGGTTGCGACGGCGGTTTTGGCAGCGTTCGTCGCTGGCAGCTGGCCAACCCCGGTGCACCGCCGGATCTGATCGATCAGCTCGAGATACAAGGCGGCGGTTGCGACTGCGAAGTCGTGCTCAACGTATTCCGGGATGAGATCGTGCCGCCGACCCGCCCGCTGGCCGACTGCCCCTCCGTGCATCCGCGAGCCGGCTCCACTGCAGGCTCGGAAGGGTGGTAAGCGCGTGCACCAGGGACTCATGCCCAGAGGTGACCGTCGAGGCGATCCTCGGCTTCGTCGAGTGTGCCCTCGTAGGCACCCGTCGACAGGTACTTCCAGCCTCCATCGCACACGAGGAACGCGATGTCGGCGCGTTCGTGGGCCTTGACCGCCTTGGCCGCTTCGGCGAGCACGGCGTGCACGATGGCACCGGTGGAGATCCCGGCGAAGATTCCCTCCTTGGCCACCAGCTCGCGGGTTCGGCGGATGGCCTCGCGAGGGCCGACCGAGATGCGGGACGAGAGAACCGACTCGTCGTAGAGCTCCGGGACGAATCCTTCGTCGAGGTTTCGCAGGCCGTAGACCAGTTCGCCATAGCGAGGCTCGGCCGCCACGATGCGGATGCCTGGGACCTTCTCCCGCAGATAGCGCCCGACGCCCATCAACGTCCCGGTGGTTCCCAGGCCGGCGACGAAGTGGGTGATCGTCGGGAGATCTTCGAGGATCTCCGGTCCTGTCGTCGAATAGTGCGCGAGGGTGTTGGCAGGGTTGCTGTACTGATCGAGCATGACCCAGCCGGGCTTCTCCGCTGCCATCTGCTTGGCGATCCGGACGGCCTCGTTCGAGCCACCCGCCGCTGGCGAGAAGACGACCTCCGCGCCCCACATCGTCAACACCTGCCGACGCTCCACCGAGGTGTTCTCCGGCATGACGCACACCAGGCGATACCCCTTGACCGCAGCGGCCATCGCCAACGAGATGCCGGTGTTGCCTGATGTCGGCTCCAAGATCGTGCAGCCGGCCGACAGCACGCCTTCGCGTTCTGCCGTCTCGATCATCTGCAGCACGGGGCGGTCCTTGAGCGAGCCGGTCGGGTTCCGGTCCTCGAGCTTCGCCCACAGCCGGACGTCGGGTGACGGTGACATCCGTGGCAGCCCGACCAGCGGGGTACGCCCCACCGAGTCCAGCAGTGAGTCGAACCTCACCGGCGGATGCCCCCTCCGGCCACGGCGGGCAGGACCGTCACCGTGTCACCGTCGGACACGGGTGTCTTCAACCCCTCGAGGAACCGGACGTCCTCGTCGTTGAGGTAGACGTTCACGAACCGGCGCAGGCCTTCGCCGTCGACCAGGCGGTTGCGCAAGCCAGGATGGCGCGACTCCAGGTCGTCGATGAGCGCCGCCACGGTGTCGCCGACGCCCTCGACAGCCTTTGCGCCCCCGGTGTACTGGCGCAGGATCGTGGGGATGCGGACCTCGATGGCCATCGGCCGGGCTCCTGTGGTCGAAGAAGGGTCGTCGGTGCCGGGAACGGGTGTATCCGAAGCCATCATTCCCGACCGGTGACGTGAACCTCTTCCTCGGTCACCTCACCGTCGACGATTCGGAACGAACGGATCTCCACGGTGTCGGTCTCGCGGGTCGATACCACCACGTAGTGGGCAGCGGGTTCGGCCGCATACGCGATGTCGGTGCGAGACGGATACGCCTCTGTCGCGGTATGCGAGTGGTAGATGACGATCGGCTCCTCGTCGCGCTGATCCATCTCGCGCCATACGGCGAGCTGCTCGAGGGAGTCGAACCGGTAGAAGGTGGGCGACCGCTCGGCGTTGACCATAGGCACCAACCGAAGCGGGCGGTCGGAGCCCGCCGGCCCGGCGACAACGCCACAGGCTTCGTCCGGATGGTCGCGGCGAGCGTGGGCGATGATCGCCTCGACCAGTTCGCTGTCGATGCTGAGCACGGCCGATGAGCCTAGGCCAACCGCCTCAACGGAGGCCGGCTGACAGCGCGCGCACGAGCGTCTCCTGAACCCAACCCAACCACTCGTAGACGTCGTGGATATGGCGGCGGGTGTCACCGTCGGCCAGCGAGTCCCAATGCTCCTCGTCGCCCTCCTCTACTCCCAGGCGGGTGCCGAGGGCGAGTCGCAGATCGGTGAGAGTTCGCAGCCAGGCCTGCGCCGCGGCAGGATTCAGCCGCAGCCGAATCTTCTCGCGTTTGGACACGTCCTCCTTAGCCGAGTCCGTCACCCCAACCGCTTCCAAAGACGCCAATACCGTTGCCGCACTGTCGGCCTTCAACTCCCGCAGGCTCCGCTCGGTAAAGCGGCGAAACTCATCGGCGGCCTCGTCGTCGTTGCGATAGCCGTCGGGAAACAGCCGCAGCACCACCGGGTCCGTCGGCCGTGAGGGGTCGTCGCCCAAGCCGAACGCCATCGCCAGCGGATCGTCGGATACCTGCGGGTCCCGAGGCCGCGGTTGGCCCCACACCAACTCCAGGAGCTGGCCGACCAGCGACCGCAACAGTTCGATCTCCACCTGGTGGAATGCGGCTGACACCCCGCCGCCGCGAGTCCGCCGGAACGCGGTACTCAGCCTCGGTCCCCCACCTTCTGCATAGTGGCCCACAGGCCGTATCCGTGCATGGCTTCGACATCGCGCTCCATCGCCTCACGGGTACCGGAGGAGACGGTCGCCTTGCCCTTCTCGTGCACGTCGAGCATGAGCCGTTCAGCCTTGCCCCGGGCGTAGCCGAAATAGGTCTGGAACACGTACGTCACGTACGACATCAGGTTGACCGGATCGTTCCACACGATCGTCGACCATGGCGTGTCGGGGACGACGACCTCGTCGGCCTCGGGCTGCTCGACTTCGGCGGGTGCGGTGGTCACGGCCCCAATGGTGTCACCTGATCCGCATCTGCAGGCAGAGCTCACAGCTACCCTGTTGATCGTGCCGGGTGTCGACGGCCTCCCGACCGCGCTGCTGACGGATCAGTACGAGTTGACGATGGTCCAGGCGGCGTTGGCGCGCGGGACGGCGCACCGCCGCTCGGTGTTCGAGGTCTTCGCTCGTCGCCTGCCCGACGGCCGGCGCTACGGCGTCGTCGGCGGTACCGGACGGCTGCTGGATGCGATCGAGCTATTCCGCTTCGACCAGGCCGCGCTCGCCGATCTGGAGCGTCGTGCGGTGGTCGACCAGCCGACGCTGGCCTGGCTGGCCGACTACCGCTTCACCGGGGACGTATGGGGTTACGGCGAGGGAGAGTGCTTCTTCCCGTACTCGCCGCTCCTGGTGGTGGAGGCGAGCTTCGCGGAGGCGGTCGTCCTCGAGACCGTGGTCCTGTCCATCCTCAACTTCGATTCGGCCATCGCGTCCGCCGCATCGCGGATGACCACGGCTGCCGGTGATCGGCCGTGCATCGAGATGGGTTCACGTCGTGCGCACGAATCGGCAGCCGTAGCGGCGGCCCGAGCCGCCTACGTCGCAGGCTTCGCGTCGACGAGCAACCTCGAAGCGGGCCGCACCTACGGCGTTCCGACCCGGGGCACCAGCGCGCACTCTTTCACCCTGCTGCACGACAATGAGCGGGATGCGTTCACTGCCCAAGTCGATTCGCTCGGCAAGGGAACGACGCTGCTGGTGGACACCTTCGACGTCGAGACAGCCGTCGCACTCGCGGTGGAGGTGGCTGGGCCGGAGCTCGGCGCGGTGCGGTTGGACTCCGGTGACCTGCTGGTCCAGGCGCACGCGGTTCGCGAGCAGCTGGACGCGCTGGGAGCGTCGAACACCAAGATCATCGTGACAAGTGATCTGGACGAGCATGCGATCGCGGCTCTCGCCGCGGCCCCGGTCGACGCATACGGCGTGGGCACCGCCCTGGTCACCGGTTCGGGAGCACCGACGGCAGGTTTCGTCTACAAGCTGGTCGCCCGCGCCGCATACGGCGCCGCGATGGTGGCGGTCGCCAAGGAGAGCAGCCACAAGAAGAGCGTGGGTGGACGCAAGAACGCCTTCCGGCGGCGATCGCCCGATGGCGTCGCCGAGGCGGAGGTGATCGGATTGGGCATGACCGCCCCACGCTCTGTTGCCGACCGGCCACTGCTGATCCCACTCATCCGGGCCGGCGAGGTGGTCCGGCGTGAGCCACTCTCAGCGGCCCGGGCCCGGCATGACGCTGCTCGCGCGGAGCTGCCCGTCACGGCGTTACAAATGTCTCGCGGTGAACCCGCCATTCCGACGATCTATCAGGAGGACTGAGAAACGTGACGCGGGCGCTGATCGTCGCCGACGTGCAGAACGACTTCTGCGAAGGCGGCGCATTGCCGGTCGCCGGAGGGGCAAATGTCGCGTTCGCCATCGCCGGTGTACTGCGCCAACTGCAGGACGCCGAGCCGGAAGACCGTGAGTACGACTACGTGGTCGCCACCCGCGACCACCACGTCGACCCCGGCCCGCACTTCTCGGCTGACCCCGACTTCGTCGACACCTGGCCGCCGCACTGCGTCGCGGGCACGATCGGCGCTGCCTTCCATCCCAACCTGGATCCGCAGCCCTTCGACGCCGTCTTCGACAAGGGCGAGTATGCGGCCGCGTACTCGGGATTCGAGGGCCGGTCGCACGACGGTGTGCCGCTAGCCGACTGGCTCCGCGAGAACTCGGTGTCATCGGTCGACATCGTCGGGATCGCCACCGACCATTGCGTGCGCGCCACGGCACTGGACGCGGCGGCGGAAGGCTTCGCGACTCGAGTGTTGCTTCCCCTGACCGCCGGTGTCGCGCGAGCCACCACCGAGGCCGCGCTCAGGCAGCTTCGTGGCGCCGGAGTCGTGCTGGAGGGAGATCCCGTCCTGCATTCCTGAGCCGCGATGAGCCGCGGATCATGTTTGAGTACTCCGCCAACCGGGCACGGTCTGGGTCGTCGGATGCGGGTTGTGGGGGCCCGCCACAGAGAAGGTGGAGGAATAGTGGCTCTCTGGTTGTTGCTGATCATCGCCGGTGTCGTGCTCGCGATTCTGGGCTTTGCCGGCGTCGGCTCAGCGCTGATTTGGATCGGCGTCATCGTCCTCGTCGTCGGCCTTGTGATGTCGTTCGTCGGACGAGGCCGGGCGAGCGTCTGACCTCCGTTACGTCGGAGGTTTGACCACTTCAACCCCCGAGCGGTACTTCACCACACCCTGGCAAGCCTGGTGAAGTACCGTTTCGCTCGCTCAGGCCTCCTGGCCGCACCCGCTCCATTCTGATGGTCGCGCCCGCGCCCTCCGTCCTCGTCAACCGCTCCGCTCGCTCAGGCCTCCGGGCCGCGTCCGCTCCATTCTGATGGTCGCGCCCGCGCCCTCCGGCCTAGTCACTCGCTCCGCTCGCCCAGGCCTCCGGGCCGCGTCCGCTCCATGACCACGCGTACACGGCGTCGTCAGACTCCACCCCTCCCTCGCCGAGCTCGAGCGGGCGGAAGGTGTCCACCATGACGGCGAGTTCGTCGAAGTAGTCCTTCCCCAGCGCGGCCTCGATCGCTGCGGGTTGGGGACCGTGGCTGTGTCCCCCGGGATGCAGCGAGATCGAACCCCGGCCGATGCCGGAGCCTTTCCGCGCCTCGTAGTCGCCCTCGCAGTAGAACATCACTTCGTCACTGTCGACGTTGGAGTGGTAGTAGGGCACCGGCACCGCGAGCGGGTGGTAGTCGACCTTGCGGGGGACGAAGTTGCAGACCACGAAGTTGTAGCCCTCGAAGACCTGGTGCACGGGCGGCGGCTGGTGAACCCGTCCGGTGATCGGCTCGTAGTCCGACACGTTGAAGGTGTACGGGTAAAGGCAGCCGTCCCAGCCGACGACGTCGAAGGGATGGGTGGGATAGACGACGACGCTGCCCACCAGCCCGGACGGGCCGTGCCCGCGGTGCTTGGTGTAGACCTCGACGTCAGCCCCTTGGACGAGCAGCGGTTCAGCAGGCCCGTGCAGGTCACGTTCGCAGTACGGCGAGTGCTCGAGCAGCTGGCCGAACCGCGAGAGGTATCTCTTGGGCGGGGTGATATGCGAGTTCGCTTCGATGCAGTACGCCCGCAGCGGCTCGTCGCCGGCGGGAATCCATCGATGCACTGTCGCCCGGGGCATGATCACGTAGTCGCCCTGACTGGCGGTCAGCGCGCCGAACATCGTCTCGACGGTCGTGGAGCCCGCCTCCACGTAGACACATTCGTCCCCGATCGCATTGCGGTACAACGGCGATGATTCACCGGCTACGACGTAGGAGATCCGCACGTCTCCGTTGCCGAGGACCAGCCGCCGACCGGTCACGACGTCGAATGATTTCCACTCGTTGCCCGGGAACAGGTCGTGCAACCGCAGATGGCGCGGCGTGAGCGGGTGGTTGGGAACCGTCCGCAGGTCGGGCAGCTCCCACGTCCGCGAGTCGACGATCGCCGAGGGAACCCCAAGGTGATACAGCAGCGACGAGTCCGAGGAAAAGCCCTCTTCGCCCATGAGCTCTTCGTAATAGAGCTGTCCGTCGGGCCGCCGAAACTGGGTGTGACGCTTCGGCGGCACCAGTCCGACGCTGCGGTAGTAGGCCATGGAGAATCAGCTCCGTGTTCGATAGTCGGACGATCCTGATCGCTCACTGTCACAATGCGTTACAGTCCGCAGCGTGTCAACCGAACTGCTGTTCGCCGGATCCATCGATGACGCCGCGCTCTTTCCGCCCCAAAGCGCCCCTATGCCGGTCGCCGTCGAGAACCATCGTCGGCACCGGGCTGCGTGGTACGCATGGCTGGTAGGACCGTTGCTGTGTCCGTCGTCGCGGACGGAGGAACTGGCCGCTCACATCGAGGCGCCACTTCCGGTGCGGCTTGTCATCGACTCCGGCGCGGGCGGGATCGGGCCCGCAGTCGACGCGGTCGCCTCCGATGACCGCCTGATCCTGCGGGGGGTCGAGATCGCGCTGCCACCCGACTCCCCTGCCGACGCCGCCCGCCGTGCAGTCGCAGCGCTCGACGCCGCTGTCGGCGGGCCTGACGACGACGAACCGGCCTATGTCGAACCCGCTCGGTCCGCGGGCTGGCGCGACGCGCTCGCGGTGATCGCGGAGTCCGGATACCGGGCCAAGCTACGCACCGGCGGGCCGACACCTGAAGCACTCCCGAGCGAGCGGACGGTCGCCGAGTTCGTGCTTGCTTGCCTCGACCTGGGAATCTCGTTCAAATGCACGGCTGGCCTGCATCGGGCCGCCCGACATACCGCGGCGGACGGCTCGGAACAGCACGGATTCCTCAATATCCTGCTCGCCGTGGCCGCCTGCCTGGATGGAGCAGACGTCGACGAGGCAGCCGCTGTACTGGCCGAACGCGACGGCTCGCGACTGGCGAGCGGGTTGACCGGGTTCGACGACGGACGGGCGCGCGGACTGCGCAGATGGTTCACGTCGTTCGGCTCGTGCAGCGTGCGGGAGCCGATCCAGGATCTGATTGCGCTCGGGCTGGTTCGGGAGTGACGTGACCGAGAGTTGGATTCCCGTTTCGGACGAGTCGTCGTTCGGGGCCGACACGCTTCCCTATGGGATCTTCTCCGTCGGCGACGAGGACGCCCGGGTGGGGGTGGCGATCGGGGAGCACGTCCTGGACATCGCACCGCTCGCGGCCGAGGAGAACCTCGACGGCGCCCATGTCTTTGCCCAGCCCACTCTCAATCCGTTCATGTCCATGGGACCGCAGGCGTGGGCGGCAGTGCGTGACTGGCTCCGCGAGCTGGTCATGGAGGAGCCCCACCGCAGTTTGGTCGAGCCACATCTGCTCCCGTTGGCCGACGTCCGGCTGCATCTGCCGTTCCATGTCGCCGATTTTGTCGACTTCTATGCATCCCAGCACCATGCCGAGAACGTTGGGAAGATCCTTCGACCTGACTCGCCGGGACTGCCCGTGGCGTGGCGGCAGCTGCCGATCGGGTATCACGGCCGGTCCGGAACGGTCGTCCCGTCCGGAACCGCCATCGTGCGCCCTCGCGGGTTGCGGGCCGACGGCGACGCCGTCGTCTATGGCCCGTCGACCAAGCTGGACGTCGAAGCCGAGGTCGGCTTCGTGGTCGGGATGCCCTCGACGATGGGACAGCCCGTTCCGATCGGGCAGTTCTCCGAGCACGTCTTCGGCGTCGTCCTCGTGAACGACTGGTCGGCACGGGACATCCAAGCCTTCGAATATGTCCCGCTCGGGCCGTTTCTGGGCAAGTCCTTCGCGACGTCGATCTCGTCCTGGGTGGTGCCACTCGCCGCACTCGAGGAAGCGCGGGTCGAGCCGCCGGCACGTGATCCCGAACCTGCCGAGTACCTGCGCGATGGCGACAGTGAGCCATGGGGGTTGGCAATCGACCTGGAGGTGACGTGGAACGGGAAACGGGTCGCCCGGCCTCCGTTCGCGCAGATGTACTGGACGGCGGCACAGCAGCTGGCCCACCTCACCGCCAACGGTGCATCGGTGCGGACCGGCGACCTGTACGCCTCGGGCACGGTCAGCGGACCCGAACCGGATCAGCGCGGCTCCTTTCTCGAGTTGACCTGGAACGGCACCGAGCCGATCCGGCTTGCCGACGGCTCCGCCCGTACGTTCCTGGCCGACGGAGACACCGTCACCATCTCGGCCACCGCGCCCGGTCCCGGCAGGAGTCGGATCGGACTCGGCGAGGTGACGGGGTCAGTGCTGCCGGCCCACACCTGACCTCGGTCCCTGTCCGCGGGCCGCACCGACGGCGTCCCGGAAGGCGATGGGCGCCACGCTCGTAGACATGCCCCCTCAGCCCGGTTCGGCGACATCAAAGACCTTGCCCGGATTGAGGATGTCCTGCGGGTCGAGAACCCGCTTGATATCCCGATGCAATCGCATACCCACGGGTCCGATCTCGGCAGCCAGCCACGGCTTCTTCAGGACGCCGACGCCGTGCTCGCCGGTGATGGTGCCGCCGAGCTCGAGGCTGAGTTCCATCACCGCGCCATAGGCTCGTTGGGCGAGCCGCACCGCAGCCTCGTCACTCGCGTCGAAGACGACCGTCGGGTGCATGTTGCCGTCTCCGGCGTGCCCGACGACGCCGATGAGCACGCCATGGGTGGCCGCGATCTTCTCCACGCCCTCGAACAGGTCGGACAGGCGGGACAGCGGTACACACACGTCGTCGATCAGGGTGGTGCCGAGGCGCTCGAGGGCAAGAAGGACAACCCGGCGAGCCTCCAGCAGCAGCTCGCCCTCGGCCGGATCCACGGCCTCGACGACGTCCGTCGCGCCGGCGTGCCGAAACAGGTCCCCGATCGCGGCGATCTCTTCTGCAGCCGCTGGACCCCTGTCCGACTGAGCGAGGAGCATCGCACCAGCGTCGGCAGGCAGGTCCATCCGCTTCATGTCGTCGACTGCTCGGATGCATGTCGCGTCCATGATCTCGAGCAAACTGGGGACATGGCCGGCGGCCATCACCGCGGACACTGCCGCGGCAGCGCTCGCCGGCGAGTCGAACAAGGCACCGATCGTCCGCGGCCGCTCGGTCTCCGGCCGTAGCCCCAGGGTCGCCTGCGTAATGACGCCGAGAGTGCCCTCGCTACCCACGAACAGCTTGGTCAGGTCATACCCGGCGACCCCTTTGACGGTTCGCCGCCCGGTGGTCACCACTTCGCCGGAGGCCAACACGACCTCGAGCCCTCGCACGTAGTCGGTGGTCACGCCGTACTTGACGCAGCACAGGCCGCCGGAGTTCGTGGCCAGGTTGCCGCCGATCGTGCAGAACTCCCAGCTCGACGGGTCGGGCGGATAGAACAAGCCGTGCTCGCCGACGGCACGCGACAACACAGCGTTGAAGACACCGGGTTCCACCACGGCGATCCGGTTGGCGGGATCGATCTCGACAATGTGGTCCATTCGTTCCAGCGACAAGACCACGCAGCCGTCGATTGCGTTGGCGGCGCCGGACAACCCACTGCGGGCGCCTTGCGGGACGACCGGAACGCCCAGCCGCGACGCGGTCCGGAGCGTGTGCTCGACGTGTGCACGCTCACGGACCAGCACGACGGCAGCCGGAATGCCGGCAGGGCAGAACTGCGCCTTGTCGAAGCGAAAGGACTCAACTCGGTCGGGATCGTCGACCACGACCTCAGCCGGTAGGCCATCCCGCAGCGCGTCGATCAGGTACTGGCCCATGTCAGCACGGTATGGCGGCAGCGCCGGAGAATCCAGGTCAGGTGTCGCGGGCGGGTACCCGTCAGCCGGGGCGCACGCGACGTTGCGTTCTACAGGTTGCCGCGCAGTTCCTGTTCGCGCTCGATCGCCTCGAACAGTGCTTTGAAGTTCCCCTTACCGAAGCCGAGCGAGCCGTGCCGTTCGATCAGTTCGAAGAAAACGGTCGGCCGATCGCCCAGGGGCTTGGTAAAGATCTGCAACAGGTAGCCGTCCTCGTCCCGGTCCACCAGGATGCCGCGCGACTTCAGCTCCTCGACCGGCACTCGTACCTTTCCGATCCGGCCGCGTAGCACCGGGTCGTCGTAGTAGGAGGCCGGGGTGTCGAGGAACTCCACGCCCTCAGCCCGCATGACGTCGACCGCGCGCAGAATGTCGCCTGTCGCCAGCGCGATGTGCTGGCAGCCGGCGGACCCGTAGAACTCGAGATATTCGTCGATCTGCGACTTCCGCTTCCCGATCGCGGGCTCGTTGAGGGGGAATTTGACCCGGTGATTGCCATTGGCGACCACTTTCGACATCAGCGCGGAGTAGTCGGTCGCGATGTCGTCACCGACGAACTCGGCCATGTTCACAAAGTTCATGACCCGGTTGTAGAAGGCCACCCACTCGTCCATGTGACCGAGTTCCACGTTGCCGACGCAGTGGTCGACGGCCTGGAACAGCCGCTTGGGCGCGCCGTCCCGCTTGCGGTAGGTCGACGTCCGCGCGATGTATCCAGGCAGGTAGGGACCGTGGTACCGGGATCGGTCGACCAGCGTGTGCCGCGTCTCGCCGTACGCGGCGATCGCCGCAACCCGCACGGTGCCACCAGCGTCGGATTCGTCGTGCGGCTCGACGATGATCTTCGCGCCTTGGCCGCGAGCGTGCGCGATGCAGCGGTCGACGTCGGGCACCTCGAGGGCGAGATCGACCACGCCGTCGCCATGGCGCCGATGATGGTCCAGCAGCGGGCTGTCCGGCGCAACGCCGCCGGTGATGACGAAACGCGCCGAGCCGCTCTTGAGGACGAATGCTTTGTGATCACGGTTTCCGGTCTCGGGCCCGGAATACGCGACGAGCTCCATCCCGAATGCCGACTGATAGAAGTGCGCCGTCAGGGTGGCGTTGCCCACCACGAACACCACAGCATCCATGGCGGTCACCGGGAATGGATCACGGCTCTGGTCGTACTCGACCAGCCCGACGAGCTGCTTGAGCTGCTCGAGGTCGAGATCGGCCTCGCGCTCCTCGGGTGTGAGCGTTGTATCGATAGACACGGCGGCCTCCGTTTCGGCGGTCAAGCTCTGGATGACTGTGCCCTCCGGGACGTTTGCTGAGCAAGGCGGGCAGATCTGCGTAGGCACGGTGTACGTTCTGAGTACTGCTTTCCACAGATTGCTGGTCAACTTGACCAGTATGCCGGTCAGGAGTCAACGATGGTCGACGAGCTCGACGCGCGGATTCTGGTGTTGCTCGCCGAAGAGCCGCGGGTTGGCGTTCTCGAGGCGTCGCGACGCCTGGGCGTCGCTCGGGGCACCGTGCAGGCTCGGCTGGACAAGCTGATTGCTGCAGGAGTGGTCCGCTCGCTCGCTCCGAGCCTTGACCCGGCTGCTCTTGGATACCGCGTGACTGCCTTCGCCACCCTGGAAATCCGCCAAGGTGGGCGCGAGTCCGTCGCCGACCACCTCGGTCGAATCCCCGAGGTGCTCGAAGTCCACACGATCACCGGTCCCGGCGACCTGTTGTGCCGGATCGTCGCCCGCGACAACGACGACCTTCAGCGCGTCATCGACGACCTGGTCAGCGACGCCGACATCGTGCGAACCTCGACGCTGATTGCTCTCTCCACCGTGGTCGGGCCGCGCGTGCTGCCGCTCGTCATGGCGACAGTCGGCCAATCAGCCCACCCTCCTGCCGACGATCGGCGGCGGCGCGGTTGAATGGGCGCCGATGTCCACTCGTGCGTCGCCAGGTACGGCTAGTGCCGTTCTGGTCGCAGCCCTTGTCCTCGGCTTCGGTGGCGGTGCGTTCGCGGGCAACCTCGGCAGTGGTTCCGAAGCGTCGGCGGGCTCCCCACCCGCTGCTGCGACCGCGAGCCCCACGCCGTCCACACCAGCCAGTTCGGTCAGCCTGTCGGCACCACAGACGAGCGTCGGCGCAAACGAGAAGATCGACATGACCGGCCAGCTCGAGCCCGCGGAGGCCGATGTCGAGTTCACTGTCGAGCGCAGCCTCGACGGCGGGAACTGGAGTGTCTTTCCCGATTCCGACGACCCGGTGACCGTCACCACCAGGGACGACGGCTCGTTCAGCACGTACGTCATCACCGGCCGCGTCGGGCAGAACCAGTTCCGCGTGGTGGGTCAGGTCGGAGACGAGCGCCTGGAATCCGAGCCGGTGACGATCACCATCAGCTGACCGAATCACCGGAGCCGATGCGAGACCTCGGCGGCGGCTTGGACCACTCGTGGCCCTACGTCAGCCGGGTCGAGGCCGGTCAGAGCGACCACCCCGACGCTCGCCTCGACACTGGGCACACCTGTCACCGCCGCAGCGATGCCCGACGCGCCTTGCTGCAGTTCGCCCTCGCTGGACACGTAGGCGGCATCACCGACCCGCCCGGCCAGAATCGCCCGCCCTGCGGCCCCGCGGCGCAGGTCGTGCCGGGATCCGACCCGGTAGGCGACGTGGAACGACGTCCAGCTCGGCTCGACGACCGCAACGGCCAGGGCCTCCCCACCGTCGGCGATGGTCAGATGTGCGGTCGCGCCGACGTCCTCCGCCAACGCCCTCAGGGCTGGCAGCGCAGCGTGCCGTAGCAGCGGATGGACCCGTGCGGCCAGGCCGAGGACGGCGAAACCCAGCGACAGGCGCCCCTCCTCGGAACGCCGGACCAAACCGTGCTGTTCGAGGGTCGCTGCCAATCGGTACACGACCGTGCGATTTACGCCGAGGTTCGTGGCCGCCTCTGTGACGCTGAGGGGTGCGGAGGCCTCTGCTAGCAACGTGACCAGCCGAAGCCCGCGGTCGAGCGTCTGGGAGATCTCGGCCGCCACACCCCGAGCCTAGCCGCGTCTACGCCTCAGCTGATCTTGCGACAGTGCGGACGTATACCGCCGTCCGACCGGCACAAGTCTCGCAACAATGGCGGCGTCAGCGGCGCTGCTCGGCGACCTGCTGCTCGTAGCCGGCCCGGACCTCGGCCATGTCCAACGCGCGAACCTGCGTGACGAGGTCGTCGAGCACCGCCGCCGGCAGCGCTCCAGGCTGGCTGAAAACGGGGATGCCGTCCCGATAGATGACCAAAGTCGGGATGGAGGTAACGCCGTACCGGGCCGCAAGCTCACGCTGATCCTCGGTGTCCACCTTCGCGAACGTGATGTCGGAGTGCTGCTGCGACGCCTGCTCGAATACGGGTGCGAAACGGCGGCACGGGCCGCACCACTCGGCCCAGAAGTCGATGAATACGATGCCGTCGTTGACGGCCTCGTCGTGGTTGTCGCTCGTCATGGTCAGGGTGGACACCGGGCTGCTTTCTCCTCGCTGGCAATTCATGTGGGACGCGGGACGAAGTGCCCGCAGTGGCCTCAACGCTCAGGAACCGGCAGCGATTCCCGGCGGTCGCACCCGCCCGGCCGCCCAGGCGCCGATCAGTGCCAGGGTGGCCATGACGGCGAGGATCTGCGCAAAAACCATCGGGCTCGTCGGTCCGGCGTGCTGTTGGGACGAGCCGAAGATGACGCCGGCGAGTCCGATGAACACCACCGAGAACAGCGCGTCAGACAGCTGAAGCGACGCTGAGTTCGCGCCTTGGTCCTCGACCGGGGACAACTCGAACAGCAGGACGCCGATGCTCGCCGTCGCCAGGCCCATCCCGGTCGCGCCGACGATCCACGAGAAGCCGGCGACAGCAACCGGAACGCTCGGAAGCAACACGAAACCGAGGCCGGCGATCCCCGCCGCGACCAGCACCGCACCACGGCGGACCAGCTCGGGCCGAGGCACCCGAAGACCCGGCCGTCCCTGAAACCACGAGCCGCCCGCCCAACCCACGGCACCACCTGCCAGCGACAGCCCCGCCACGGTGGTAGACAGCCCCCGTTCCTGCACAAGCATCAGCGGAAGGAACGCTTCGGCACCGAAGAAAGCCCCGGCGAGAACCCCCCGCATGGCAACGACGGATGGCAGGCCGCGACGGAATGCGAGCGTGCCGGCCGGCAGCAGCCTGGGCACACTCGGCACCAAGATCACCATCGCGGCCAGAACCGGCCCCAACGCCGCCGCGTCGGCCCGGATTTCGGCCAACTGCAGCAGCCCCATGCCGACAGCCGCGGCGAGTGCGAGCCGCATTCGCCCGTGCCGCACGTTGGGGCCTGCAGGCGGTGGACCGTCGTATCGGATCACCGAGGGCAGCGCGATGAGGACAGGTACAACGGCCAGCGGCGCGATGCCGAGGAATACCAGCCGCCAGCTCAGCTGATCGGCGAGGAAACCGGCGATCAATGGTCCGACGATCGAGGGAACCACCCATGCAGCGGACAGCGCGGCGAACATGCGCGGCCGCAGGTTGTCCTCGTATGCCCGACCGACCAGCACGTAGACGGCGACGATCACGATCCCGCCGCCCAGCCCCTGGACCGCCCGTCCCAGCACGAACGGCACCATCGACTGGGCGGAGCCCGCCAGCAGAAGTCCCGCCGTGAACGACGCCGTTCCGCCGACGAGCGGCAGCCGAGGTCCCCGCCGGTCGCAGATCTCACCGGCGAGCACCAGCCCGAAGAGGCTGGTCGTGAAGTACGCGGAAAATGGAAGCGCATAAACGCGCATGCCGCCGAGATCGGGTACTGCCTTGGGCATTGCCGTCGCTACGGCCATCGCTTCGAACGCGATGAAACCGATGGTCGCGACGATGCCGACGGTCAGCCGCCGATGGGTGCGGCCGAGGATGCCCGGCACCCTCTCCGTCGTCATCCACATATCCTCCCCGAGCATCCGTACACTCGGTGCCGTGACGACGAAGCTCAGCCCCGGCTCGCAGACCGTCGAGGACACCCGGACCAAGCCACGGACGGAAGACGGCGATCACGAGCGGTTCTCCCATTACGTGCCGAAGAACAAACTCACCGACGCGATGGTCAACGGCACGCCGGTCATCGCCTTGTGCGGGAAGGTCTGGGTGCCCAGCAGGGATCCGGAGCGATACCCCGTCTGCCCGGAATGCAAGAAGATCTGGGAAAGCCTCAAAGGTGGCGGCGGCGAGGAATGACCGCGTTCTTGGACGCGCACCGCGTCCAGGACTCCAAAGGTCGCTCTGGTCTGCTGCCTTGCGATGACGGCCGCAGGGTGCGGCGACTCCTCCAGAACGACGCAACGCCCGCGGTTCCCACGACGGTCGCGACCACGACGTCCACCGCAGCGTCCGCCTACGTCGCACGGCTCAACGAACTCTGCGCTGAACTGGAGCCGCAGGTTATCGACGCCTACGGCGGCGCGCCGCATCCGGCGCCCTTCCCGATCAAGGAATTCAACGACGAGTATCCGAAGCTGATTGCAGTCACCGAGGCCTTTGATGCGAAGGCAGACGCGATTCCGGTGGCCCCCGCCGACCGGTCGGCGGCCGACGCCTTCGAGGCGTATCGACGTGAGTCCGACGCCGCATACGCACCAATGGCCGCCGCCGCGGCCATCGGCGAGCAGGACAGGTTCGAACCGCCTGGCACTCGGTCCATCGCATGTTCGACAACAGTTCGACGCTGAGGGATCTGCATGCGGCCGGGATCACCTGCAACGCGCGCTGAGCACGCGCACGCCAGTCAGTCGAGATGCTTAGGAGATTCAGACGCGCGACTCTAGGCGCAGCAGTTCGACGACGTCGGCAGCGATCTGGGATGGCACCAGCTCGTCGACATCGATCATGACGTCGGCCAGCGCCGTATAGAGCGGGCCGCGTCGCTGCAGCGTCCGCTGCACGAAGCCGGCCTGGTTCGACGCGAGCCACGGCCGCCCGGCACCGGTTCCGACGCGTCTTACCAAGGTGTCCGGCCGCGCGCGGAGGTAGACGCACCAGCCAGCGGCCCGCAGCGTCGCCCACAACTGCTTGTTCTCGACCACACTCGCGGCCAGGCCGGCGACCACCGGCGGCGGCTCGGCCGCGGCGAGCGCGGCCTGTTCAACCTCGAGCTCGTGCAACCGTCCCCGGCCGGAGGACTCGGCCACCTCGTCGACGGCCGCACCAACGGCAATCTGCAACTGCTGGTCGTTGTCGCGATACCGCCAGCCCAGCCGCCGAGCCAGCGCCTGACCGACGGTTGTCTTCCCGCTGCCCATCATGCCGAGCAGGAACACCCGAGCCGGCCGGGACACGTCGTCGGCCCGGTCTAGTTGAGCGACGGGTCGGCCGGGAACGTTGCCATCAGCGCCAACGGACCATCCTGCCGCCGGAGCACGGCCTTCCACAGCTCATTGGCGTCTTCACTGAACGCGTCTCCGGTCTGCGAGTCGACGACATACCACGACCCTTCGGCGATCTCGTTCTCCAGCTGTTCTGGGGACCAACCGGCATACCCGGCGAAGACGCGCATGGCGACGACTCCGGGCTGGACGACCTCCGGTGGCGTGTCGAGGTCCACCACCCCAACCTGGCCACTAACCCGTCGCACCCCGAGTGGCTCGACGCCGTCGATCACGGCGACTAGGCCCAATGCGCTGTCCAGACTCACTGGCCCGCCCTGGAACACCACCCCGGGTTCGGTGACGACAGGCTCCCAGTTCGGCAGGATGTCGGTGAGCGGTACGGTCGTCGGCCGGTTGACGATCACGCCGAGGGCGCCGTCGTCGTCATGCGAGAGCACCAGCACGACGGCCCGGTCGAAGTTCGGGTCTCGCAGCAACGGCGTAGCCACCAGCAAGCGGCCGGTGAGTGAATTGCTGGAACTCATCGCCGACCCCTTTCGCGTCCGGGCATCCTCTGGCTCCATGCTGCCTGGTGGACCGCCGTTTCGGGCAGAGTCGTAGGCAAACCGTGTCCTGCCGCAACAGGAGTCACGCGGCGGGGAAGAACGTCACGGGACCGACGACCCGCAGGCCGACCGAGCGGCCAACTTCCAGACCCGGCGGCATTCCTTGGCATCTCGCTGAAACCGGTACCGCTCCGCCCGGAACTGCGACGGCGAGCCGAACCAGGGCATCGTGGCCGTAGAAGGCTGTAGCGACGACCGTCCCCAGCACGACTCCCTTCGCATCCGTATCGGCGAGTACCACTTGTTCGGGACGCACCATGACGCGACCGGGTCCCCTGGCCGCGGCGTCGTTCAGCTGCAACGGCCCCAGTGGACTGTCCGCGCCGGCAGCCGTCGCCACAGCGTCGAAGACCACCGCGTCGCCGACGAAGGTGGCGACTTCGAGGTCGGCGGGAGCCGCGTACAGCTGATCCGGTGGGGCGGCCTGGGCGATGCGGCCTCCCCACATGACCGCAACCAGGTCGGCCATCGACAGTGCCTCCTCCTGGTCATGGGTGACCAGGACTGCAGTCGCACCGGCTGCGCGCAGCGCCGAGCGGACGTCCTCGCGGACGGCGGCCCGCAGTCCGGTATCCAGCGCGTTGAACGGCTCGTCGAGCAGGACGAGTGCAGGCTCGGGCGCGAGAGCGCGAGCGAGGGCGATGCGTTGCTGCTGACCCCCGGACAACTCGTACGGCATGCGGTGCCCGAAGCCGCCCAGCCCGACGAGGTCGAGAAGCTCACCGATCCGCCCGGCCCGCCGCTCTGCCCGAGTCAGCCCAAAGCCCACGTTTCCAGCCACCGTCAGGTGGGGGAACAGCGCACCTTCCTGCGGCACGACACCGACCCGGCGACGTTCGGGCGGAACGTGCACACCTGGGCCGGCGACCTGGACCCCGTGGAGCACGACCGTCCCCCGGTCGGCGGACTCGAACCCAGCGATGACCCGCAGCAGCGTGGTCTTGCCGCAGCCCGACGGCCCGAGCACAGCCGCAAGCTGCCCCGCGGGAACAACGAGATCGAGCTCGTCGAGAACCCGAACGCTGCCGAAGGACTTCTCCAGCCCACGCACGACGAGCTCGCTCACGATCCTCCCTCCGAGGAATCCAGTGTCCCGGACCGCCGACGCGGCCCGAGCAGGAAGGTCGGCACCGCTGCGAGCAGCACGAGCAGGCTGGCATAGGGAGCCGCGGCCGCGTATGCACCGACCTCGGTCTCGGCCCACAGCTCGGTGGCGAGGGTCTCCAACCCGGTCGGGCGGAGCATCAACGTGGCCGGCAGCTCCTTCATGCAGGTGAGGAACACCAAGGCGGCTCCGGCGGCGACACCGGGGCCGGCGAGCGGCAAGGTGACGTCGCGCAGGACCCGAGCTGGGCTGCGACCCAGGGAACGCGCCACCTCCTCGAGCACCGGTGGGGACTGCGCGACCGAGGCCCGCACCGCGCCGATGGCGGCCGGCAGGAACAGGACCGCATACGCCAAGACGAGCAACGGCGTCCGCTGATAGATGGGGTAGGCGAATCGCACGCCAAAGAAGACCAGCGACAGGCCGACCACGATGCCGGGTAGGGCATGGCCGGCGTACGACGCCTGCTCGAGTGCACGGACCCGGCGAGAGCGATAACGCGCCGCCATGATTCCCACCGGGATCGCGAGGGCGGTCGTCAGGACAGCGCCGAGCGCGGACACCGAGATCGTCGACACTGCCGCGCCGGCGAGCGCCCCCGGGTCAAGGTCGGCGGATCGGCCCTGGGCCAGCCAGTAGCCGAGACTGCCGAGCGGGAAGCCGAGAGCGAGAGCAGCCACGATCGCCGCCCCAAGCAAACCGAGAGCGACCCCTCCCGGGCCGAGAACGACCGGCCGACGCGCCCGCGGTGCCCCGGAGCCGATCCGCGACTGGGCCGCCCGGCCGCGGCTTCGGCTCTCGGCCCACACGACGGTCATGGTGATGACGACGAGTACGAGTCCCAACGCGGCCGCAGCGGTCCCGTCAAAGCTGGACCGGTACGAGGTGTAGATCACCCGGGTGAACACATCGAAGCGGAGGATCGCCACCGCGCCGAAGTCCGACAGGACATACAGCGCCACCAAGAGCCCGCCGACCGCCGCGGCGGGCCGGACCTGGCGGAGCGTCACCGTGAGGAATGTCGCGAGCTGATTCCTTCCGAGCGACCGTGCCACCTCCTCGAGGGCAGGATCCGTCCGGTGAAGCGTCCCGGCCACGGGCAACATGACATACGGGTAGCAGCACAACGTCAGCACGAGTACTGATCCCCAGAACGGAGGGATCCGCGGAAACGCCGCAACCCAGGCATACGCCGCCACGTACGAGGGGATCGCTAGCGGCAACGCCGCAACCACCGCCCACGCACGCCGGCCGGGCAGCGTGGTGCGCGTGGTGAGCCAGGCGAGAAAGACGCCCAGGACCAGGCAGGCGAACGTGACGACCGCGGCCAAGCCGACGCTACGTACGGTGAGCCTCAGGGTGCGCTCACGCCAGAGCACCGCTACGAACTCGCCGACTCCGGAGTCGAACGATCTCACCACGAGGTAGACCAGTGGCAACACGGCCACCGCGGCGGCGATGAGCGCAGGCACGGCGAGCAGTGCGGGCGGTCGCGACGAGCGGCCCCCGGTCGTCGTTACCTCTGTTCGCCACTCCGCCGGCGCAGCCATCAGGTCAACCCCGCCTCCTCGATCATCTCCAGGGTTGCCTCCAGGGTGTCCAAGTCGGACAGGTCGATCTCGGGTGTCTGCAGGCTGGCAAGCGGTGGCAGGCCTTCTGCCGTGGGTATGCCCTCGATCAGCGGGTACTCCTTGGTGTCCTGGGCGAAGTACGTCTGCGCATCTTCGGAGAGCAAGTACTCGACGAAGCTTGCCGCCTCGTCTTGTCGGTCGCTCGCAGCAAGTACTCCAACACCGGCGACGTTCACAAGGGAACCAGGGTCACCGCCGGGAAGGAACTTCAGCCTCGCGGGAACCGCCTCGAGGCCCTCTTCGGCCACCTGTTCGTACCAGTAGTAATGATTGATCAACCCGAGTGCGATGACGCCGTCCTCGGCAGCGTTCAAGATCAGCACGTTGTTGTCGAACAGCTGGACGTCGTTGGCCGCCATCCCTTCGAGCCACTCGCGCGCCTTGTCCTCCCCGTACAAGACCCGCATCGCCGTGACGAATGCCTCGAACGACGCGTTGCTGGGCGAGATTCCGACCTTGCCCTTCCATTGCGGTTCGGTCAGTTCGAACACACTGTCGGGTACCTCGGCCTCGGTGAGCTGGTCGGGGTCGTAGACGATGACCCGGGCCCGCGCGCTGGTACCGATCCAGGTGCCATCGTCGGCCCGGTATCGAGGATCGACGAGATCGAGCACGTCGGCCGGCAGCGCCGCAAGCATGCCCTCCTTGGTCAACGCCCCAAGAGCGCCACCGTCCTGGGAGAAGTAGACGTCCGCCTTCGTGCGGTCGCCCTCTTCGATGATCTGCGCTGCCAGTTGGGCCGTATTGCCGTAGCGAACCGAAACCTCGATGCCCGTCTCCGCCGCGAAGTCGTCGACCACGGGCTGCACCAGCGACTCCTGGCGCCCCGAGTAGACAACGAGCTTCGACTCGTCGACGGCATCCTCTTCTGGTTCGTCACCCGCGGCATTGCCTGAGCACGCTGCCGCAGCGAGAACGAAAACGGCCATGGTCATTGCGCCTGGCAGCCGAGGTGAACGCATTGGGAAGATCTCCGAAGAAACAGGACGGACGATGTCGCCTGGCATCGTACTTAGGTTTGGCTAACCTCGCCTAGTCGGTCCGGTTGGGTCCCCAGCTGTCGGCGTGCGGGCCTACCGTGACGGCATGAATGACATGCCCATGATCGACGCCATCGGACTCGTCGCGTCCGAGCTCGCGCGTACTGTCACCTTCTATCGAGCCGTTGGCTGCGCACTGCCCGATCCCGTCGCAGGGGCCCTCGACGAACACCTCGAGTGTGATCTCGGTGGCGTCCGGCTGATGATCGACAGCGAGGCAGTGATGAAGTCGTTCACCGAAGACACCTGGTCCGGCCCGAACGCCGGACGGCTCACGCTCGCAGTCCGCTGTGCCTCGCCAGCCGACGTCGATCGGTTGCATGCTGAACGGCCACCCTCGGCTCGGGCTCCCACGTCACCCCGTTCGACGCACCCTGGGGCCAGCGGTATGCCACCATCCGCGATCCCGACGGTGTCCGCGTCGACCTCTATGCCCCGCTGCCTCCGGGCTGAGTCAGTGGGTCGGGCAGGGTCATTTGGGCCGCGGCGGCCTGGCGGGTGGTTCGGGGTGGGCCGGCTTTGCCGGGTGGCGCCGGCACTGCTGCTGGCCTTGTCGGCGGCCCGGTCGCTGCGGCGTCGGGACGTGGCTGTTCACCTGGGGGTTTGCGGTAGCCGGGATGTCGGGGGTCGTCGGGTGGGACGAAGGCTCGTTTGCCCTTGCCTTGCGCGAGCGCCCAGCCGAGACGGGTCTTGAGATCGTGGTGGAAGCTGCACAGCGGATCCAGCCCGTCCAGCCGGGTGTGCCGGGTCTGCGCCCAGGGTTCTCGGTGATCCCACTCGACCCGGGTCCGGTGGCAGCCGTCTACCGAGCAGCTGGGGTTCATCCACAGCAGCGCGGCGCGTTGCGCGGCGGTCGGGCCGCGACCCAGATGCGTGACGTTGAGCACGTCCACCCCGTCGGTGATGATCAGCTTCACGATCGCCTCGCCGAGCAGCTCTCTGGCGCCCGACACCGGGATCGGGCCGACCCCGGCGACCTCGCACAGTTCCCCACCCTGCACGCGGCCACGGCGCAACGCCGCCACGTCCACGCGCAGCAGTCCCAGATAACGCGGACTGGTCGACGGCCGTGGCCGCTCCGCGCACCCCGACCCTGTCTCTCCGCCGGCAGCGGGGACGATGCCCGGATCTTCGGCCCGGCCGGCCGAGCCGGCACCATCGCCCCCGGCCTCGGGATCGGCCGTGGTAGTGCTCTCGGCGGCGCGGTCGACCATCGCCATCAGGGCGTCGAAGGCGTAGGCCTCCACCGACTCGTGGCGACCCGCGCGACGGGCGGCGGTGAAGATCGCGTCGGTGATGGCGTTGAGCACGGTGACGAACGCGGCGCCGGCGTGGGCGGTGCCGCGGGCGGACAGGTTCCAGCCGCCTTCGCCGTCGCGGTAATGCCGCAGCCGCCGCTGAGCATGGAGACGCCGGTTGGTGGCCTCGGGGTCCGGATCCGCCGCCGCCTTCACCCGGGCGCATTCCTCCCGCAACCCGACCAGCGACACCCGCGGCGCCAACTCGACCAGCCGCTGCTCCGCGGACGGGTCGGCCGCCGCTGCGGCGGAGACCAACGCCGCCTGCACCGGGGACAACTCACCACGCCGGACCGCCTGGTCCAGCTCCGGCTGATCGGCCAGCCGCTGCGAAGTATCCATCGCATCTTTGGCCGTCCCCGCCGTTGTGCCCGCCTTGCGGGCCAACTCCTCCGCCGCGGTTCTACTCCCCGACCGGTCAGCTCGATGGGTGGCCGCGACCCGGCGGGCCAGCAGCGTCTTGCCGGCCGCGGCCAGCCGCTCCACCCGGTCGAACTCGGCCCACCACATCTGCGCCGTCGACCCGGACACCGCGTCCGGGTCCACCGCGGTGACCAACTCAGCGAGTTGCCCGCGGACCTCAACCAGTTGCTCGTACATGTGTTCGACCATAGTCGAGAGTGCAGATACCTCGCCATCCCAAACACACGACCTGTGCACAACCAACACGCCAGACAACGGCTGTGGAAACCGTGCCCAACAGCGATGGCCAACTCCGCCGAGCGGGTGACGGCACGACTGCGCCAGCATGGTGTCATGGGTTCAGCCAGTGTCCGTCGCGTCGACTTCGGCTACTTCGTGCGCCCGGCGGCGGAGACCGAGACCGGCAAGCTCCGGGTCGAACCATGCCTCGGCTATGTGATCGATCATGCGCAGGGCAGGTTGTTGTTCGACACCGGCCTAGGAGCTGATCCTGAGGTCGACGCTCATTACCGGCCACGCCGGATCGAGCTGCCCGACGCGCTCGGCGCAGTCCAGCTGACGCTGAGCGACATCGACCTGGCCACCAACTGCCACCTGCATTTCGACCACTGCGGAGGGAATCCCCGGCTCGGCGACATCCCCGTGTTCGTCCAGACGGTCGAGCTACAGAACGCTCGCACGACTGAGGACTACACGCTGCCGGGCCTCATCGAGGACAACCGTTTCGAGCACCTCTCCGGCGCAGCGGAAATCTGGCCCGGCGTGCACCTGATTCCTACACCGGGACACACGGCCGGGCACCAGTCGCTAGTTGTCCAGCGGCCGGATGGAGCGGTCGTCGTGGCCGGTCAAAGCCACGACACCGCAACGCAGTACGCAGCAGACAGGCTGTCCTGGCGGGCTCATCGCGACAGTCATGGGCAGCCGCTTCCTCGGATCCCGGCGTGGATGGAAATGCTTCAGCAGTTCGACCCGCGGATCGTCTACTTCGCGCACGACCACTCGGTATGGCGCCCATGAGCATGAGAGAGCGCTTAGCCCCCGGCCGCCCTGATCTCTTCGACACTCTTCTTGACAGCGGCGGCGACGGCCTCGGTGACGCCTGGATGGAAAACGCTCGGCACGATGTAGGTGGCATTCAGCTCGTCGTCGCTCACCGTTCCTGACAGGGCCTTGGCCGCCGCGAGCAGCATCTCGCTGGTGACGCTCTTGCTGTGCGCGTCCAGCAGGCCGCGGAAGACACCGGGGAACGCCAACACGTTGTTGATCTGGTTCGGATAGTCGCTGCGGCCGGTGGCGACCACGGTGGCATGCGCCGTCGCCTCGACCGGGTCGACCTCTGGATCGGGGTTGGCCAGGGCGAAGACGATCGCATCGTCGGCCATGGTCGCGATGTCGTCGCCACTGAGGATGTTCGGGCCAGAGACACCGATGAAGACGTCGGCACCCGCCAGAGCCTGCTGCAGAGTGCCTGTGACGTTTCGCGGATTGGTGTTCTCGGTGAACCAGTTGCCTCTGCTGCGGAGATCGTCCCGGTCAGCGTGAAGCACGCCTTGGCGATCGGCGGCGACGATGTCTCGGGCGCCCGCTTTCACCAGCAGCTGAGCGATGGCACTGCCGGCCGCGCCGGCGCCGGCCATCGTGATCCTGATCGAGCTGAGATCCTTTCCAACAACCTTGAGCGCGTTGTAAAGCGCTGCCAGCACGACGATCGCCGTGCCGTGCTGGTCGTCGTGAAACACAGGGATCTCGAGCATCTCCCGCAAGCGGGCCTCGACCTCGAAGCACCGTGGCGCCGAAATGTCCTCGAGGTTGATCCCCGCGAAGACCGGCGCGATGCTCCGGACGATCTCAACGATCTGATCGGTGTCCTGGGTGTCCAAACAGATGGGGAAAGCGTCGATGTCGGCGAACCGCTTGAACAATGCAGCCTTACCCTCCATCACGGGCAACGCAGCCAACGCTCCCAGGTTGCCGAGCCCGAGCACCGCCGAGCCGTCGGTGACCACGGCAACGGTGTTCCGCTTGATGGTGAGCCGACGCGCGTCTTCAGGGTTCTCCGCAATCGCCAGGCACACTCGAGCGACGCCTGGGGTGTAGACCAGCGAAAGGTCGTCGCGGTTGCGGATGGGCACCTTCGAGCGAACCTCGAGCTTGCCACCGAGGTGGACGAGAAAGGTCCGGTCGCTGACGTGACTGATCGTTACGCCCTCGACGGATCGCAACGCCTCGGCGAGCTCGTCGGCATGTGCCGTCGAGGTCGCGGCGCAGGTGACGTCGACGCGGATGCGGTCGTGGCCGGAGCCGGTCACATCCAGGGCTGTGACCAGCCCGCCTGCCTTTTCGACGGCGGTGGTCAGCTGACTGACCGCTGTGCCACCGGCGGGGACCTCGAGCCGGACGGTGATCGAATAGGACACGCTGGGAACGCTTGCCACTGGCCGACTCCTTTGTACGGTCGCGCTGTGCGAGATTG
>DASSDH010000033.1:0-13009 GCA_035697245.1 Jiangellaceae bacterium
AGCTGCTGCTGACCGACGACGTGCGGTCCCGTGCCCGAACGCTGGCCGAGCGCCACCCGGAACTTGCCGACCTTTTTGACAAGATCGCCGCCGGAGTCGCCGTCGAGGGCATGGAATCGCTGGCTCCGGTTCTCGTCGACGAGATGGAACTGTTGCTCGACCTGCTGCCGGCCGGGACCCACGTGCTGGTTTGCGATCCGGAACGGGTTCACACCCGGGCACACGACCTGGTGGTGACCAGCCAAGAGTTCCTCGAGGCGTCTTGGGCCGCTGCGGCCGGCGGAGGACGGGCACCGATCGACCTTGGCGCCGCCGCATACCGAACCCTCGGCGAGGTCCGAGGCCACGCCATCGGTCGCGGGTTGCCGTGGTGGGGCCTGAGCCCGTATGGCACCGACGAGGAGCTCGTGGGCGACGAGAACGGGGGCGTGCAGAGCCGTACGGTGTCGGCCCGGCCCGCCGACTCGTATCGCGGTGATACCCAACGCGCGGTCGCCGACCTGAAGGGTTGGCTCGCCGACAACCGGCGACTGGTCGTGGTTACCGGCGGACACGGCACCGCCGAGCGTGTCGGGGAAGTCCTCGCCGACGCCGACGTCCCGAACCGGCTCACCGATCGGATCGAAACGGCACCGGATCGCGGCGTGGTCCACGTCAGCACCGGCGCGCTCGCACATGGCTTCGTCGCCGACGCCGCCGGGCTGGTCGTCCTGACCGAGGACGACATCACCGGGCAGCGGGCGTCGACGAAAGACATGCGGCGGTTGCCAAGCAGGCGCAGGAACCAGGTCGACCCGCTGCAGCTGCGGCCCGGCGACCACGTCGTCCACGACCAGCACGGCGTGGGCCGGTACGTCGAGATGACCAGCCGAACCGTCGCCGGTGCCACCCGCGAGTACCTGGTGATCGACTACGCACCGTCGCGGCGAGGCCAACCCCCCGACCGGCTCTATGTCCCCACCGATCAGCTCGACCAGGTCACCAGGTATGTGGGCGGCGATACCCCGTCGCTGGACCGGATCGGTGGCTCGGACTGGGCCAAGCGCAAAGGACGGGCCCGCAAGGCCGTCCGCGAGATCGCCGCCGAGCTGATCCGGCTCTATGCCGCCCGACAGGCGGCACCTGGCTACGCGTTCGGGCCGGACACTCCGTGGCAGCGGGAGCTCGAGGACGCCTTCGCGTACGTGGAGACGCCCGACCAGCTCACGGTGATCGACGAGGTCAAGCGCGACATGGAGCGTTCGGTGCCGATGGACCGAGTGATCGCCGGGGACGTGGGGTACGGCAAGACCGAGATCGCCGTGCGGGCAGCGTTCAAAGCCGTGCAGGACGGCAAGCAGGTTGGTGTGCTGGTGCCCACGACCCTGCTGGTGTCACAGCACTACGAGACCTTTTCCGAGCGCTACGCGCCGTTCCCGGTGGTCGTGCGGCCGTTGTCCCGGTTCCAGTCCGACCGGGAGGCGGCGGACACTCTTCGCGGGCTCGCCGAGGGCTCCGTCGATGTCGTCATCGGCACGCACCGTCTGCTCACCGGCGACGTCCGGTTCAAGGATCTCGGACTGCTCGTCGTCGACGAGGAGCAGCGGTTCGGCGTCGAGCACAAGGAGAAGCTCAAGCGGCTGCGGACCGATGTTGACGTGCTCACCATGTCTGCAACGCCGATCCCGCGAACGTTAGAGATGTCGATCACTGGGATCCGGGACATGTCGACCATCACCACGCCGCCGGAGGAGCGGCACCCAGTCCTCACCTATGTCGGTGCGTACGACGAGAAGCAGATCGGCGCCGCCATCCGCCGCGAGCTGATGCGTGACGGCCAGGTGTTCTTCGTGCACAACCGCGTGGAGACGATCGAGAAGGCGGCTTCCCGGCTGCGCGAGCTCGCCCCCGAGGCACGGGTGGTCACCGCACACGGGCAGATGGCCGAGCACACGCTAGAACAGGTCATCGCCGATTTCTGGGAGCGCGCCGCCGACGTCCTGGTCTGCACCACCATCGTGGAGACCGGCCTGGACATCTCCAACGCGAACACGCTCATCGTCGACCGGCCGGACCGGCTCGGCCTCGCCCAGCTGCACCAGCTCCGTGGTCGGGTGGGCCGTGGCCGGGAACGTGCGTATGCCTACTTCCTCTATCCACCGGAGATTCCGCTGACCGAGGAGGCGCACGAGCGGCTGGCGACGATCGCGACCCATTCGGAGCTCGGCGCAGGCATGCAGGTGGCGATGAAGGATCTGGAGATCCGCGGCGCGGGCAACCTGCTCGGCGGTGAGCAGTCCGGGCACATCGCCGACGTCGGTTTCGACCTCTACGTACGGCTGGTCGGCGAGGCGATAACCGAATACCGCGGCGAGGGCGGCCCAGCCACCCCCGAGGTTCGGGTGGAGCTGCCGGTCGACGCCTATCTGCCCCACGAGTACATCTCCAGTGAGCGGCTGCGGCTCGAGGCGTACCGACGCCTGTCCGAGGCACTCACCGATGCCGACGTCGACGCGGCAGCAGAAGAGCTCGACGACCGGTACGGCGAACCGCCGCGCCCGGTGCGCAACCTGCTGGAAGTCGCCCGGTTCCGGGCGCATGCGCGCGCCGCCGCTCTGCGGGAGGTGACCCTGCAGGGCAGGCACGTTCGCTTCGGGCCGGTCTCCCTGCGGGATTGGCAACGCGTTCGACTGGATCGGCTGTATCCCGGCGCGCTCGTCAAGCAGGCCGTCAGCACGATCCTGGTGCCACGCCCGACGACGGCCCCGGTCGGTGGAACGCCCGTTCGCGACCTCGAGCTGCTGGAGTGGGCTCGCGGCGTCGTCGACGCTGTCCTGGCGGAGGCGCCGGTCTCCGTCGCGTGACCCGAATTCCCGGCAAAGTCCATGACGGGCCATCCTGCTCCGCTGCAAATGGGGCTGCGACGCGCATCCGGCTAGGATGCGCGTCGTCTCGAGCTGCCGCCCGAAACGAGGTTCCCGTGTCGTCCAGCCGCCGCGCCTTGGCCGCCGTGTTTTGCATCGTGGCCGGCGCTTCGCTCGTCGCCTGCAACACCGAGCAGATCGGGGCGGCTGCGGTGGTGGGCGATGCGCGGATCACCGTCGCGGAACTGCAGGAACAGGTGAGCGAGCTGGCCGACTCGCTGCCTGACAGCGCGGGCGCCGTCGGTGATCAGAGCGCCGCTCAGCACACGATCCTGGAGCGGATGATCCAGAGCATGCTGCTCGCCGCCGTCGCCGCAGACGAGGGCGTCGAGGTGTCCGGAGCCGAGATCGACGCATACATCGACGAGCAGGTCGTCTCCCAGGCCCAGGATGGAGACATCGGCCCACTGCTGGCGCAGAACAACCTGACCGAAACCAGCTTGCGACCGTTCGTGCGCGACCAGCTGATCGCCACCAAGTTGATCGAGGAGCTCGGCGGTCAGGAGGAGCTCATTCAGGCCATCACCGAGAAGGCGGACGAGATCGGCGTGACCGTGAGCCCGCGTTATGGCACGTGGAACGGAGTGGTACTCGAGCAGTCCAGCGGCTCGATCTCCGAGCCCGAGTCCGGGTCGGCCGAGACACCAGCGGGCTGAGAGCTGCGGTGACCGCCGGTCGCCTCGTCTTGCTGGTCAACAGCCCCCGGGTTGCGCCAGGACTGCTCACCGCCGCAGCGTGGGACGTCCTGCGGGCCGGGCGAGTCCTCGTCGCCAGCGCCGACCACCCACAGGTGGAAGCGATGCGGGCCGCCGGCATCGATCCGGAATCGGTGGGTTCCATGACGCCGACGGTGCTGGTGGACCAGGCGGTGACCGGCACGGTGGTCTGGGTGGGTTCGCCCGACGGCGACCCGGGGCTGGCCGACGGGATCGCGGTCGAGCTGACGGCTCGCGCGGCCCCCGGTCAATCTTCGCCCGTGGTGGAGGTCATGACCGGGTCCTACGATCTGCCCGGGGCCAGGTTGCTCGATCTCGTCACCGTGATGGATCGCCTCCGCTCACCCGGTGGTTGCCCGTGGGACCAGGAGCAGACGCATAGGTCACTCGCCACCTATCTGCTGGAGGAGACCTACGAGACGCTCGAGGCGATCGAGGCCGATCCGGCTCACCTGCGGGAGGAGCTGGGCGATCTGCTCCTGCAGATCGTGTTCCACGCCCGCATCGCCGAGGAGGACCAGGTCGACGCGTGGTCGATCGACGACGTCGCGGCCGGCATCGTCGACAAGCTGATCCGCCGGCATCCGCACGTCTTCGGAGACGCTGCAGCTGACAGCGCAGCACACGTCGAGGCCCGGTGGGACGAGCTCAAGCGGACAGAGAAGCAACGGACGTCGGCTCTCGACGGTATTCCGGCGGCGCTGCCCGCACTCGCACTCGCCGCCAGAGTGATGGGGCGGGCCGCCCGCGCCGGCGTCGCGCCGCCGCCCGATCGCGAGGCGTCGATGTCCGTCGGCGACGTACTGCTCGCGGTCGTCGAACGTGCCCGAGTCGAAGGTGTCGACCCAGAGCAGGAGTTGCGCGACGCCGTCCGCCGCTACGCCCAGCAGGTGCGTGCTCTCGAAGCGGAGCAAGGATTCGACCGCCTGAGGTCTGCAGAGGGGCCGGACGCGGAAGCGGGCGTCTAAAGAGCGATTCGTGGCATGCTGTGCGGCCACGAATCGCGGAGCCCGCGTAGCGTCCGGCCGCTCTGCCGACAGACCGCCCCCGTCAGCCTCATTCCGACCCGCCTCGGCACGTCCGCGGTGCACAGACGGCGCGCTACTAGGATCCCGACGTGGCCACGATCGAAGCCGTCGGAGCGCGGGAGATCCTCGACTCGCGCGGAAACCCCACCGTGGAGGTCGAGGTCGCGCTCGATGACTCGACGATCTCCCGGGCCGCCGTGCCTTCCGGCGCGTCGACCGGCGCGTTCGAAGCGGTGGAGTTACGAGACGGCGACCCAGACCGCTACCTCGGCAAGGGCGTCGAGAAGGCTGTCACCACTGTGCTTGACGAGATCGGGCCGGAGCTGCTCGGGTTCGAGGCCAGCGAACAGCGGCTCATCGACCAGGCCCTGCTCGATCTGGACGGCACGCCGAACAAAGAGCGGCTCGGCGCCAACGCGGTCCTTGGCGTCTCACTCGCCGTCGCGAAAGCCGCCGCGGACTCCGCGGAGCTGCCGTTGTTCCGATACGTCGGCGGACCCAACGCTCACCTGCTGCCCGTCCCGATGCTGAACATCCTCAACGGGGGTGCGCACGCCGACAGCAACGTCGACATCCAGGAGTTCATGGTGGCGCCGGTCGGTGGCGGCACCTTCCGTGAGGCCCTGCGGTGGGGTACGGAGGTCTACCACGCGCTCAAGTCGGTCCTGAAGGAGAAGGGTTACGCGACCGGGCTCGGCGACGAGGGCGGCTTCGCCCCCAACTTGCCGAGCAACCGGGACGCGCTGGACCTGATTGCCGTGGCGATCGAGAAGGCGGGCTTCACGGTGGGCCGTGACGTGGCGTTGGCGCTCGACGTCGCGGCTACCGAGTTCTTTTCCGACGGCGCCTACACCTTCGAGGGAGCCACCAAGACGGCCGAGGAGTTGTCCGCCTATTACGCCGAGCTGGTATCGGCGTATCCGCTGGTTTCGATCGAGGACCCACTCGCCGAGGACGACTGGGCCGGCTGGGCGGCGCTGACCGGCGCCATCGGCGACCACGTGCAGATCGTCGGCGACGACCTGTTCGTGACCAACCCCGAACGCCTCGAGCGGGGCATCGAGGAAGGCTGCGCCAACGCCTTGTTGGTCAAGGTCAACCAGATCGGAACGCTCACTGAGACTCTGGACGCGGTCGCGCTCGCACACCGGTCCGGATACCGGTGCATGATGAGCCACCGCTCCGGTGAGACCGAGGACACGACCATCGCCGACCTTGCCGTCGCCACCGACTGCGGACAGATCAAAACCGGGGCACCCGCCCGGTCGGAGCGGGTGGCGAAGTACAACCAGCTACTGCGGATCGAGGAGGAACTCGACGACGCGGCACGGTACGCGGGCGCGGGGGCGTTCCCCAGGTTCACGGCCTAGCTGATGGCCGGCCCTGCCCGCGGTCCCGGCGCCCGGCCTTCGGCCGGGGCTCGGCCTACCGCGCGGCGCTCGACCAGGCCCGCTGGCCGGACGCCGCGATCGCAGGCGACGGATCGGCGGCCAAGCGACATGGGTCGACCACCCGGCCGTTCGACTCGGACCTCCGGGCGCGGCTCGTTCACCAGTCGGGCTGCGGTGCTGGCCCTCGTCTTGGGCGTGCTTGCGGTGTCCTACGCCTATCCGCTGCGGGCTTGGTACGACCAGCACTCCCGGCGCAGCGCGCTGGAACAAGAGTCCGCCGAGCTGAGCGCGTCGGTCCACGAGCTCGAAACCGAGCTGCGACTCTGGGAAGACCCCGCCTATGTGCGCGCGCAGGCGCGAGCGCGGCTCGGTTTCGTCCTGCCCGGTGAGGTCGGATACGTCGTCGTCGACGAGAACGGAACCACCCAGCCGGTCACGACGGCTGAAGGCATCCCCGTGACGGCCGACGGGCCGTGGTACTCCCGGCTGTGGGCCTCGCTGGAGGCTGCCGACGTGCCGGCGGCCGAAGAGGCGGAGTGACTACGCCGTCTCCGGCCGACCTGGCGGCGGTGTCACTGCAGTTGGGCCGGCCGGCCCGCGGCATGCGAGCCGTGGCCCACCGGTGCCCGTGCGGATTACCCGACGTCATCGAGACCGAGCCGCGCCTACCGGATGGAACGCCGTTTCCGACCACGTTCTATCTGACCTGCCCACGCGCGGCCGCTGCCGTATCGGCGCTCGAGTCGGCGGGTGTGATGCGAGAGCTGTCTGACCGATTGGCGCTGGATCCAGCCTTCGCCATGGCCTACGCGGCCGCTCATCGTGACTACCTCGCTCGTCGCGAGCGGATCGCCACGGTGTCCGAGATCGCCGGAGTTTCCGCCGGTGGGATGCCGAACCGGGTGAAGTGTCTGCACGCCTTGCTGGCGCATGCTCTCGCGGCGGGTCCAGGCGTCAACCCGCTGGGCGACGAGGTACTTGACCTGCTGGCGCCGTGGTGGCCGGCGGGTCCATGCGTGGAAATCCCGGCAGCACAGGACCGTCCGTGACCCGGGTCGCGGTGATCGACTGCGGCACGAACTCTTTGCGCCTGCTGGTCACGGACATCGACGGTGAATCACAGCGGGACGTGGACCGCCGGCTCGAGATCGTGCGGCTCGGTCAAGGAGTAGACCGCACCGGCCGGTTCGCACCGGAGGCTTTGGCCCGCACGCTCACCGTCGTGGAGACGTATGCCGCTCTGATCGACTCGCTGGGCGCCGAGCGGGTTCGGATGGTGGCGACCAGCGCAACCAGGGACGCCAGAGATCGAAGCAGTTTCGCGACCCGGGTCCGTTCGGTGCTTGGCGTCGGGCCCGAGGTGATCTCGGGCGAGGAGGAGGCCCGGCTCTCGTTTGCCGGCGCCACCAGAGGCTTGCCGCGGTCGGTGCCCATGCCCTATCTCGTCGCGGACATCGGCGGCGGGTCGACCGAGCTGGCGGCCGGGACGGCCGACGTCGAATCAGCATGCAGCGTCGACGTCGGCTGCGTCCGGCTTACTGAGCGGCACTTCGGAGCAGACCCGCCACGGCCCGCTCAGATCGAGGCTGCTCGGATGGAGATCGAGGCGGCACTGGACGAAGCGACGCGTTTGGTGCCGATCTCGGCCACCGGAAGCCTGGTCGGCCTCGCCGGCTCGGTGACGACGGTGGCTGCGATCCACTTGGGGTTGACGACGTACGACCCCGTCGCCATTCATCGTGCGCGGGTCCCCGCTAGTGCGGTGCGCGAGATCAGCGACCGGCTGCTGGTCGCGTCGCATACCGAGCGGGCGGCAATACCGGCCATGCATCCGGGCCGTGTCGACGTCATCGCCGCGGGAGCTCTCGTGCTGCGGTCGGTCATTGACCGTGCTGGCGTCGACGAGGTGATCGCGAGCGAGACCGACATCCTCGATGGGATCGCCTGGGAACTCGCGCAGCCCGCGGAACCTGTCCACCGATGAGCCTTCCGCATCCTGCAATCGGCGGGGACTTCCCGAGCCCGGTCCCGCCGGGTACCGGATGGCCGGGCGATCAGGCGACGTCCTGGACGCCGGTGGCGCACGACGCGCGGGAGGTCGCCACCCTTGCCACTGATGTCGAGCTTGCGGAGTTGACCGCGCGATCATCCGTGTGCCGGGCGTGCCCACGGCTGGTGCTGTGGCGCGAGCAGGTCGCGAGCACCAAGCGGCGATCGTTTGCCGACGAGCCGTATTGGGGACGGCCAGTGCCTGGCTGGGGAGATCCCGACGCGTACATATTGATCGTCGGCCTGGCACCCGCGGCGCACGGCGGCAACCGAACCGGCCGGGTCTTCACCGGTGATCGCAGCGGCGACTGGCTGTTCGCCGCGCTGCACCGGGCCGGGCTCGCAACACAGCCGACATCGGTTCACGCTGCCGACGAGCTGCGGCTGGTCGGCGCCCGGGTCGTCGCCGCTGTCCGATGTGCCCCGCCAGGGAATGCACCGAGCCGAGTCGAGCGGGACACCTGCGCGCAATGGCTGGACCGTGAGGTGGAGCTGATGTTGGGCACCGTCCGTGCCGTCATCGCGCTGGGCTCGTTCGCCTGGGCGGCAGCGCTCGGGGCGCTTGGTCGCAACGGGTTCGTGATACCGCGGCCGCGGCCGGCGTTCGGTCACGGCGCCGAAGCGGTTCTCCGCCGTTCGAGCGGCTCGGCGATCCGGCTGACCGGGTGTTACCACCCGAGCCAGCAGAACACGTTCACGGGCAAGCTGACCGAGCCGATGCTCGACGACATCCTGCACCGGGCAATCGCGACCGGCTGACGGGTTGTCCAGCGTTTCGAGGCGTCGGCACGCCCTGGGGCGCGACAGACGATTGGCACGCTCTCCGGGCGCAATTGGCTCGTCGAACCGCTGTATTCGTGCCCGACTCTGGATGGTTTGTGGAACCGGTCAGCGTGCCAATCGCATGGTGACGCGGCCGAGCGCGCGAGGAGGCCGGACCTTGTGAATGGATTCACAAGGCCGGGTAGAGTTGCAGTATGGCCGAACGACCTGTGCCGCGCATTCTCATCGTCGGCGGCGGCTACGTCGGGATGTACACCGCTCTTCGGCTGCAGAAGCGGCTGAAGTGGAGCAGCTTCCGCATCACGGTGATCGACCCACGCTCGTACATGACCTACCAGCCGTTCCTGCCCGAAGCGGCGGCCGGCTCGTTGGAGCCGCGACACGTGGTGGTGCCCCTGCGTCGCGTCCTGCGGGACTGCCAGGTGATCACCGGCGAGGTCATCGACATCCGGCACGCCGACCGCATCGCTCGGGTGAAGCCGCGGGTCGGCGATGCGTACGACCTCGCCTACGACCAACTCGTGGTGGCGCTCGGCTCGGTCGCACGTACGCTGCCGATCCCCGGCCTCGCCGACCAGGGGATCGGGTTCAAGCAGGTCGAGGAGGCGATCGCGTTGCGCAACCATGTGCTAGACCGGCTCGACGTGGCCGCCTCGACACCGGACGAGCTGGTTCGACGGCGTGCGCTGAGCTTCGTCGTCGTCGGCGGAGGGTACGCAGGCGTGGAAGCGCTTGCCGAACTTCAGGACATGGCCAAGGACGCCCTGCGTTATTACCCGTATCTGAAGCCGCATCACATGCGGTGGGTGCTAGTCGAGGCGACGAACCGGATCCTGCCGGAGGTCGGGACGGACATGGGCGCCTACACCCTCGAGGAGTTGCGTCGGCATGGCATCGAGGTGCGGCTCGAGACCCGCCTGAAGTCCTGCGTCGATGGTCATGTCGTCCTCGACGACGGCACCGAGTTCGACAGCGACACGTTGATCTGGACCGCGGGTGTGAAGGCCCACCCGCTTGTCGGAGCCAGTGACCTGCCGGTGGACGAGAAGGCCCGGCTACGCTGCCGAGCCGACCTGCGGGTCGACGGTGTCGACGATGCGTGGGGCGCCGGTGACTGTGCGGCGATCCCGGACCTCACTTCGGATGTGCCGGGCGCAACCACCGGGCCCAATGCTCAGCACGCAGTCCGCCAGGCGAAACTCCTCGGCGACAACGTCGCCGCGGTGCTGCGCGGGCGGTCACCGAAGAACTACGTGCACAAGTATGTCGGTTCGGTCGCCAGTCTCGGCCTGCACAAAGGGGTCGCGCAGGTCTACGGGATCAAGCTGAAGGGCTTCATCGCCTGGTTCATGCACCGGACCTATCACGTCAGCAAGCTGCCGACCTTCAACCGCAAGGTGCGGGTGATCATGGACTGGACGCTGGCGTTGTTCTTCCGTCGCGAGATCGTCTCGCTGGGTCGGGTGCACGTGCCCCGGGAGGAGTTCCGCCGCGCCGCCGAACCCAGGCCGCCCAGCTCCCGTTGAACGTGATCGACGGGAGCCGGGAGCGACCGGATACCCTGGCCGGGGCCAGGTGATGGGAGGGCCGGATCGGTGCTGAGCGGAAAGCCGGAGGTTGCTGACCGCATCGTCGTTATCCTCGAACGCATTCTGGGTGCGCCTGTGCCGCTGCGGATCCGGGCATGGGACGGTTCCGTTGCCGGCGCCGCCGATGGGCCGACACTGCTGATCAACTCTCGGCGCGCCTTGCGACGCGTGCTCTGGCAGCCCGACGAGGTCGGACTCGGCCGGGCCTGGGTGTCCAGAGAAATCGACCTCGACGGTGACTTCGAGCAGGCGCTGACCCGCTTCGAGAGCGTCGGGCGTGATCTCGCGGCGCGCCGGCAGCTTTCTCTCCGCGAACGAGTCGAGGTACTGCGGGCCGCCGCGCTGCTCGGCGTCATCGGTTTGCCGCCAACGCCACCGCCGGAGGAGATTGCACTCTCCGGCCAACGGCACTCGAGGAGCCGGGACCGGGTCGCAGTCACCCACCACTACGACGTCGGCAATGACTTCTACGAGATCGTGTTGGGCCCGTCGATGACCTACTCCTGCGCATACTGGGCCCGTCCCGATGACCCGACATACTCGCTCGAGGACGCCCAGCGCGACAAGCTGGAACTGATCTGCCGGAAGCTCGGCCTCGGTTCGGGCATGCGGTTGCTGGACGTCGGGTGCGGGTGGGGGTCGCTCGTCGTGCACGCGGCCAGAGAGCACGGCGTTCAGGCGGTCGGTATCACGTTGTCCCAGGAGCAGGCCGAGTATGCCCGCAAGCGCGTGGTCGACGAAGGTATCGCCGACCTTGTCGACATTCGGGTGCAGGACTGGCGTGACGTCGTCGACCAGCCGTTCGACGCCATCGCGAGCGTCGGCATGGCCGAACACCTCGGGTCGGAACAATGGGAGGAGTACGCTCGCGCGCTGCACGGGCTGCTGGTGCCGGGCGGGCGACTGCTCAACCACCAGATCGTCCGGCGGCCGGGCCCCGGCCGACCAGGTCGGACGTTCATCGGTGCCTTCGTCTTCCCCGACGGTGAACTGCTGCCGCTGAGCGACGTGGTCGCCGCGATCGAGAGCGCCGACCTCGAGGTGCGCGACGTGGAGAGCCTGCGCGAGCACTACGGCCGCACCCTGCGACGTTGGGTGAACAATCTGGAACGTCAGTGGGATCGGGCCGTCGCGTTGGCCGGTAGCGGGCGAGCCCGGGTCTGGCGGCTCTACATGACCGCATCGGCACTCTCGTTCGACGCCGGTCGCATCGGCGTCGCGCAGGTACTCGCCGTTCGTCGGGAGGCTCACGGCGGCAGTGGCCTACCCGCCACCCGGGGCTCCTGGCTCGGCGTCGGGTGAGCCTGCAAGCCGTCACGGTCATCGGGCACGACCGGCCGGGCATCATCGCCGACGTCACAGCCGGACTGGCCGATCTCGGGCTCAACATCGAGGACTCGTCGATGACCCGCCTGCGTGGTCACTTCGCGATGACCCTGATCTGCGCTGGTGACCGGTCGTCGCGCGAGGTGGAACATAGGCTTGCGCCGCTGTGCGCCGACGGATCGTTGGTCGTCTCGGTGCGCGAGGTGCCGCCAGAGCCAGATCCGGACCGGACCGGGACTGCTTACGTACTCACCGTCCATGGCGGCGACCGGCCGGGCATCGTCTCGGCAGTCACACGGGTACTGGCGCAGGCCAGCGGCAACATCACCGACCTGACCACGCGACTGACCGGCGATCTGTACGTCCTCGTGGCGGAGGTCGACCTGCCGGCCGGTGTCGACGAGGCGACGCTCGCGGCGCGCCTTGCCGCCATCGGGCGCGATCTTGGCGTGGGTGTGACGTTGCGTCGGCAGGACACCGACGTCCTGTGAGCCTGGTCGACTGGACCGAGCACGACCTCGGCGTCCGGGGCGAGATCCTGCCGGTGGTCCGGGCACCGCATTCGGTTCTCGCCCAGCCGGCCGAACCCGTCGATCCAACCGACCCGAAGGTCATCCAACTCGCGGCCGATTTGGTCGCGACAATGCGAGTGTCACCAGGGTGCGTCGGGTTGGCGGCGCCACAGGTCGATGTCGGACAACGCGTCTTTTGTGTCGACGTGTTGGCACACCCCAGGGCTCGAACGACGCACGGGACCTTCGTCGTCTGCAACGCCGAGATCGTGCAGGCGACGCGCCGGGAGCTCGGGCGGGAGGGCTGCATGTCCGTTCCCGACCTCACCGGTGACGTTCGGCGCGCTACCCGTCTGGTGGTGGCGGGCACGCTGCCCGGATCGGGGGATGCGGTCACGATCGAGACCGATGCCTTCGAGGCCAGGGCTGTCCAGCACGAGATCGACCACTGCGCGGGCTTGTTGTTCGTGGATCGGGTCGCCGGCGCCCATGCTGTCTATCCGCGCCGTCGATATCTTTGAGCCGGGCCGGGGTAGCGAAGTCGCACAATCGTCTGCTCCAACCAGTCGCGAACGTAGGCGAGCGCAGCTGACGTCCAACCCTCCGAGCAGTTCATGGCCCGTAGCCTGAACGCAGCGCCCCCGTAGCCCAACCGGCAGAGGCAGCGGACTTAAAATCCGCCCAGTGTGGGTTCGACCCCCACCGGGGGCAC
>DASSDH010000034.1:0-8290 GCA_035697245.1 Jiangellaceae bacterium
CATGCCGGCGCTGCTGACCGCCCCGGAGGGCACCGTGATCAACCTCAACGTGCCGGATCGTCGGCCGGACGGCGTGCGCGGTCTCACGCGAGCAAGACTCGCCAGGTTCGGGCAGGTACAGATGACCATCGCGGAAGCCACCGAGGACTACGTGCGCATGTCCATGAAGGAAGAGGAGGCACGGCCCGAACCGGGCACCGACCTGGCATTTCTCCTCGAGGGATGGGCAACGGTCACCGCCATCCACACGATCACGGCCGACGAGTCCGTCGAGCTCCCGCTCGAGGATGCAGCTGTGACCACGTCACGCTCCGCGGAATGACCACGTTCACCACCCATGCCCGTACACCACGAGGCCTGCAAGCCTGGTGATGTACCGACAGGCCTGGTGATGGCCTCGGCTACGAACCCTGGCGCCGCGGTTGGCGAGGACGTCGGGCTTGGTTAGGGCGAAACACTGGCCGACGGCGTCGGCGTGGCATCCGAGGAGGTGCCAGGCAAGGTCGCCCCAAACGGCGGAACGATTCCCTGGTCGGTGCATTCGCCCTTGACCGCACCTCCATAGCACCGTCGACGTGCGCGCCCAGGGATGCCAGGCTGGAGTAGTGAGCGACGGCGGCGAGCAGCGCGAAGGTGTCTCGCTGACCAACCTCGACCAGCCGCTGTTCGACGGGGCCGAGGCCACCAAACGAGACCTCGTGGATTACCTCGACGCGGTCGCTGATCGCATGGTCCCGGAGTTGCGTGACCGGCCGCTCTCGGTTGTGCGAGTGCGCAGCGGCCAAGAGCCGTTTATGCAGAAGAACGTCCCGAAGTACACGCCGCCGTGGGTGCGGACAGTTCCGATCTGGGCGGCGGCGTCGAAGCGCGAAGTCTCCTATGCGTTGTGCAACGACCGCCGCACGCTGCTGTGGTTCGCCAACCAACGGGCCGTCGAGTACCACCCGACGCTGTTTCGCGTCGACCGCAGCGATCGCTCGACGCACCTCGTACTCGACCTCGATCCACCGTCGCCTGCCGAGTTCCCGCTCGTGGTCCGGGCCGCCGAGCTGGTTCGTCAGGCGATCACCGACGTCGGCCTCGCCGGTGCAGTAAAGACGAGCGGAGCGAAGGGAGTGCACATCTTCGTACCGGTCGACGAGCAGGCGACGGTCGAAGAGGTCGCCGCAGCGACGCGCGCCATCGCGGCTCGGGCCGAGCGCCTTGACCCAGGGCTGGCCACAACCGCGTTCGTCAAGGATGACCGGGGCGGCAAGGTGTTCCTCGACTCGACCCGGGCAGGCGGCGCAACGGTGGTAGCCGCGTACAGCCCACGAGTGAGACCCGGTGTCCCGGTGTCGTTCCCGCTCGCTTGGGGCGACCTCGACCGCGTTGCCCCGGCCGACTTCACGGTGCACACGGCGGTGCGACTCCTCGCCGGCGAAGATCCGTGGGCCACCGCCATGCCGGCGCCGCAACACCTGGACGCCGAGCTGGTCGAGGAAGGTCGAGGGATCCCAATCGCGCGGGTACAGGCAATGCACGAGGGCAAGCGGCGGGCCCGGGCACGCCGCAGTTGAACGAGCGCGAGCCGGTAAATCTGAGCGCGACCGGTTCAGCCGGTGAACAACAGGACGTATGCCGCCGCTATGGAGCCAACGACCGCCGCGCCGTAACACACGATGGCGACCTGGTTATCGACCCGGCCGAGCTGGAGTCCCTCGTGCAGCGTGTACCGGAACCGGTGCGCCCAGTGCACCAGCCCCAGAACACACAGGCCGAGCAGGACGATCCGGGTTAGCAGGTGACCGAGTACAGCGTCGAGGTGTGCATGGCCGGGAGGCTCGATCCAGCCGAGCGGAAATGCCAGCCCGAACAGGAAGAGCAGGATGGGAAAGAACAGCGCCGTGGCCACACCGCCACCGCTGAACAGCAGCCAGACCAACGGCTCCACCGGACGTCTGCGCATCTACCAGCCCACCACCAGCCAGAAGACGAACGCCGAGACCGCCGCCCAGCCCACGTACTGCGAGGCCACCACCATCGACGACGGCACCGGCCGCCCTCGCAGGCGGGCCGGCACGGCCTGGGGCGTCAGACCGAACCAGGTGACGGTGTGCAAGAGAAGGAAGGCCAGCGCCACCACGTTGACGAGTACCACGAACGGGTTCGCGGCCCAGGACAGGAAGTCCTGATACTGATCGTCTCCCTGATACACGGCCCGGACGAACAGCAGCAGGAACACCACGAACCAGGCGACGAACACGCTGCTCAATTCGCGCAGGACGAACAGCAGGTAGCTCCACTTCGACAGCCACCACCACAGCGACATCCGCGGCCGGTACGCCGGGGGGCGGACGTCGAACGACGTCGAACGATTGGTCGTCATCGGCGGCCCCGGGGCAGGAGATAGGACTTCAACGTGTCCATCGCCGCGGTGAGCTTGTACCGCTGAATGGCCCCGGCCGGATCCACGTGCTTGGGGCACACTCGGGTGCAATCACCGACGAACGTGCACCCCCATAGGCCGTCAGGGTGGATCAGCACGTCCAGCCGGTCCGCCGCGCCCTCGTCTCGGGAGTCAAGGTTGTACCTCTGCGCGAGGGCGATCGCCGCCGGCCCGACGAACTCCTCGTCGATCCCGTACACCGGGCACGCGGAGTAACACAGCATGCAGTTGATGCACATGCTGTACTGCCGAAACTCTTCCAGCTCGTCTGGCGTCTGCAGGTACTCACCTTCGGACACCGGCGCCTCGTCCCGGACGATCCAGGGCTTGACCCGCGAGAGCTTGTCGAGGAAGTCGTCGATGTCGACGACGAGGTCCCGCAGCACCGGGAAGTTGCCCAGCGGCTCGACCCGGATCGGCCCCGGCGCGTATTCGGTGAGGAAAGTGGCGCACGTCAGTTTGGGTTCGCCGTTGACCGTCATGCCGCAGCTGCCGCAGATGCCCATCCGGCACGACCAGCGGTAAGAAAGCGTGCCGTCCAGTTCGTCCTTGACGTAATTTAGGCCGTCGAGGACGACCCAGTCATCGCGCAGCGGCACGTCGTAACTCTGGAGGGTCGGCTCGGCCTCCTGCCCGGGCCGGTATCGAGCAACGTCGAGGGTAATGGTGTCGGCCATCATCACCTTCCGTAAACCCGCTCGCCTGGCGGCCACCGGGTGATCGTCACTGGCAGATACTCGATCCGGCACGACCCGTCGGGCTCCCGGTACGCGACGGAATGAGCGAGGAACCGTTCGTCGTCGCGCTTGGGGAAGTCGGTGCGCTGGTGGGCTCCCCGCGACTCCTCCCGACGGATCGCACTCTGGACGATGGCCTCGGACACGTCGAGCATGGCGGCTTGCTCGAGCGCTGCAACCAGCTCGGTGTTGAACGCCCGGCTTCGGTCGTCGAGTGTCGCCCGGGGAAGCCGCTCCTGGAGCTCGCGCAGGGTGTCCGCGCCCTTGGCGAGGGAATCGCCAGACCGATAAATGCCAGCGCTTTCCTCCATCGTGGATTGCATGGCGGTCCGGATGGCCGATATCCGATCTTCGCCGCCCTCCCGGCCCAGCACATCGTCCTCCAGCCGGCGTCGCTCGTCCGCCGCCTGTGCAACGACTGCCTGGGTAGGCTCCTTCGCCCGCAGGGTGTACCAGGCCGCCGCACGTCCGGCTCTCGTACCGAACACGAAGAGCTCGGGCAGCGAGTTCGAGCCCAGTCGGTTGGCGCCGTTGATGCTGACGCACGCAACCTCGCCCGCCGCGAACAGCCCCGGAATAGGCGTGGCTCCGTCGATGTCGGTGTGCACGCCGCCCATGACGTAGTGGACGACCGGCCGGACCGGCACCAACTCCTTCGCCGGGTCGATGTTCTGGTAGTTCAAGCACAGCTCGCGAACGAACGGAATCTTCGCGTCAATCTTGGCCGCGCCGAGATGGCGCAGGTCGAGGTGCACCACGGGCCCGTACGGGGTCTCGATGGTGCGACCCTTCTCCACTTCGTGCTCGAACGCCTGTGAGAGCCGGTCGCGGGGGCCGAGCTCCATGCTGCGCAGAACGGGCGTGGGTGACGGCGTGCCGAGGTCGTAGTCCTGCAGGTAACGGTAGCCGTCTTTGTTGAGCAGCCAGCCGCCTTCGGCTCGGGCAGCCTCGGTGATGAGGATGCCGGTAAACGGCAGCCCCGTCGGGTGGTACTGAATGAACTCCATGTCCTTCAACGGCGCTCCGGCGCGATAGGCGAGCGCCATGCCGTCGCCGGTCTTGATGGCAGCGTTGGTGGTGAAGGGGAAGACGCGCCCGCAGCCGCCGGTCGCGAGAATGACCGAGCGGGCCAGCAGTGTCTCGATTCGGCCGGTCGAGATCTCGACAGCGACCACGCCCTGGACTCGACCGTCGTCGACCAGCAGCTTGGTCACGAACCACTCGTCGTAGCGGCGCACCGTCTCATACTTCAGCGAGGTCTGGAACAGCGTGTGGAGGAGATGGAACCCGGTCTTGTCTGCCGCGAACCAGGTCCGCTGCTTCTTCATCCCGCCGAACGGTCGCACCGCGATACGCCCGTCCGGCATGCGGCTCCACGGACAACCCCAGTGCTCCAGCCGCACCAGCTCGCGCGGCGCCTCCTTGACGAACAGCTCGACGGCGTTCTGGTCGCACAGCCAGTCCCCGCCGGAGATCGTGTCGTATGCGTGCTCGTCGAGACTGTCGTCTTCGGCGACGACGCCCGCAGCGCCCCCCTCGGCCGAGACGGTGTGGCTGCGCATCGGGTAGACCTTGGACACGACGGCCACGTCCAGGCCGGGGATGGTCTCCGCGGCGGCGATCGCTGCCCGAAGCCCTGCTCCCCCGCCGCCGACCACGATGATGTCGTGTGACGTGATCATGTGTCCTGTGGTGTCCATTCTGTTGTCGCGACCACGGAATCTTGGCACAACCTCGTCATCACTGGACGCCACCGCGGACGGATGCGAATGCGCGCTGTGCGGCCAAGGCGGCGTATCCCGGCTTGACGACGTTGTTGATCAACTCCAGGCGCTGGTCGAACGGGATGAAGGCACTCTTCATCGCGTTGACGGCGAACCACTGGAAGTCGTCGAGGTCGTAGCCGAACGCGTCGGCCAGAAGGGTGAGCTCCCGGGACATCGAGGTGCCACTCATCAGCCGGTTGTCGGTGTTGACGGTCACCCGGAACCGCAGCCGGGTCAGCAACCCGATCGGATGCTCCGCGATCGAGGCCGCCGCGCCGGTCTGCACGTTGGACGAGGGGCACATCTCCAGCGGGACTCGCTTGTCACGAACGTATGCGGCGAGCCGGCCGAGCTCCACGATCCCGTCCGGGCGTGTTGTCACGTCGTCGATGATCCGGACTGCGTGGCCCAGCCGGTCGGCACCGCACCACTGCAGTGCCTCCCAGATCGACGGCAGGCCGAACGCCTCGCCGGCATGAATGGTGAAGTGCGAGTTCTCCCGCCGCAGGTACTCGAACGCGTCCAGGTGGCGCGTCGGTGGAAAGCCCGCCTCCGCACCGGCGATGTCGAACCCGACGACGCCCGCGTCACGGTGGGCGACGGTCAGCGCGGCGATCTCCGCGGACCTGGCTGCATGGCGCATCGCCGTCAACAACGTGGCGACGCGTATCGGGTGCCCGGCGGCGGCTGCCCGCGACTCGCCCAGCCGGAAACCCTCGTCGACCGCCTCGACCACCTGTTCCAGGCTGAGCCCTCCACCGAGATGTTGCTCCGGGGCGTACCGGACCTCGGCGTATACGACGTTGTCGGAGGCGAGGTCCTCGGCGCATTCGGCGGCCACTCGGACCAAGGCGTCCCGTTGCTGCATGACGGCGACCGTGTGGGAAAACGTCTCGAGATACCGCTCGAGCGGCCCTGAACTGGCCATGTCCACGAACCAGGCGGCAAGCTCGTCGGCATCACGGGTAGGCAGGTCGTGCCCGATGTCCTCGGCCAAATCCACGATCGTTGCGGGTCGCAGACCGCCGTCGAGGTGATCGTGCAGCAGAACTTTCGGCGCGACGGCGATTTCGTCTGATCGAGGCGCCATGAAACGACCGTACCGTGCCCGGTGCTGGCGGCGAGCCGACCGTCTCGATGGTCCACAAGCCGGTAGAAACGACCCGTGAGTCAACACATCCCGACCCTTCCGGCGCATCGCGAGCCGGAACGTTCTCGGCGGGCTCGCAACATCCGCCGGGTCGGGATCGTCGCATTGACCATCTTCGTGCTGGCTGGCCTGTTGGGCTACTTCGGCCCGAGATCGTCCGCTGTCAGCGCATCCGGCGGTGGCTACCAACTCGACGTCAGGTACGCCCAGGTCACCCGGTCCGGCCTGGTCGCACCGCTGCGAGTCCGGGTTCGACATCCCGGGGGCTTCGACGGGCCGATCACGCTGGCCCTCAGCAAGGACATCTTCGACCGTTTCGACTTCCAGAACTGGTATCCGAATCCCAGCGCAGAGACGGCGGGCCCGCTGCGGCTGGAGTACGAGTTCGACCCGCCGCCGGGCGATGCGTTCGAGCTGACGCTCGACGTCCGGGTCGGCCCCACGCAGCCACCGAGCGCTCACCGTTACTGGGTGGCGGTGGTCTCCGAGGACATCGAGGTGGCGAGGGTGAACTTCCGAATGGTGGTGATGCCCTGATGGACATCGTGATCCGTTCGATCCTCACCTTTGTACTGTTGTGGTTCGTCCTGCGCGTCTCCGGCAAGCGCCAGGTGACCCAGCTGTCGGCCTTCGAGCTGATCCTGCTGGTGACCCTCGGCGACCTCATCAGCCAGACGGTGCTGCAAGAGGACTTCTCGCTGACCGGCGGCGCGCTGGCCGTCGGTACCTTCACCGTCTTGTCCATCCTGCTGTCGTACCTCAGCTGGCGGTTCCCGCGTACCCGTCCGGTCCTGGATGGCGAGCCGACCGTCCTGCTGACCGACGGCAACGTCGACGAGAAGGTACTGCGTTACGAACGGCTCCCGCTGGACGACGTGCTCGTGGCCGCCCGGGAGCACAGTGTTCGCGACCTCGCCGACGTCGACCTCGTCGTGCTCGAGCCCGACGGCACGTTCTCGTTCTTCAAGAAGGGCCAGGATGACGACGGCAGCGAAGGGCAGCAGCGCAGCGGCGGCCACGGGGCGTAGCGCCGCTCACCGTGCGACCGGCCAGTCGGGCGGATAGCCTCGCGATCGTGGCGCGCAGCCTGTACGTGACCTCACCGGAAGGCGAGACCGGCAAGGGCATGGTGGCGCTCGGGGCGCTCGACCTGCTGACCCGGCGGGTTGGTCGGATCGGTGTGTTCCGGCCGATTGTCCGATCCGACGACCGGCCCGACTACGTCCTCGAACTCCTGCTGGATCACCAGGGCGTCGACATGCCGTACGAGTCGGCTGCCGGGGTCAGCTACGACCGGGTCCACTCCGACCCGGACGCCGCCATGTCGACGATCGTCGACCGATACCACGAGGCGGCCGCGGATCGCGACGCCATGATCGTCGTCGGCAGCGACTACACCGGGGTCGGCAGCCCGACCGAGTTCTCGTACAACGCCCGGGTCGCCGCCAACCTGGGCGCACCCGTTCTGCTCGTGGTGCACGGCCGAGGCCGGTCTCCGAGTGATGTCCGTACGGTCGCCGACGTGGCCACCACCGAGATCGCCGCCCGCTACGGGCGGCTGCTCGCGATCGTTGCGAACCGCGTGGACCCCGACCAGCTCGACGCCGTCCGGGATGCGTTGGCTGGACCCGTGCCGGCGTACGTCATCCCGCATGAGCCGTTTCTCACTGCTCCTACTGTCGGCGACTTGCTCGAGGCGTGTGGCGGAACACTGCGCAGCGGTGATCCGCAGATGCTGAGCCGAGAGGCCATCGACGTACTTGTCGGCGCCATGACGCTCCCGAATGTCCTCGACCGGCTGGTGGACGGCGGGGTTGTGGTCACCCCAAGCGATCGCGTTGACGTGCTGCTTGGCGTGCTCATGGCGCATGCGTCGCAAACGTTTCCCGCGTTGGCCGGCGTCTTCCTCAACGGCGGCTTCGACATCCCGCCGCAGATCGAGCAGCTCGTAGCCGGTATGGGCCCACGGTTGCCGATCGTGACGACCCAGGGTGATACGTATCCGACGGCCACTCGGCTCGCCTCGGCCCGCGGTCGCCTGTCGAAAGAGTCGCCTCGGAAGGTCGAGAGGGCGCTGATCTTGTTCGAGAAGCACGTCGACGGCGGCGAGTTGCTCACCAGGCTGGACGTGACCCGAAGCGACGTCGTCACGCCCCTGATGTTCGAGCACGAGCTGCTCGACCGGGCCCGCACCAACCGGCGCCACATC
>DASSDH010000035.1:0-17753 GCA_035697245.1 Jiangellaceae bacterium
CACCACTCGGTTGACCAGGTTGCCGAAGCCGCCGGCCAAGTCCTTGTCGGAGCGGGCGGTGAGCCGCGCGACGGTGAAGCCGGTCTCGCCGACGCGCTGGACCTCGCGCAGCAGCCACCAGCGCAGCGCGTCGCTGCCGTAGCGCTCGGTGAGCGCGACCGGGTCGACCACGTTGCCGCTCGACTTGCTCAGCCTGCGGCCGTTGGCGGTGAGGAAGTCGTGCACCAGGATGTCGGTCGGTAGTGGCTCGCCAGCTGAGAGCAGGATCGCCGGCCAGAAGACGGTGTGGAACCGCAGGATGTTCTTGCCGATCACGTGGACGCGCCGCCCGGCTCCTCGCCACCAGCGCCGGTACGCTTCGGCCTCGCCGCCATTCTGGTCGCCGTAGCCGAGCGCAGTGAGGTAGTTGCCGAGTGCATCCCACCAGACGTAGATGACTTGGTGGGGGTCGTCGGGGACCGGGATGCCCCAGCCGCGGGCGCGCGTGCGGGAGCGGGACACGCTGAAGTCCTCCAACCCGCCGGCGACGAAGCCGAGCACCTCGTTGCGCCGTGCGGCCGGTTCGATGCGCAGCTCGCCACCACCGATCAGCTGGCGCAGCCGCTCCTGGTAGCGGGAGAGCCGGAAGAACCAGTTCTCCTCGGCGACCAGCTCCGGCTCGAGGTCGTGGTCGGGGCAGCGGCCGCCGCGAGCTCCGCCTCCGTGTAGAACTGCTCGCAGCCGACGCAATACAGCCCCTCGTAGTGCTTGCGGTAGAGGTCGCCGGCGGCGGCGCACGCCCGCCATAGCCGCTCGATCCCAGCGTGGTGGCGCGGGTCGCTGCTAGTGCGGATGAAGTCGTCGAACGACAGCGACAGCGGTCCGCGCAGCGCTACGAACGCGGCGGCGTTGCGGTCGACCAGCCGCTGCACCGGAACACCCTCGGCCTCGGCGGCGCGCACGTTTGTGAGGGAGTTGTCGTCGGTGCCTGTCTGGAAACGGACCCGGTCGCCCCGCAGGCGGTGGTGCCTGGCTAGCACGTCGGCCTGCACGATCTCTAGCGCAAACCCCAGGTGCGGCCGGGAGTTGACGTACGGGATCGAGGTGGTCACGTAGAAGGGCGTCGCGGTCATCGGAACCTCCTCACCGCGGGGCTCCGAGCTGCGAAACAGTCGAGGCCCCACATTGGGGCCTCGGAAACGGTCGCTCGTGCAGCAGTCGATGGCCCCGTCAGCGGGGCATCATCACCTAGCGAGCCGAGCGAACGATCATGTTGCTCAGATGATAGCGCGAGCCGGGGCCCTCCAGCTGGGTCAGCAGCCATGTCTCGGCCTTGGCCAGTGCTGAGCCCGGGTGCCATGACGGAGATGGGCATAGCGCGGGCAGCTCAGAGCAGTTCGGCGAGGAGTGCGGCGGCGCGGTGGGCGCCGTCGCGTTCGACGGGCCGGTAGTGGACGTCCCGGCCGACCTGGCTGGCGATCGCGGCGGCGATGGCGTCGGGGTCGGTGCTGGTGTAGTCCATGCGCTGGCCTGCCCGGTAGCGGGCCAGGCGGTGGGGGACGTGGAAGGTCTGCTCGAAGTGGTGGGCCAGGGGGAAGTAGAGGAACGGCCGCCCGTTGGCGGTGAGCTCCATGGCGGTGGTGAGGCCGCCCTGAATGATGGCCAGGTCGCTGGCGGCCAGGTGGCGGTAGAGGTCGGGAACGAAGGCCCGCAGCTCGAGTCCTTGCTGGTGGGCGGCCGGCAGGCTGGCGGGGTCGATGCGGGGTCCGGTGACGACAACCATCCGCAGCCCGGACACCGCCCGTTTGGCCAGCGGGAACGCCTCCAGGATCTTGCCCAGGAGCGGAGCGCCGACGCCGGTGCCGCCCACGGTGACCACCAAGACTTGCTGGTCGGGGTGGTAGCCGAGGCGACGGCGCAGCTCCTGGCGGTCGGCGAGGGCGGCCGGGTCGAAGCCGGTGATGTAGCCGGAGAAGTCGTAGTGGGCTTTGGTCCACTCCCGAATCGACGGGAGGTCCGGGCCAAAGGTGTCGAGGACGATGTCGTCGGGGTTGCCGACGAAGATGGCCCGGTCGCGCAGGCGTGGGTAGCGGGCGATGTGCTCCAGCATCTCGGCGTTGTAGTCGGCGGTGAGCTCGGCCTCGCGCTGGCCGCCATCCGGCATGGGCAGCCAGCCCACGAAGTCCGTCAGCCAGGCGTAGGCGGTCCGTTTGTGTTCGGGGTTCTCGTGCAGGTAGTGGTCGACCTCCCAGGCTTCATCGCCGATCACCAGGTCGTAGTGCTCCTGGTCGAGCAGGTCGTCGACGACCATGTAGTTGGCCACCAGGATCTCGTCCATCCGCCGCCAGGCCTGGAAGCAGTGCAGGTCGTGCTCGGCCGACTCGGACTCGATGTGGGCGGACTCGTTGGCCAGGTGGCGGCTGGCGGGATGTACCTGCTCGCCGGCCCCGTCCAGGACCCGGGTGACCGGATCCTGGGCCAGCCAGTCGACCTGGAGCTCGGGATGCTGGGCACGGAGCTGGTGGACAATGGCCAGGTCGCGCCGGGCGTGGCCCAGGCCGATCGGGGAAGAGATGTAAAGCGCCTTGGGCGGCCGTCGCAGCGCCCGGGTCCAGGTGCGCGGCTGGGGTCGCGAGTGGAGCCCGTCGATGAACTGCCGCAGCAGCCGGTTGACCAGGACCGGGTCGCGGACGTGAGGCGCGTGCCCACCGCCTTCGACGGTAACCAGCGACCCGCCGGTCACTTCGGCTAGGGCCTGGCCCTGGGCGGTGGCGGTGACCGCGTCCTCGGCGCCGACGATCACGACGGTCGGACAGGCGATCTGCTGACACAGCGTCCGGAAGGTGTCGCCGCGGCGGAGTTCTGAGGCGACGGTGGCGGTCTCGATGAGGATGAGGGTGTCGGGGTCGGTTTCCAGGGCCCAGCCGACGGTGTCCTCGATCGGCTTGGTGGAGTGCGGCTCGGTGAAAACCTGCTCGAAGAAGAAGCGGGCGAACTCCGGGTAGTGGGCGCGCCAGTAGTGCTGGTTGAACTTGGCCCACCCCTCGGTGGTGTGCAGCGGGTCGGTGAACGAGTGCCGCCGTCCGGGCAGCGGCGGGGCGAGGGGCACCGTCGGGCTGACGAAGACCACCCCCAGGATCCGGTCGGGGTGCAGGGCGGCCAGCAGGGCCGCAGTCACCGCGCCGCGGGACGGCCCGGCTACGACCGCCTGGTCGGCTCCGGCGGCGTCAAGCACTGCCAGGGCATCAGCGACGAACTCCTCGGGCCGGTAGGCGTCGACGCGGGCCGGGCGGTCGGAGCGGCCGTTGCCGCGTCCGTCGAGGGTGAGGACCCGGTAGTGGCGGGCCAGGTGGGGAACCTGCAGCTTCCAGACCCGAGAGTGGATGATCGACCAGGTCGGCAACAGCAGCACGGTCGACTCACCCTGGCCGAACACCTCGTAGAACACCTTGACGCCGTCACGCTCGACATAGCCGTCAACTGCCGGCTGGCAGGCCCGCATGGCCGCCCCCTCCTTCCTCCAGCTCCCGGGCGAGCGCGCCGATCCGGCGCAGGGACGCCCGGATCGGCACCTCCTGGCGGTCGAAGCCCAGCAGCAGCAATGCCTCTGCGCCCATGAATATGGTGCTGATGAGCGTCCCCACCTCCTCGGCGGTGAACGGCCCCAACCCATGGCGGTGCTCGGCCTCCCGGGCGACCTCGGTCACCAGCCGGATCCAGCCCCGCAGCAGCTGGCGCACCTGCTGGCCGAGCTCCGGGTCCGACCAGCCGGCCGCGATCATCTCCTGCAGGACCCGGACATAGCCCGATTCCAGGTCGTCCTCCAGGAAGTCGCAGGCCTGCTCATAGCGCTTCCACAGGGGCGCGTCCTCGGCGTACATGGCCGTTTGACGGGCCAGACGACGGCGGTTCTCCTCCTCCAGGAGGGTGAGGATCAGCCCCTGCTTGGACCCGAAGTGGTAGTTGAGCTGGCTGACCGGGACGTCGGCCTCCTGGGCGACCTTGCGGGTCGACAGCCCGGCATAGCCGCCGGCCAGCAGCTGGCGGCGGCCCGCCTCCAGGATCAGCGAGCGTGTACCCCCACCCGGCACCATCTCGGCCATCAAGTCATCTCCGCTTCGGTCGAACGATTGATTGAACAATCTCATAGAGAGACTTGACACGCAAGCAGGAATCATGCTCAATAAGGAATGTTCGATCAATCGATCGATCGAGACCCTTTTGTCGGGACGGCAGCGAGGAGACCGCCATGCACCTCCCCACCGACTCCATCCCCCGAGAGCTCAAGGTCGACGCACTGGAGACCCGCGGCACCCAGTGGGGAGACATCTCCGTGCGCTACCTCGAGCTGCCCCCAGGCGTCGACTTCACCCCGCTGCTCAAGGGCCTGCCCCAGGACCAGTGCCTGAGCCCGCACTGGGGCTATGTCCTTCACGGCTCGATTCACCTTCGCTACGCCAACGGGGACGAGGAACTCACCCAGGCCGGCGAGGTCTTCTACTGGCCCGCCGAGCACACCGGCTGGACCCAGGAGGCCCGGGCGGTGCGCCGACGCGGCGGCCATGCCACCAGGCGTGGTGAGCGACCTCGCAGTCATCGGAGGTGAGCGGCGCCGGTCAGGTCAGCGGCTTGTCCAATGACCCAGGTACCCAGCACCAGCATGGCTCTGCGTACATGGCCTCTACCGGGCCGTGCCCTCAATGGTCACAACGGACTCCGGCCGTAGCCCGATGATCTACGCGCGCGGATGCAGGGAGCAGTCTCGACCGCACGTAGCGACACGACCTGTCTCCCCCTTTCCACCAAGCGCTCAACGGAGGCCCGATCGGCGCCGGCCTGCCGACCCGCATACGCATGGATGGCCCTCGCCGCCATGGTTTGTCGCCGTCGCCCTGCCGATCTTCGACCGGCGAGACCTTGCGGCGCACTGAAGCCACGCATCGCCCTTTCGTCATAGCTTGGTACCGTCGCGACCATCGTCATGACCAGACCCTCCGCGCACCCTTGGGCCAAGCAAGATCAGCTTCCGGCAAGAGCGGCCGACAGCATCGGCCAGGCCTGATGCAAAGCGCGCTCCCAGTACGGCCAGGTGTGTGTCCCCGGGCCATAGAAGTCGACGGTCGCCTCGACACCGAACTCCGCCAAGCGTTCTCGGAAGGCGACGTTCTCCGCATTAAGCCTCGCCTCCAGGCTGTCTGGCCTCGCGCCGGGCGGATCCAGCGGCCCTACCTGCCCATCGCCGACGGACAGGTAGACGGGCGTGCCCTGCAGGTTCGCTGCCAGGTCGTAGGGGTTGTGGTCTGCCCACGTCTTTGCATCCTTGGCCGGATCGCCCCACAGGGCCTCCGGATCGGCACCCTCGGACCTCAGCAGGCCGAGGTAGCTCTGCGACACCTGCGAGCTCAACCGGGTATGCACGATGCCGCTGAACGATGCCGCCGCGGCGAACATTTCCGGATTGCGAGCGGCGTAGGAGAGAGCGCCGAACCCGCCCATCGACAACCCCGCAATTGCGCGCCGGTCCCCGGCGGCATAGGACTCGGCGAGCAGCTGGGGCAGCTCGGTGAGATGAAAGGTCTCCCAGCCAGGTCCGTCGAGCCAATCAGAGTAGAACCCGACCCGTCCACCGTCCGGCATGACCACGAGCACGCCGGCGTCCGCCGTGAACTGCGCTACGTCGGTGTTCCTGGTCCAGCTCTGGTAGGTGTCGCAGCACCCTTGCAGCAGATACAGGACCGGCCAACCGGACGCAGGCGGGCTCGACGACGGCGTGGGCAGGAGCAGCCGGACCCTCGCGAGCGTCCCGAGCGCGGGCGAGTCGATCGTCAGGTCCACCGTCCGTGCGTCGAGCTCCTCCGCCGACACGATTCGCGCCCGCGCTGGCGGCACCGACGTCGACGGTGGCGTTGACGGTGCCTTCACATCCGCGCCACTGGCACTGCAGGCCGTGCCGAGCAGTACACCGCACAGCACGGTCACCAGCGTCACCAGAATGCGTGCACGAACGCGACCCATAGGCGACCACGACCCCAGGCGATCAGGTGCACACGATGTGGTCGAAGGTAGTAGCTGTCATCCGGACGTCAATGTCGGGATCCGCGGTCGAGGGTGGGAAGCTCCGGCCACGACATCATCGCGAATGGGGAACGACAGGCCGTGCGACAAACCATGGCGGCGCGCGTACTTCGCCTCGGCGTTCGGTCCCCCTCGACCGTGCAGGGTCCGCGTTCGTGGCATCGTCGATGGGCCGCAACGGTAAGGCCGGCATCGGCCAGATGACCTTCGACCAACGGGTCGCCGACGCCATCGAGCTCATCGAGTTCCTGCGCCGGCACCTGGGCGTCGACAAGGTGATCGTGCTGGCCGAGTCGATGGGCACCCTGACCGGCCTGCCTCTGACCAAGCACCGACCCGACCTGGTTCAAACCCAACCTGCCCACACCCAACCTGGATCGTCGGCTGCTGCTTCCGCTGGCCCTGTCCTCGCCCATCTACAGCCATAGGGATCTGGCCACCCTGTTCACACGATTCCAGTGGTCCACCGCGCAGATGTTCGACGAACTGATGGCCCTATAAGGCCCGGCGGCTGGGCAGCCGCTTGGAGGTCCCGTTCTTCCTCCTGCAGGGCGAGAGCGATGTGATCACCCTGACCTCCCTGGCCGAGGAGTACTTCGAAGAGGGGGAGGCGCCGACCAAGGGGCTGGCGCTGATCAACGACGCCGGCCACTTCGCCGCGTTCACCCAGCCGCGGCGGTTCCTGATCGAGCTCCGCACCCAGGTCCGCCCACTGGCGGCCGCGCCCAATCTCTCGGCCATGCCCAAGGTGTGACCGGACGACCATAACCCTTGGTGGACAGGCCAGGATCTATGCGCAGCCCATCAGACGAAGGTTCAGGACCCGCACATACATGCTTGAGCGTGTGCCCGGGAAGTCGACGGCTACGGTCACGCCGACGACTGGCCAGTGGCCAGAAGTTCAGGCACGGCGCGGGAGGGGTTGCTAAGGGCAGGGATGGTGTGCGCATGAGCACGCGGCAAAACCAGCCATGGATGCAGGCTGAGGATGATCATCACGAGTTCATCTTGTCGACAGGTTTCGCTCGTGATCTTGGCTGGGATCCCGATCGGTCGATGCCGGAGATGATTACTTCGGCTTCGGCAAGGTCCCGGCCGAGTGCCGCGCGGTCGGCAGCACCCCTGACATTCGTCGGCATCGTGTCGATCATCCGCGGCTGGCCAACGGCCGAGCTCATCGATGTGTGCTGAGCATCGACGTCCCGCAGGGCGACGACGCCCTCGACACGCAGGAGTGGGATTCGGAACAGCCGGGCCAGGAGACGGATCTCGATCAGCATGGTCGCCGTCGATTAGTCGCCGAGCCTGATGTCGCTGTACCCATCCCGTCCCGACGGCGATGACGACGTACTCGTCGCGTCCTCGGCGTAGCGCGTACGAAGCTTCTCGACCACAGCTTGGAGACCAGCCTCGATCTGATCGTACCGCTCGCGACCGGCCCGCGTGCCGGCCAGGTAGCCCAGACCGAAGAAGACGCCGCGGCTGAGGGTCTTCCTACCGAGCATCGCGTTCTCCATCGCTCTGGCGGTCCCGGAGCGCGGAGACCACGGCGCTCACGATGGCCAGCCCGGCGGCCGCGCCCGCCGCAGTAAGTCCCGACCTCAGCGCCGTGCTCGAGCGCTTTGGCTTGAGACCGACGGCCTCTCCCAGACGATCGATAATTGTCTTCTTGCCGAAGAGTTTGTTCATAGTGCTCCCATCGTCGTGTGGTGAAGATCAGCCGCGTGAGCGACGGATCGTCCTCACCATGTCCTGCTTGCGCATCGCTGACTTCAGATCCAAATCCATCTCCGCGCCCAGGGCCAGCAGCTCCTGTTTGTTCATCTCGTCAAGATCCAGCGGACGTGTATCAGCATCTGCGCCCAGCTTCCGGCCCTCGGAGGCCACGGCCTCGCGGCGTTCGTTGGCCTCGTCAACCTTGCGCTGGGCTGCGGCTGCCTGGGTGTCGGCTTGGTCAGACAGGCGTTCGGCTCGAGCGCGGGCCTCATCGGCGGCCCGTCGCGCAGCCTCTGCCGCCGCCTCGGCCAGCTCGCGAGCTTGCTTCATCTGAACACGTGCCCGCTCGATCGCCTGCTCGGCCTTGGTGCGCGCCTTCATGGCCTCGTCGTTGGCTCGCTTCACTTGCTCAGCGACGTCGGCTTCGACCGCGGCGACGTGGTTGGCAGCGATCTGCTCCGCCCGGGCGCGCTTCGCGGCTACGTACTCGTCAGCCTCCCGCTGAGCCTCAGCGACCACGTCGACGACTTCGCGTTCGCCTTCATCCCGCGCTGCGTCGATCTGCTTGTCGCCGTCGGCTTCGACTTTTGCGGCGGCCTTTGCTCGCTCCCTCGCATCCTCGGCTTCCTCCCGAGCCTGCGCCTCGAGCTCGTGGGCGCGCTCCAGGGCCGCGTCGACCCGATGTAGTCGGCTGTCGGCGCCGTCAGCGAACGGGCTCACATCGGCAACGGCGGATGCGGCCTCGTGTCCCACCGACTGGAGCGTCCTTCCGGCAGATGTCGCCGGGTTCTTCAACGTGGTGTCGACCGCCCACACGATGTTCCGCGGGAGATCGGTGACGCCTCGTCGAGCGTGGCGCGCGAGCCAAGACACCAGATTGGATTTCGTCATTGATTCCTCCAAGTCGTCACGTGACCGACCGGTCCGGAGTCGATCTCCGGTGGACCAGGGGATGGGATCCGCACAGTGGTCGTCCCTCGGCTTACCCTGTCCGTTACTACCCGGATTCAGCGTGGACGAACATGCTGTTGCATGCCGGCTCTCAGTTCGATGCGCCGATCCCGCTGGTCATCACGGCACCAAGCAACCAGGGCCAGGTCAAGTTCGTCTCAGGAGCGGGTCCGCATCTGGCTCTTAGGGGGTTTGGCGATGTGTTTGAGTGACTCGGCGGGGGTGGCGACTGGCAGTTGACGGATCTTCTCCAGGCCTCTGGTGTTCTTCTCCTCGGAGGGCAGGAGATCGTCCCAGGTCTCGATTTCTGCGAGGGTGCGTTCGGCCCATGCCTCGACGGTGTTCAGGAGGCTGATGAAGAAGTCGACGACAAGGGCTCTGATGTAGACCTGGTCTTGGGTGACGTTGATGCCGTCGATGAACTCCTGTTTGACCTTGCCGGAGAATTCAAGCATCTCGTGGGTATCGGCGTGGACTTGTTTGAGCGTGCCCATGATGTCGTCTTTGGTTCCCAGCGGGACGACGAACAGGCGCAGCATCGCTTCGAAGTCCATCGAGAACGGAGAGATCGGAGTTCCCAACCACTCCCGTAGCGCTTCCTTGCCGGCTTCGGTGATCGAGTACACCGTTCGGGATCTCTTTCCGGTGTACTCCTTGGTGCCCTCCAGCAGTCCCATCGAGGACAATCGCTTCACCTCGCCGTAGATGGCACTCTCGGCCCGCGGCCAGACGTATCGGAAGTAGCGAACGCGTTGCTGAGCCAACTCGTAGGAGGACCAGGGTCGCACGGCTAGCTGTGCCAGCACCGCGTACGAGGTGGTCGTCAGCCGATCCATCCCTACCTCTTGACATACTCCAGATTGGAGCATAAATTCACTCCGATCTGGAGTATAGACGATCTGAGCGCCGGCTCCAAGGAGGCGACGACATGACCGATCGACCTGCAAGCTCGCACGTGGAGACCCTCGTCATCGGAGGTGGACAGTCCGGGCTCGCGGTGGGATACCACCTGTCCCGGCGCGGCCTGTCCTACGCGATCATCGATGCCAACGACCGGATCGGTGACGCCTGGCGCAACCGGTGGGACTCGCTGCGGCTGTTCACTCCCAACCGGCTCAACGGGCTGCCCGGCATGCCGTTTCCCGGGTACCACTGGGGGTTCCCGAGCAAGGACGAGATGGCCGACTATCTGGAGTCCTATACCCAGCGGTTCGACATTCCCGTCGAGACCGGTGTGCGGGTGCACGGACTGTCTCGAGAGGGCGACTGCTTCGTGGCAGCTACCGGTAACCGACGGTTCGAGGCAGACAACGTAGTAGTTGCGATGTCGAGCTGGCAACGACCCCGGATACCGGAGTTCGCCAGCCAGCTCGATCCGAGCATTGTCCAGCTTCATGTCGCCGACTACCGCAACCCCGGTCAGCTCCAAGCCGGAGGTGTCCTTGTGGTCGGAGCCGGCAACTCGGGGGCAGAGGTCGCCATGGAGCTGGCGAGAACCCACGACGTCTGGCTGTCCGGACCCGACACCGGTCACCTCCCATTCCGCCCGGAGAGCGTGGCTGCGCGAATCCTCATGCCGTTCATCGCGCGGATCATCTTCCATCGAGTTCTGACCACCGGTACACCTATCGGAAGAAGGGCCCGGCCCACAATGGTGTCCACCGGTGAGCTCATGATCAGGGTCAAGCCGAAGGACCTCGCAGCGGCGGGCGTGGAGCGTGTTCCCCGCGTCACCGGGGTGCAGCACGGACGGCCCCAACTCGAAGACGACCGTCGTCTCGATGTGGCCAACGTCGTCTGGTGCACCGGTTTTCTTCCAGGGTTCTCCTGGATCGACCTACCGGTGATCGAGAAAGGTATGGCGGGGCCGGATCATCGGCGTGGTGTCGTAGAGGAGATACCCGGCCTCTACTTCGTTGGCCTCAAATTCCTCTACTCGGTCTCATCGGAGCAGATACACGGCGTGGAACGAGACGCCGCTCACATCGCCGACGCGATCGCGGCTCGGCATCGGCACAGCAACCCGGATCGACCGGTAGCCGACCAGAAGCACCAACCCGACTCTGCCCAACCGTCGCGCGTGGCCAGGGCCCAGGTCGCCTCGGCGAGAGATCCGGATGCTTCGCCCGATGCAATAGGCCCCCGGCGCGTGTCGTCAACGAGATCGAACGCTTCTTGACAACCCGAGAAGCCCTGACCGCCGCGACGACAGGGAGGCCGCCATGGAAGTCGGCCTCCCGCTGCTGGCCGGAACCATCTCGACGGTGATCTTCGCCGGCAGCATGCTGCCGATGGTGGTCAAAGCGGCTCGCACCAAGGACCTGAGCTCGTACAGCCTGGGCAACATCGTGCTCAGCAACCTGGGCAACCTCATCCACTCGGTCTACGTCTTTCATCTGCCGGCCGGGCCCGTCTGGGTGCTGCACACGTTCTACCTGGTCACGACGGCGCTGATGCTCGTCTGGTACCTGCGCTACCAGCTTCCACGCCGGCCTGCCTTCACGAAATTGCCCAGATCCGGCGAGGACGCGGAGTTGGTTCGTTCTCCGGAGGCGCCAATAACGGCCGCTTCCTAGCGTCGACAGCGAGACCCCACGCCCGGCACATCACGTCGCTGCGGGTGGTGACCTTGTCCGGGCGTCGCCACCGGCAACGCCCGTAAGACCGGCGAATCGGGCCCGGCGGCCATGGAAGGTACCCGTACGGGACGCGTCAACGGCGCGTCTTGACGCCGCCGAATACGTTTGCATACACTCGAATGCAATTTACGTGACGGGGGGCTGTATCTGGAGAGCGACGCAGGTGATTGACGGTGCGTCGCGAGCAAGGAGGGATCGTCATGACGAGATCGCGACCGACCGGACGCTGGGGTCGCTGGCAACTCGTGGCGGTGGTGGGGGTCCTGTCGCTGGCGCTGGCCGCCTGCACCAGCGACGACGAGGGCGGCGACGGCGGGCAGGCTACCGGCGGGCAGACCACCGGCGGCCAGGCGCAGGGCGGCGGGAGCAGCGCCGGGCAGTTCTGCGAGGGGATGGACATCGTCTTCTTCCCTGGCGGAGCCGAGGGCGGCGGGTTCGAGACCGTTGTCTATAACGGCGCGCGGGCGGCCGAGGCGGCTTTCGGGCCGAACGTGACGTACACGTGGTCGGACTGGGATCCCCAGAAGATGATCACGCAGTTCCAGGAGGCGGCGGCCACCAGCCCCGACGGCATCGCGATCATGGGACACCCCGGGGACGACGCCTTCGACCCGCTAATCGATGACGCCAGGAGCCAGGGCATTCTCGTGACCGTCATGAACACCGAACTCCCGAACGCCGAGGCGAAGTACGCGACCGAGGGCACCGGCTACGTCGGGGCCGTACTGCACGACGCCGGGTTTGACCTCGCACAGGAGGCGATCGAGCGTGGCGGACTGCAGTCCGGCGACCGGGCGTTCGTGTGGGGCCTGGTGTCCCAGCCGGGCCGCGGCGAGCGGACGCAGGGGATCCTCGACGCGCTCGAGGAGGCGGGGCTGACGGTCGACTACCAGGAGATCGACGATGCCACGAACGCGGACCCGGCGGCCGGTGTCTCGACCTTCACCGGATACGTGTCGGCCAACCCCGACGTGAAGGCCATCTTCATCGACCACGGGAACCTCACGTCGACGATCCCCACCTACATGGAGGCCGCCAACCTCGGCCCCGACGACCTGTACGCGGCTGGGTTCGACCTGTCCCCCTCGACCGTGCAGGGTGTGCAGGACGGGTTCGTCGACCTCGTGATCGACCAGCAGCAGTACCTGCAGGGGTTCCTCGCGATCCAGCAGCTCTGCCTCACGAACAAGTACGGGTTCAGCGGGCTGTTCGTCAACACGGGTGGTGGCTTCGTCGACCCGGAGAACATCGAGCAGATCGCGCCGCTCGTGGAGCAACAGATCCGCTGATGCCGGGCGGCGACGCGGGCACGCGCGACTCGGGGGCTGGCGAGCAGAGCGCTCGCCAGCCCCGGCTCGCCTCGGCCCGTGCCCACGCTGACGCCCGGTGAGCCGGAGATGACGGTCCGCGAAGATGGTCGGGTCGCCGTCGAGCTCCGTCACATCCACAAGTCGTTCGGCGGGGTCCGCGTGCTCACCGACGTGAGCTTCAGGCTGTCCGCGGGCGAGGTCCTTGGACTCCTCGGCGACAACGGGGCCGGCAAGTCTACCCTGATCAAGATCATCACCGGGGTGCACCAGCCGGACAGCGGGCAGATCCTGTTCGGCGGGCAGGAGGTACACGCGCTCACGGTGGACCAGGCCCGCGCGTTGGGCGTGGAGACCGTCTTCCAGGAGCGCGCGCTTGCGGAGCAGCTGTCGCTGTGGCGCAACATCTTCATGGGACGACCGATTAGCCGGGCATTCGGGTTCCTCGACGTCCGCAGGATGCGGCGGATCACGGTGGAGCTGATGGGCGAGTCGATGGGATTCACCTCCGCCGCCCTGACCCCGGACACCCACGTCACCGGCCTGTCGGGGGGCGAGCGCCAGGGCCTCGCGATCGTCCGCGCCCTCCATTTCGAGGCCGACATCATCATCCTCGACGAGCCGACGATGGGACTCTCGTTGAAGGAGACCGACAAGCTCCTGCATTTCGTGAAGGGGATCCGCACGGCGGGCAAGTCGGCGATCTTCATCGACCACAACATTTTCCACGTGTACTCGGTGGCCGACCGCATCGTCGTGCTGGACCGTGGCCGGGTCGCCGGGGACTTCCCGACCTCCCGATACACGCTCGAGGAGGTCACCGAGATCATGCGCGAGGTGGCCGCGACCGGGAAGTTCGTCGAGCCCGAGCGCCACCGAGCCACCGACGCCGCGAGCCGGCCTGATCAGGCCGCGGGGCCGCGATGACTTCGACCGCGGAGAACGTCCAGACGCAGTCGGCGCTCGCCCGGCGCTGGACCGTTCGCTCCTTCGCAACGACGTGGGCGTCGCAGATCGGCATCACGGTCGCGTTCGTGGTGCTCTGGCTCGCGTTCATCCTCCTCGCGCCGGACACGTTCCTGGACAACCGCATCTACGCCTCGTTCGCACAGACGACGCCGTACTTCGCGCTCCCCGCCCTCCTGCTCACGATGGTCATCGTGAGCGGCGACATCGACCTGTCGTTCCCGTCGATCATGGGGCTCGGCATGGTCGGGTTCATCGCCATCGAGCGGACCACCGGCAACGTCGGACTCGCCGTCCTCGCTGCGCTTGCGGTCGGCGCGCTGGCAGGGCTGCTGAACGGGGTCTTCGTCACCTTCATCGGCATTCCGGCGCTGGTCGTCACGATCGGCACGCTGTTCCTGTACCGCGGGCTGACGCTCGCCCTCGTCAACGGCCGGAGCTTCGCCCTCGTGGAAGCGAGGGACTCGGAGATGTCCCGGGTCCTCATTGGACGGCTCTTCGGCATCCCGATGCAGTTCGTGTGGCTGGTCCTGGTGGCGATCGGGACGTGGGTGCTGCTCTACCGGCATCGCCTCGGGCAGAACGCCCATGTGATCGGGGACAACCGTCCGGCGGCCCAGCTCATGGGCATCCCGATCCGCAGGACGCGCATCATCTTGTTCGTGCTCGTGGGCGTGGCCTCAGCGTTCGCCGGCGTCATGAACAGTCTCCAGGTCTCGAACTTCTACCCGGGGGTCGGGGCCGGCTACCTGCTGCCGGCCCTGGCGGCCGTCTTCGTCGGTGGCACGTCGGTGTTCGGAGGACGCGGGACGATCTGGGGGACGTTCATCGGGGCGTTTATGATCGGCGCGATCCAGGCGGGGATCGTGGCTATGGGGATCCAGGCGTTCTGGACGGAAGTGATCTACGGCGGCATCATCCTGGCCGCGGTCTCGATCCACGCCGTGCTGCAACGCCGGTTCGAGCGCTAATCCCGGTGATCACGGAGCACATCTACGAACCGCCCGTCCCGACTCCGTGCCGAAGTCGACTCCCACACGCGTACTTCGCCATGTCGAGCCCTCGCGTCGGTCGGTCAGCCCGGTGGCGGCCCGGTCGATGAGCGCACCATGAGCGATGGGCGGAGCACCGTCGGTCGCGTCGGGTCGAGGATGCTGTCTCCTAGGACCATCTGCACGGCCTTCGCCACCATCTCCCGAACCGGCATGCGCACCGTCGTCAACGCCGGGACCGTTACGGCGGCGACCGGGATGTCGTCGAAGCCCGCGATCGAGACGTCCGCCGGCACCTGAAGGCCACAGGCGTGGGCCGCATGGAGGGCGCCGATCGCCAGGACGTCGGTGGACGTGACGACCGCGGTCGGCGGCTCCGGCAGCCCGAGCAGCTGCTCGAGCGCGGCTACCCCTCCGGCAAACTCGTTCGACCGGTGGTCGATATAGCCGTCCCGGACCGGCTCGCCAAGCCGAGCCATGAAATCGACGTACGCCTCCTCGCGCTCCTTGATGTCGCCGAGCGGCCGGGCCCCGGCGTATGCGATCCGCCGATGACCAAGATCGGCGACGTGCTGGAGAACCGCCTGGACGCCCGCGCGGTTGTCCACGCTGACCGCCGCGATGCCCTTCGGTCGCGACCCCTGCCACAGGGCGACGAGGGGGACGCGGGTGCCGGCGAGGTCCTCGATCAGCTTCGGCTGGTCCCCCATGTCCCCGAGCAAGAGGATCGCATCGCATGGTCGGGCCTCAAGGACGCCCCACAGGGCGATGGCCTCGTCCGCCCGGGCGTGGGCGTGACCAAGCACGACGTTGTAGCCGCGCTCGCTCGCCTCCACCGTGACGGCCTCGATGGCGCCGGCGAAAAAGGGGTCGGTGATGTCGCGGACGATCACGCCCAGCAACATCGTGCTCGCGCCTCGCAGGCCACGAGCGAGCGGGTTGGGACGGTAGCCGAGCTCCTTGGCCATGGCGAGAACCCGTTCCCGCGTGGCATCGGCGATCGGCACGACCGTGGGCGTTCGGTTGAGGACCCGCGAGACCGTACTCTGCGACAGACCAGTGGCCCGGGCGATATCGCGCATGGTGACAAGGCCCAGCCGGCCCGACCCGTCTCCTGTGGTGAGGCGCTTGCGTGAGGTGTCCCGTCGATTCGCCCCAGCCAACGACGCGTCCTTAGCTCGATCCGGGCGATTGCGTCGAAATACAGCATACCATAGGCTGCATACGTTCGCATAATCGACGACCTTGCATCATGTCGAAGCACGGGCGTGTCCTCCGCCGATCGTCCCTGGTCGTGCAGGCTGACCCACGCACCAAGGACAAGCCCGTGCGCGTCGTAAGACTGTGCGGCTCCGGGATAGATCTCGAAGTATTCGGCCACCGCGAATCGGGGCGCGGGCGTGGGTTTCGAAGCCGGTGGCGTCGCGCCAATGATGAGATCGCGCATGACACCGCCTCCAGTCGCGGTCAGCTCGGCCAGCAACAGGATGCCGATGGCGTCGAAGTCCTTGCGGATCGCCATGAGCGCACCCGACGTCGCGAAGGCGAACATGCCCAGCAAGTCGAAGGCAATCTGCATGCCGAATTCGAACATAGTCAGGCAGCCGCCCGCGGTCACGGATTCCGCCGGAACGCCGATGACGGCCGTGCGGCAAGCCGCAGGACGCTCGCCGCGCCACTTGAGCTGGGGTCGAGCAGCCAGAACTGAAGCCTTGACGATGACGGGCCGCTATCGTCGCTGCTGCCATCCGACACGGAGGTCGCCGCTGGTGGCGGGTAACTCAAACGAAGTAGGTCGGTCGGTGACCAGCAAAGTGGTCGCCATCTTGGAGACCTTCTTCCACGGCAGCATCCACTCACTCACCGAGATCGCCCACCACACGGAACTGCCGACATATCCCCAGGTCAGATGGGTGGGCCCGTGGGGCTCGAACCCACAACCCGTCGATCAAAAGGACGCTGCATCGCGACGACTATGGCCCCTACCTGCGACTACCCCGACTGCGTCCCCACCAGCCCCACCGGCGGACCTGGTTGACGTCATTTCATGCTACGAACCATGCCACGCAGATGGGGCCGGCGACATGGTTCTTCACGCTGGCTGCGCCGCAGGCGACGGTCGGGCCGACGGACATCATCTTCGCCCGGATTGGGCCGGGCTGATCGGCAACCCTCCACGACCATGAGGGATCACCGACGGCCCCGGCTGCGGCTACCGAATCTTGGAGCGGTTCAGAGCTCGGTCTAGGTTCACAGCGGCGCTGACGAGAGCCAGGTGAGTGAAAGCTTGGGGGAAGTTTCCCAGCGCTTCGCCGGCGGGGCCGACCTCCTCGGCGTAGAGGCCCAAGTGGTTGGCATACGTAAGCATCTGTTCGAACATGTGCCGGGCTTGGCTGAGACGGCCGGCCCGGGTGAGAGCTTCCACATACCAGAACGAGCACAGGCTGAAAGTGCCTTCGCTGCCAGTAAGGCCGTCCGAGCCGTCGGTTTGATAACGGCGGACCAGACTGTCGGTGACGAGTTCGGCTCCGATTCGGTTCAGGGTCGACAAGAAGCGCGGGTCAGATGGGCCGACGAACTTAACCAGCGGCATGATCAGCGCGGACGCGTCCAACGTGGTGGTGTCGGGGTGCTGCACGTAAGCCTCGGTGCTCGGATTCCATCCGCGATCTTGGACATGCAGATAGGCCCGGTCCGCGAGGGTTCGCCATCTGTCCATCGGTGCCGGTAGTCCCCGCTGTTGTGCGATGCGTTGGGCGCGTTCGAACGCCACCCAAGTCATGAGAGCGGAGTACGTATGCCGGCGGGGCGGGCCGCGCATCTCCCAGATGCCCCGGTCCGGTTCTTCCCAGTGGTCCGCCAGCCAGTCGAGTTGGCGGCGCAGGGCCTCCCACAGGTCGTAGGAGATGGGCTCACCGTACTTGTTGAATAGGTAGACGGAGTCCATAAGCTCGCCGTAGATGTCGAGTTGGCGCTGGTCGGTTGCAGCGTTGCCGATCCGCACGGGCTTCGAGCCGGCGTATCCGGCGAGATGGTCAAGCACTTGCTCGGGCAGCTCGCGGCGGCCGTCGACGCCGTATACGACTTGCAGTCCTTCGCCCTGGGCAGCGTCCCGGCAGCGGGCTTCG
>DASSDH010000036.1:0-9573 GCA_035697245.1 Jiangellaceae bacterium
TGCCGCGGTCGGCATGATGAGCTGGCAGCCCCTCCTACTTGCGCATTCCGAGTGAAAGTGTGCCTTGTGTGACCGACCAGCCGACTCGTCTGGGGGATGCACCCCCGGACGAAGGCGTTCCTGAGGACGCCGCCTCGCCCCCGAGGCCGTTCTGGCGGCGCCGTCCGGCGATCGTGGCGGGGGTTGTGCTCGTGGTCTCGGTTGTGCTCTACGTCGCGGCCTACCTTGTCGCGGGGCACGACCTGGTCAGGGGCGCCACCGTCCTGGGCGTGCCCGTCGGTGGCCTGACCAGGGCAGAGGCCGAGGCCAAGCTTGCCGCCGAGTTGCCCGCTGTGGTAGGCGCGCCGATTGCTGTCCGGGTGACCGACGGCGAGGAGACGTTCAATCTCGTGCCACCGGAGTCGGGCCTCGGCATCGACATCGAGGCCACTGTCGAAGCCGTGCCCGGCGCAAGCGCCAACCCGTTCTCGTTGGTACGGGCGCTGTTTAGCGCCGGCGCGGTGGACCCGGTGCCGTCGGTCGACCGGGCCGCTTTGGAGGCGGCGATCACAGCCATCGCCGAGCGGGCCGATGTCGAGCCAGTCAACGGCTCTGTCGCCTTCGCGGACGGCGCGGTGGTGACCAGTCCGGCGGCCCTCGGCCGAATGGTCGATGTCGCGTCCGGCGCCGATGCGATCGAGACGACGTACTTCGGCGCACCCGGACCACACGAGCTTCCGCTACCCACCACGTCGTTGCCCATCAGAGAGGTCGAGCCCGCGATCACCGATGCCGACGTCGAGGAAGCCGTTAACGGGTTCGCCGAGCCGGCGATGTCCGGCCCGGTCACCGTCACAGCGGGTGGCCGGACAGCAATCCTGGAACCGGCGATGATCGGCGCCGCGTTGACCATGGTGCCCGACGACAACGGCGTGCTCGTTCCCGCGCTCGACGGCGCAGCCCTGGTCGCGGCGGCGGCCGATGCTCTGAGCGAGATCGGGCGCGGCGGCCACGATGCCACCATCACGATCGCCAACGGGCGACCGGTCATCAGTCCGAGCCAGTCCGGCCTGGGGGTGCCATCTGATGCGCTGGCCGCGGCCGTGCTGCCGGTGCTGACCGCCAGCGGTAACGACCGGACGGCGGAGCTCGAGCTCACCGAGATCGAGCCCGAGCTCACGACCGAAGAGGCACGTGATCTCGGGGTAACTGAGGTGGTCAGCCAGTTCACCACCCGGTTTCCCCATGCGAGTTACCGGAACACCAACATCGGGCTGGCGCTCAGCCGAATCGACAACACGCTGCTTCTGCCCGGCGAGGTGTTCAGCCTCAACGACCTCGTAGGGGAGCGGAACGCCGCCAACGGGTTCGCCGTCGGCTGGACGATCGACGGCGGGCGACTGAAGAAGGACTACGGCGGAGGGGTCTCGCAGGTGGCCACCACCACCTACCATGCAGCGTTCCAGGCGGGGCTCGAGGACGTCTACCACCAGCCGCACAGCATCTACTTCGATCGATATCCCGTCGGCCAGGAGGCGACTGTCTCGTGGGGCCACTTCGACATGTCGTTCGAGAACGACACGCCTTACGGGGTGGTGGTCGATACCGCCTTCAGCCCGAGCGGCAACGCGCCGGGCACGGTCACAGTGCAGATCTGGAGCACCGAGCACTTCCGCGTGGAGACGTCAGTCTCCGATCGCAGCAATGTCACCAGCACGGATACGATCTATGACACCAGCCCGGAGTGCGAGCCACAGCAGGGCTGGGAGGGTTTCAGCATCACCTCCTACCGCAAGGTCTGGACTCCCGACGGGAAACTCGTCAAGGACGAGGCCTATCCGTGGACCTACAAGCCCAACCCCACCGTCATTTGCGGTCCTGACCCGGCGGAGCGGCAGCCGGAACCGGGCGGCTGACGCTGTCTGCCTCAAGATCGCGGAGGGCGGCGGCGGTAGTGGTACCGGTGATGCTCGGTGAAGCCGAGCCGCTCGAACACCGCCATGCTTTCGGTGTTGGGCTCGGCGACCTGGACGTACACATCGGTCGCTCCTCGTTGGCGACCCCACACCGCGATACCTGCCATCACGAGGCGGCCCAAGCCCTGACGGCGGGCGTGCGGCGCCACCTCGACGGCAGTCACGCCCAGCCAGCGCCGACCGTCGGGCGCATCGCTCACGGCTCCCCGCGCGACCGCCACCCGGCTGCCGTGCTGGTCCACCGAAGCGAAGCCGACCGGATCGGCGTTCATCAGGACCGGGAGGGCATCCGCGGGCAGGATCTGCCCCCGGTAGTGGTAGGCCCCTAGCCAGGCGGCGTCGGGTACCTCCGCGACGGCCACCTCCGACACGTCGGTCTGTCGCCCAGCGGCCACCGCCTCCACCGGGGCGACCATGACCAGCACGTCCTCGGCTGCCGCCGGCCAGCCCGCGGCGTCGAGGTACTCGTCGAGGTCCATGCCGATGGGTGTTGGTACCTGGAAGGCCGGCACCAATCCACGCAGGTCGTACCACCGTTCGACCGCGGCGACCGCCTCGGCCAGCGGAACACCTGGAGAGGCCAACGGCAGACACGAGTTGGCGCGGCCGGTGAAGCCACCTGCGGCACGGAGCAACCAGCCACCGATGTGCGCCGTCTCAAGTGCCTGCCACCCCCCGGCGGCTGCGGCCTCGAGGGCGCGGACGTCACGCCGAATGATCGGACGGGGTGGGACGACCTTCGCCGCCACGACGTCGGCTGCCCGCACGGCTACCGTCCCACCATCGGCACGACGCACGGACAGGGTGCCGTCCTCCCACTCCTCGAGCCGCCCAAGTACGTCGGTTGCCCTTCCACGGTCGGGCAGGCGGTAGCGGACGACAACGCGACGGCCGATGTCCGACGGCGTGATCCGGTCCACGCGGTCAGAAAGCACTGTGACGCCCTCCGTTCGGTTGTCTGTCCCGGCCGCTGCCAGATATGCGGAGAGAACAGACCGGCTACGCTGGTTGCACATGCCGAAGCGGGCATCGCAATACTAGGAACAGGTGCCAGATTCCCCGCGCTCGGCACCGACAGGAGGACGTTCTCGTGACCTACACCATCGCGCAGCCGTGCGTCGATCTGAAGGATCTCGCCTGCGTCGAGGAATGTCCGGTCGACTGCATTTACGAGGGCGAGCGGATGCTCTACATCCACCCCGACGAGTGCGTCGACTGCGGTGCCTGTGAACCAGTGTGCCCCGTCGAAGCGATCTTCTACGAGGACGACGTCCCGGAGCAATGGAAGGAATACACCCAGGCCAACGCCGAGTTCTTCGATGATCTGGGATCCCCGGGCGGGGCCTCGAAGCTAGGACTCATCGACAAGGACCACGGACTGGTCGCCGCGCTGCCTCCGCAGGAGACCGGCGAGCACTGATCCGCGCTCGCCGGTGCTGAAGCTTCCTGACTTCCCCTGGGACTTGCTGGTCCGGTACGGAGAGCGGGCCGCGGCTCACCCGGACGGGATGGTTGACCTCTCCGTCGGCACACCCGTCGACCCGACGCCCAAGGTCATCCGCGAAGCGCTAACCTCGGCGGCCGACGCTCCGGGCTACCCGCAGACTTACGGCACACCGGCCCTGCGGGGATCGGTCGCCGCCTACTTTCGGCGACGTTGGGGAATCGACACAGTCGATCCAGACGGCGTGCTGCCGACGATCGGTTCCAAGGAACTGGTCGCCTGGTTACCGACGTTGCTGGGACTTGGTCCCGGCGACACCGTGGTCTACCCGACGCTGGCCTACCCGACCTACGACGTCGGCGCTCGATTAGCCGGCGCGCACTCCGTCGCTGCGGACGCGCTGACCGCACTCGGGCCGCGCCGGGTCGGACTGGTCTGGCTGAACACGCCGGCCAACCCGAACGGACTGGTGTTGCCCTCGCCACACATCGAGAAGGTCGTCGCTTGGGCTCGCGAACGGGGCGCGGTTGTGGCCTCGGACGAGTGCTATCTGGATTTCGGCTGGGACACTCGACCCGTCTCCGTGCTCGACCCGGCCGTCAACGACGGATCGCTCCACGGCTTACTCAGCGTCCATTCGCTCTCGAAGCGATCGAACATGGCCGGTTACCGGGCGGGTTACGTGGCGGGGGATGTCGGACTGGTTCGTCGCCTCCTCCAGGTGCGCAAACACGCGGGCATGATGGTGCCCGCTCCGGTGCAGGCGGCGATGGTTGCCGCCCTCGACCATGACTCGCACGTCGACGACCAACGAGAGCGGTACCTGGCCCGGCGAAACACGTTACGGCCGGCACTCGAGGCCGCTGGATTCCGGATCGACGACTCCCAGGGCGGCCTGTATCTGTGGGTGACCCGAGACCAGCCCTGCTGGGACACCGTCGATTGGTTCGCCGAGCGCGGGATCTTGGTGGCACCGGGCGACTTTTACGGCCCGGCCGGCGCTCGGCACGTCCGCATCGCTCTGACCGCCACCGACGAGGGCGTGGCGGCCGGCGCGCTCCGGCTGACCGGCCTCGCTCGCTGAGCGCCCCAAGCCGGACCGACGCCGGCGTCACCACTACTCGGGCTCGTTGTGTGCCGCCCCGCCGATCAGGAACGGCGTGCTGATGCCGGTGTAGGCCAAGTGGGCGACGAGGCCTTCGGTTGCGTGGGGCAGGTTGTGGCAGTGGTCCATCCAGATGCCGGGATTGTCAGCGACAAAGGCAATCTCGTAGGTGTCGCCGGATGCGACATCGAGTGAGTCGACCCACCACGGGCTGCCGGAGGCCGGAGTGCCGTTGCGGCTGAGCACTACCGCGTGGTGGCCGTGCAGGTGCATTGGGTGAATCTCGCCGCTGTGGTTCTCGATGGTCATCCGGACGACGTCGCCCTCGGTCACGACGAACATGGGGACGTCGGGAAATACGTGTCCGTTGATCGACCAGTGCAGCCCTGGGATGCCGTCGAGGAAGCCGGGGCGGCGGCCGATGGAGTAGTCGAAGCGCCGGTCGGTGTCGTCCGGGTCGAACCCCAGTGGCGCCGGGGAGCCGTAGGAGAGGAGGTCCACGTTGTCCTCTGCTGGGTCGGCGCTAGGAGCCTGGGCACCAGCTGGGCCGACGAGCAGCGCCGTGTCGCCCTCGGTGCCGAGCTGCACCCGCACGGCAGACCCATCGGTCGGTGTGTCGAACCCAAGATCGGCGCGCCCGCCGGCCGGAATCTGCACCGACGCGCCGGTGACCGGATTTGGCCCGACGAGGTCGCGTCCGTCGACGGCGAGGACTCGATACGGGACGCCGACGACCGCGACGTCTAGAGGGGCGTTGTCGGTGTTGACCGCCCGCACCCGTACCGCCTCACCCGGGGCTGCGGTCATCCTGCTTTCGGCGGTGGCCCCATTGACGGTGCGCAGCTCGTCGTAGGTGTGCACCGCCGCGACCACGTCGAGGTCCCGTTGAGGCTCGGCCGGGTTGATGACGAGCACGCCGAACAGGCCGCCGCGGACCTGCTCGTGCGAGACCTGGTGCGAGTGGTACCAGTAGCTGCCGGGGTTCTCGGCGACGAACCGGTAGATGTGCCGCTCGCCGGGCACCACGGCGTCCTGGGTGACGCCGGCGACCCCGTCCTCTGCGTTGGGCAGGTCGACGCCGTGCCAGTGCAGGGCGACCCCATCGACGATCGAGTCGTTGACCAGCGTCACCTCGACCAGCTCGCCTTGCTGGGCCCGGATCAGCGGGCCAGGGGACTCGTGGTTGAGGGTGTAGCCCTCGACGGTCTCACCGGTCGCCAAGGTAACGCTCTCCTGGCGGGCAACCAGCGTGACCGCGACGTCAGGTTGACTCGACTGCGGGCCGGCCAGCTCGGTGACCCGTACGTCACTTGGTCGCACAACTGGCCCGGCCAGCGCGTGTGCTGTATGGCCCGGGTCGCCGGTCCCGCCGCCGTAGTCGGGGTAGCCCATGTCCATCACCGAGTAGGTCTCGGGGACCAGGCTGCCTACCCACAGCCAGCCCAGCGGGACCAGAACGGCGAGCGAGGCGACGATGCCGAGGACAGCTCGGTCCGACCTCCGCCGCGCGTTGATCATCGCGAAGTGGCGGTTTGATCTTCCACGGCAACCACTTCGCCATGATCAACGGGAGTGGGGTGAGAGATCCGCCAGCCGGCCCAGATCGCGGCGAGGAGCAGCGCCAGCGCGTTCAGCCCGTGCAGCGCCCCGACCGACGCGGACATGAACGCGGCGAACACCAGCGCGATCTGCAAGATGACCAGGCCGAACACCGCAGCCGCCCGGCGCACCGCTCCGGGGACATTGACGAAGAACGACACGACCAGCAGCGCGATTGCAGACAATGGGATGATCCCGAGGCCGCCGATCCGGTGCAGGATGATCCCGAGGTTGCTGTCGTAGTCGTAGCCAGCGCTGATCACACGCCCGTCCTCCACCTCGTGGATGATCGTGAAGAACCCCAGTGCGACACTCGCCGCCTGCAATGCGACACCGGCAGCGATCAGATACGCCAGTGCGCGGTAGGTGGACTTCATGTATTCCTCCTGTCAGTGGGCGGTCAAGTAAAAAGGAGCGCGACGCCGAGTGTCAGATACGCCGGAAGCGCGAGTTCGGGAAAGCCATCCCGGGTGAGCAGCACAAGGATCGGAATGGCCAAGCCGACTACGATCGCCGCCCAGCCCAACCACCCCGGCAGCACGTCGGTGCGCAGCACGGCCATGCCGTAGCCAACAGCGGCGAGATTGGCGAGCACGATCCACACCTGCTCCAGCACGAACCCGGCCTGCCAGACGGCCACTGCCCAGTCCGGCGTGTCACCGGTCTGCGCCCGGCGCTGGGCGGCCACGATTGTCGTGCCGTTCTGGAGCGACATCACGATCAGCCAGGCTTCGGCGGCCAGTATGAATAGACCGAAGGCTGTCCAAGCAGCCACGTCGGCGAGTAGGAAGGACAACCCGGCGAGTCCTGCGGTGGTGACGGCGAGGATGGGGAACCACGGCAGCGTCATCAACCGCCACGCATGGCTGTGTTGGCCGACGTGAGCCAGCTTGGCGTCGAGTGACGACTCCCAGAACGTCCGGCCGAAGCGCCCCTGACGGTAGCCGACCACCTCGACGACGCTGAATGCGACCGGTGCGACCAGCATCCCGCCGGCCAGCGCAGCTCCGGCCATCATGCCGATTCCCTCGCTGCGCTTGCGCCAACTGGACTGTCAACCGGCAGGAACCTGGCCGGTGGCCGCAACCTGACCCGCCGGTTCCAGACGGCGATTCCGACGCCGAGCAGGGCCGCGGCATAGATCGCCGAGTGGAGGATTGCGGCACCGGCCGAAGCGGCGCCTGGGAGCCCGGCTGAGCGGGCGAGCATTTCGCCCGCACCCCAGAGCGGCATCCAGCGCTGCGGGTCGGCCGTCATCTGGATGCCGATGACCCCGATGATGAGCAGCACGCCTTCCATCTCCCGGGGCACGATCGCCGCGGCCAGGACGCCGATCGTGGCCGCGACCACGCCGGACAACCCGATGGCCGCAGCCAGCGGCACGAAGTCCAGGTCGCGCTGCGACCAGATGACGAGGGCGAACACTGGGGTGACCACGGCGGTGAGACCCAATACGGTGAGCACCCGGCCAACCAGCAACTCGGTCGGGCGGTAGCCGGCCAACAGTAGGGACTGGTCGGCCCGGCGTGAGCCGATCATGACGAATAGCGCGGCCACTGCTATGGCCCAGCCGACGCCGATCGCGCCGGTCGCCACAACCCACATGTCCGCGGCAGCGGCCTCGGCCGGGTTCTCGGCGAGCAGTTGCTCCATTGCCGGGTCGACTGGCTGCAGCTCGTAGAAGAAGTAGAAGACCATCGGCAGCAGGATCACGATCGCCAGCGCCAACCGTCGCCGGCCGAGATCACGCGCATGCATGGCAGCGACCGTGAGGGAACGTCGGAGGTTCATGCCGCCACCTCCGCGACACCGTCGAGCGCCCAGCCGCCGCCGGCGTGAAGTTCCAATACCCGGTTGACGCGGTACAGCTCGGCAAGCATGTGGGTGACGACGACGACAGCGGCGCCCTGTTGGCGCCAGATCTCGACGTGATCCCAGAAGTTCTCGTACGTGCCACGGTCGAAACCTTGGTATGGCTCGTCGAGCAGGATGAGTGGGCCGTCGGTCATGAGAGCCAGCGCGAGGTTGAGCTTTTGTCGAGTTCCGCTGGACAGCTCGCGCACGGTCGCCTTGTCGCCGTCGGGAAAGTGAAGCCACCGAAGCAGGGCATCGCCGCGACTGGTTGCCTCGTCCCGGTCAAAGCCGAGCCCAGCGCCGACGTACCGAACATGCTCGGCTGCCGTGAGGTGCTCGATCAGGCCGAACTCCTGCGGACAGTAAGCGACTCGGGGAACGCGGGCGACCGCACCACCATCGGCGGGCAGCACTCCCGCGCAGATACGCAGCAACGTGGTCTTGCCCGCCCCGTTCTCCCCGACGATTGCCAGCGCCTCACCCCGGCGAACGTCGAACGATACGTTCGTCAACACTTGGCGCCTCTTGTACGACTTGTCGACCCCGCGTACCGACAACGCCACCGGCCCGTCCATCCGACCTCCTTCGCTCACGACGGCTGAGTTGCCGTTCGGATCGACGGTCGTTGTCGTCCGTCCCGGCGGTCAACGCCAATCCGTCCCGGCCGGTTCGGGAAGTGTTCCCGGTGCCATCGGGGGCGGACATGCGCGATTTCGGACAGTAGGTTTCGGCGCGTCGTCGGGGAAGGTGGATTCGGCGCACTGTTGACCCGGGGCCAGCCTCGGGTCGCGGGGGAGGTGTGCCCTCTGGACGAGTTCGCCTGCTCGGCGGACGATGCCGGTGTGTCGCGTTGGGCACGGGTCCGCCAGTACACCGCCATCGCCGTGGGTGGCGCTGGCTTGCTCGTCGCCGTCGGGTTCGCGCTTTATTGGCAGCTCCCCTCCCTGTGGAGCCACTTGTTCTGGACCAGCGCGGTGGTGCTGCCGGTGTACGTCGTTGCCGTCTGGCTGGTCCGCCGCCGCCCAGACCATCCGCAGGCTCGCCGGCTGCTGCTGATCGCCGCTGCCTCGGCCGTCGGCGTCGGCCTGGAAAGCGTTGTGCGGGGCGTTTACCGAGATTCGGGGCCGAACGACTGGCTGTGGGTAGCGGGCGTGGCTCACCAGTACACGTACCTCCTCACCGCGGTGGCGACCGGCGTGCTGCTGGCCTCCTATCCCGACGGTGTAGTGGAGCGGCGCTGGCAACGCTGGGTGGTGCGAGCGATGTGGTGGCAGCTGGCCCTGCCGCCGCTCCTGCTGGTGACCCGTCCCAACCTGCTCATCTCGCCATATCTTTTCGACTCACCGCTCCAGACCCAGGTGGCGAGCCCATTCGCGGTGACGTGGCTGGCCCCGTTCGGCCGGCCGTTGGAGTTGCTGTACGTCAGCTACGCGGGTGCCCTGCTCGGCATGTTGGTCCTGTTGATCCGCTACCTGCAGGCTGACCGGGTGCAGCGGCGGCAGATGCGCCTGCTGGTCTATTCCATGGCCGCAGGCGTTCTCGTCGTAGCTGCCGCCTCCGCCATGACGATCCTCGGGGTGCCGAGCGACTCGTTTTGGTTCGAGTTGATCGGAATG
>DASSDH010000037.1:0-8211 GCA_035697245.1 Jiangellaceae bacterium
GGCGATGAACCCGGCGGTGATCAAGCCCATGCCGATGACGAGGTTCCAGCCGCCGAGCGCGCTCATCACCGGCAGGCTGGCCTCGGTGATGTAGTACACGACGATCCAAGCCAACCCGAGCACCAGCAGCGTGACCATCACGGGAGCGACCCAGCGCCCGGAGACGCCGGGACCGCTGCCGCCACGAGTCGCCGGCGGGGTGAAGTCGACCTTGCGGCGAATGCGGGATCTGGGCACGGCTGGCGTCCTCTCGCTTGGCGATCTTGGCGGTGAAACTCCCGCCCGACCTTGGGAGATAGCGTAGTCAACGCATTGCCGCCGGTTCGCGAGGAGGTGACGACCGTGGCCGCGCTCGGCCGAGGCTGGCGGTTCGCCGCACCCGTCGCACTTGCCGGCTGCGGTGTGTTGCTGGTCATCAGCGCGCGGGCGGCAGACGGCACAGACCTGCGCCCGATCGACCACACCGACGTCGCTGATCTGGTCCGGGCGGAGGAACGGCACACGGCGGAGCTCACCGCAGAACACGAGCGGCTTGCCGCCGAGGTTGAAGCGCTGACGGCCGAGAAGGGCAGCGGGGGATCGACGGACTTACATGATCGGGTCGACGCGCTGCGGTCATCGACCGGCTTGACCGCCGTCGAGGGCCCTGGGCTCACGGTGACACTCGACGACGCGCCGCTGCCACCCGGCGGCGAACTGGAGCCCGGCACTCAGCTCGACGATTATGTCGTTCACCAGCAGGACCTCGACGGCGTCATCAACGCGTTGTGGGCAGGCGGGGCCGAGGCGATGCAGGTCATGGATCAGCGGATCGTCGCCACGAGCACCGTCCGCTGCGTCGGACCGGTACTCCTGTTGCAGGGGCGTCGATACGCGCCGCCGTACACAGTCACGGCTATCGGCGACCCGGCGGCGATGCAAGAGGCACTCGAGGACTCCGACGCTGTCGCCGAGTTTCGTCTCTACGCCGACTTCATCGGACTGGGCTACCAGGTCGAACGGAACGACAGCGTCACGCTGCCTGCGTACGACGGGCCGATCGACGTTTCGGAGGCAACCGCATCATGACCGCGCGGCGGATCCTCGTGGTCGACAACTACGACAGCTTTGTCTTCAACCTGGTGCAGTACCTCGCCCAGCTCGGTTCCGAGTGCCATGTACGCCGCAACGACGAGATCACCGCCGAGGATGCCCTCGACTACGACGGCGTGCTCATCTCGCCTGGCCCAGGCACGCCGGAGCGGGCTGGGGTCTGCGTCGACCTGGTTCGCCACGCCGCAGGACGGGTGCCGGTGTTCGGCGTGTGCTTGGGACTGCAGGCGATCGCCGTCGCCTACGGGGCAACCGTCGGGCGAGCCCCTGAGTTGCTCCATGGCAAGACCAGTGAGGTGCACCATCAAGGTGTCGGTGTCCTGGCCGGGCTGTCGAACCCGTTCATCGCGACGAGGTACCACTCACTCGCGGTCGAGCCATCGACTGTGCCCGACGTTCTCCAAGTCACCGGCGTGACGGCCGGCGGCGTCCTGATGGCGCTTCGCCACCGCAACGTCGCCGTCGAAGGCGTCCAGTTCCATCCCGAGTCGGTTCTCACCGAGGGCGGGCACCGAATGCTGGCCAACTGGCTGACGGTGTGTGGCGACGGGGAGGCCGTGGGGCGTTCGGCTGGGCTGGCTCCGGTGGTTGCTCTCGGGTAGCCGCTTTGGTCGCCCTCTTGTCGGGTGTGGGGGACGTGGTTCTCGGAGGCCAGTTCTTGCCGTTTGCTTTGAGTGCGTCACCAATCGTCCCCGGGCTTCGTGCTTAGCCTCCGAGAACCACGTCCCCCACACCCTCCGGTGCCTCTGCGAACCGCCTCCCCCGCCCGCCGTCAGGTTGTGCCGGACGTCTGGCGCTGGCCGCCGCAACCGTCTGGAGGCTCTTCGGCGATCGTGATCTCGACCGTCGCTCCTGGCTCCACCTCGGTGCCGGCCTGCGGCGACTGATCAGTCACCGTGTCGGCCGGGGCCTCGCAGGTTTCCTCCGTCTGGACGGATGCTTGGAGTCCGGCATCCCCCAATGCCGTCTGTGCGGCATCGGCACTCTGTCCGACGACGTCGGGCACTTCGACATTCGCTGGGCCGCTCGAGATCACGACGCTCACCGTGGATCCCCGATCGACCTCGGTCCCGCCGGCCGGGTCAGTGCGCAGCACCGTGTCGACCGGTTGGTCACTCGCCTCCCGCGTGACGTTGCCGAAAGAGAGCCCGGCCGCTTCGATCGCCGCTCGTGCGTCGTCGACCGGTCGGCCCAAGACCGCCGGCACGGTTACGGTGTCCGATGCCTGCGCTACCACCAGGTTGACCGCGCTGCCGACCGGAATCTCCTGACCGGAGTCCGGGTCGGTATCCAGGACTTCGCCCGGTTCCGCGTCGTCGTTCTCCTCTTGACTGACGGTGCCGACCGTCAAGCCCGCGGCTTGTAGTGCCGCCCGGGCCTCTTGCTCGGTCATGCCGACGAGGTTGGCCGGCACGGCAACCGTGTCCGGTGCCACTCCGATCGTCGGGGTGACGGTCGAGCCTTCGTCGACCAGCTCGTTGAAGGCAGGGTCCTGCGAGAGAACCGTGCCGACTTCGTCCGGATTATCGGTCTCCTGCTCGACGGGGGTTCCCATGACCAGGCCGCGATCCTCGATCAGCTGTTGAGCCTCCTCGAGTGTCTGTCCGACGACGTTGGGTACGCCGACCTGCTGAGCGCCGTCGTCGCGGAAGATCAGGTAGCCGATGATCCCGGCGACGGCGAGGATCGCCAACGCGATCAATACCAACCTCCCCCAGCTGATGCCGCGTGGCTCCGGCTCGGGGACCTCCTCGACCTGGTCGAGGTCGGCCACAGTGCCGTACGAGTCGTAAGCGGTCGGCGCCGCGGCGATGAGCTGGGTGGCGGCCGACGTGTCGTGGGCCGCGGCGACCGGCAGGCCGGCGGCGGCGCGCTCGAGGTCGGCGCGCATCTCGGACGCGCTCTGGTATCGCTCCAGCCGGTCCTTGGCCAGCGACTTCATCACGATCGCGTCGATGTCGGGAGGAATCGACGGGTCCAGGGCCGAGGGCGGGGTTGGCATTTCCCGCACGTGCGACACCGCGACGGACACCAGCGACTCGCCGACGAAGGGCGGCCGGCCAGTGAGCATCTCGTAGAGCACGCAGCCGGTCGCATAGAGATCGCTGCGTGCGTCGGCCTGCTCGCCGCGGGCCTGTTCGGGCGAGATGTACTGGGCCGTCCCGACGACGGCAGCCGTCTGGGTCAGCGTCACACCGGAGTCGGCAAGTGACCGGGCGATGCCGAAGTCCATCACCTTGACCTCGCCGGAGCCAGTGATCATCACGTTGCCCGGCTTGATGTCGCGATGGACGATGCCCGCTCGGTGGCTGTACTCCAACGCGTCGAGGACGCTAGAAATGATCTCGATGGACCGCTCGGACGTGAACCGGGCCTGTTCGCGGAGCAGTTCGCGCAGGGTCCGGCCTTCGACATACTCCATCACGATGAACGGGATCCGGTGGCCGTCGAAGACGTCCTCTCCGGTGTCGTAAACGGCGACGATGTTGCGGTGATTCAAGGACGCCGCCGACTGTGCTTCCCGGCGGAACCGGGCTTGGAAGGTGGCGTCGGCAGAATGATCGATTCGCAGCATCTTGACGGCGACGACCCGGCCCAGCCGCCGGTCGCGGCCACGGCGGACCTCTGCCATCCCGCCCCGGCCGAGCACGTCGCCGAGTTCGTAGCGATCTCCGAGGAGTCGCTGATCGGTCATCCGTCACCCTTTCCCGCATCATTACCGACGCGCACGGTACCCGCCCCTGGGTCTGGTGTGTCACTTGCGGTCGCCCCGGCGCCTTGCGAGCTCGCTGCCAGCACTGAAAGGACCACGAGCAGGATCACCGCCGCACCAATCAGGCCGATCCCCGATATCGAATACCGCTGCCGCAACTCGCCGGCTCGCTGGCACACCGCGAGCCACTGAGCCGGATACTCCGCCGCCGGCCTGGCCGCAAGCCTGACCGCCGCCGCCCCGGTGAGCGTTGATGGCGGCGCTGCCGCTGCCCGAACCGGCGGGGAGATCTTCGGCAGCGGCGGCTTAGTCAGGTCACGCGCCTGAGTTCTGAGCGGACGATGCCGGGCGACCGCTGACAGCCGGGCCGCCAATTCCGCGGCCGAGCTCGGCCGGTCCGCGGGATTCTTCGCCATGGCGGCGACCGTGATCGCTCGTAATGGCTCGGGTACCGACACCGGGAGCGCGGGCAGTGGCTCGTGCACGTGCGCGCGAGCGACCTCGACCGCGTTCGCACCGCGGAACGGCCGCACGCCGGTGAGGCTCTCGTAGAGCACCACGCCGAGGCTGTAAATGTCACTCGCGGGGCTCGCGGGCTGACCACGTACCTGCTCGGGCGACAGGTATGCGGCAGCACCCAGCACCTGCCCGGCGGCGGTGAGCGCGGGTAGGCCTGCTGCTCTGGCGATGCCGAAGTCAGTGATCTTGACGACGTCGCCGGCGCAGACCAGCAGGTTGCCGGGAGTGAGATCGCGATGGACCACCCCTGCGAGGTGCGCTGCATGTACCGCCGCGGCTGCCTGCGCTATTAGTCCGGCGACGCGGACGGGGTCGAGCGCGCCAGACGAAGCGAGCAGTTCGGACAACGGTCGGCCGGGCACGAACTCCTGCACCATCCACGGCGGCTCATCACGTGCGTCGCCGTCATCGACGTCGTGCACCAGGACGATTCCTGGATGTGCGAGCCGGGCAGCGAGGCGGGCCTCGGTCCGAAACCGCTCCACGGCGACCGGATCGCGGGCGTATTCGGGTCGCAAGATCTTGACGGCGACGATGCGGTCCATGCGTTCGTCGAGCGCCTCCCAGACCTCGCCCATGGCCCCGCCCGCGACGAACCGGGTGAGGTCGTAGCGGCCGGCGATGACCTGGCCGGTGGCGGTCAGCGTCGTCGTCACCCGAGCACCGCCTCCATCACGGCTTTCGCAACCGGAGCCGCCAACCGGCCGCCGGCAATGTCGTCGCGCGCGGTGTCCGGTGCCTCCTCGATGACCACGGCCACGGCGATCTGTGCATCGTCAGCAGGAGCGAACGAGGTGAACCATGCGTACGGCGGCCGCTCGGCCGTGGTCTGCGCGGTTCCGGTCTTGCCGGCGACCTGGACGCCGTCCAGCTGCCCGTTCTGGCCGGTGCCGTTCTCGACCACCTCGACCATCATGGCGGTGAGCTCTTGGGCAGTTTCGGTCGAGACTGCTCGGGACAGCTCCTCCGGCTCGGTGCGCTCGAGCACCTTGACCCGGTCCGGATCCCGAAGCTCCTCGATGAGGTAGGGGTTCATCACGGTGCCGTCGTTCGCTATGCCGGCGGAGACCATGGCGATCTGCAATGGCGTGGCCCTGACGTCGAACTGACCGATCGCGGCGAGCGCCGTCTGCGGAGCGTCCAGCTCGGCGGGGAAGATGCTCGTGGCCGCGTTGAGGTCCTCGTCTGTGAGCGGCTCGCTGTTGTAGCCGAAGCGTTCGGCCTGCTCGCGGAGCGCGTCGTCGCCGAGATCGTTGCCGAGGTAGGCGAACGCGGTGTTGCAGGATACGCGTAGCGCATTGGTGAGCGTGGTCAACTCGTCTGGGCCTGAGCCACACGGTTCGCCACTCTGGTTTGGCAGGTCCACCGTCGACTGGGGCAGGTCATACTCGGCCGGACCCGGGATCAGCGAGTCAGGTTCGTAACGACCGGATTCCAAGGCCGCTGCCGCTGTCACGATCTTGAACACCGAGCCGGGTGGGAGAGTCTGAGCGATTGCCCGGTTGAGGGTTGGCTTTTCCGGATCTTCCTGGAGCACCTGCCAAGCCGCTTGCTGTTCCGCGACCGAATGGCTGGCGAGCGGGTTGGGGTCATAGGACGGTTTGCTGACCATCGCCAGGATGGCACCGGTGCGCGGATCGAGGGCGACAACCGCGCCCTTGTTGTCGCCGAGCGCATCGTAGGCAGCCTGCTGTGCAGCGGGATTGAGGGTGAGCTTGACGGTGCCGCCGCGCTGCTCTCGGTTGGTCACCAGGTCGACCAGGCGGCGGGCAAAGAGCCGGTCGTCGTTGCCGGAGAGGATGTCGTTCTCCGAGCGCTCGACGGCACTTCGGCCGAAGACCGAGGAGTAGTACCCCGTCGCCGGCGCGTACACCAGCGGGACGGGGTACTGCCGCAGGTATGCGAATTCGTCATCGGTCTCCACCGACAGCGCGACCGGCTCATCGCCGACCAAGATCGGGCCACGTTCCTTTGCATACTCGTCGAGGAGGACGCGTCGGTTGTCGGAGCGAGAGTTGAGCTCGTCGGCTCGGATGGCCTGAACATAGGTGATGTTGGCGAGCAACAGGAACACCAGCAGCATGCATCCTGCCGCGACCTTGCGGATCGGCCCGTTCACTGCAGCTTCACCACTTGGGTGACTGCATCGTCGACGACCACCGGCCGAGGCGGCGGGGCCGGTCGGCGGGCCGCGTCGGACAAGCGCATCAGCAAGGCGACCAGCACCCAGTTCATGACCAGTGACGACCCGCCGAGCGAGAGGAACGGCGTGGTCAGGCCGGTAAGGGGGATCAGCTTGGTGACCCCGCCGACGACGATGAACACCTGCAGGAGGAGACCCGCAGCGAGACCGGTCGCCAGGAGCTTGCCGAACGGGTCGCGCAGCACCAGCGCCGCGCGTAGACCGCGAGAGGCGAGCAGTGCGTAAAGCACGACGATTGCCATCAGGCCGGTCAGGCCCAGTTCCTCTCCGAAAGCAGCGGCGATGAAGTCGCTCTCGGAGAACGGTACGAGATCGGGCCGGCCACGGCCCAGGCCTGTACCAAGCTCGCCGCCGTAGGCAAGCCCGTACAGCGACTGGACGATCTGGCCGAACTGGTCGGTGTCGGCGAAGGGATCGAGCCAACCTTCGATCCGGGCCTGCACGTGGCTGAACACCGCGTTGGCGGCGAATCCGCCCAGGACGAACAGCGCGAGTCCGACCACGATCCAGGAGATGCGCTCGGTGGCGACGTAGATCATCAGCACGAAGATGCCGAAGAGGAGCAGTGACGGTCCCAGGTCACGCTGGAAGGCCAGGATGCCCAGGGCAGTGACCCAGACCACCAGGATCGGGCCGAGGTCACGCGCGCGCGGGAGATCCACGCCGAGCACGCGGCGTCCGGCCAGGGCGAGGACATCCTTGGTACGCACCAGGTAGGCGGCGAACGCGACAATCAGCACGATCTTCGCTGCCTCACCGGGCTGGAAGTTCATCGGTCCGATGCGGATCCAGATTCGGGCTCCGCGCAGCACGTAGCCGAGCCCTGGAACCATCGGCAGCAAGAGCAGCACGATCCCGAGCAGGCCGGCGGTGTAGGCGTACCGGGAGAGGATCCGGTAGTCGCGGACCAGGATGAGCACTACGACGAACAACGTGACGCCTACGACCATCCAGGTCAGCTGCGCCGGCGCCGCCGCCTGCGGCGCGGCCTCGCCGGCTTGCCGAGCGTCCTCGGCATCGGCAAGGTCCAGTCGGTGGATCATTGCCAGTCCGAGGCCGTTGAGCGTGACGACCAGCGGCAGCAGCACGGGGTCGGCGTACGGCGCGAATCGGCGGACGACCACATGGGCTACCCCTGCGAGCAAACTCAAGCCGGCCAGGTAGGCCATTGCATTGGGAGGGACGCGCCCGAGCGCTCCGAGGTCGACGGCTACGTAGGCCGCTGTGGCGATGGCCACGGCGAACACGAGCAGCGCCAACTCGGTACCTCGGCCACGGCGAGGAACGAGGGCCGATCCGTCGCTCACTACGAGTCCGTGCACTCGAGCCCCGGATAGTCCGGGGTCGGGGTAGGCGTGGGGGTGGTGGGAGTCCGTGTCAGCGGGGTTGCGGTGGCGGTTCCGGGGATCGGCGTAGGTGCGATGGTGGTCCGCCCTTCGGGGGCGGCCGGGCCCGGTGCCGGGGGCAGCGCGGTCGAGCTGGGCGAGGCGGCTGGTGTCGAGGGGACCGTCAACCCTGGCGTGGGTGGCGACGTCGGCGACTTGGTCGGGGTGGGATCGGGCGTCGGGATGTGGGCCCGGCACGCCTCTTCGCGGAGGCTGCTGACGATCTGCTCGGCGTCGGACAGGTCCGATGCCGGTATGGTCTCGACCACCCGATCGCGGACCAACAACGGCAGCGCCGA
>DASSDH010000038.1:0-5795 GCA_035697245.1 Jiangellaceae bacterium
GCAATATTCCCCACTGCTGCCTCCCGTAGGAGTCTGGGCCGTGTCTCAGTCCCAGTGTGGCCGGTCGCCCTCTCAGGCCGGCTACCCGTCGTCGCCTTGGTAGGCCATTACCCCACCAACTAGCTGATAGGCCGCGAGTCCATCCCTGGCCGGAATCCTTTCCACCCGCAGACCATGCGGTCGCGAGTCGTATCCGGTATTAGCCTCGGTTTCCCAAGGTTATCCCGGAGCCAGGGGCAGGTTACCCACGTGTTACTCACCCGTTCGCCGCTCGAGTACCCCCGAAGGGGCCTTTCCGCTCGACTTGCATGTGTTAAGCACGCCGCCAGCGTTCGTCCTGAGCCAGGATCAAACTCTCCATCAAGGTCTATGACATCCCGACGCCACTGGGGCGGCGGGCACGTCGACACATGAGAATAGTGCAACCCTGGCAAGAACGGCTGACACGAATGTCATCCCGTCTTACCAAAGGAACCCACCACGACGGACCCAACCGGCTCGCCGGCGGCCTGCCGTGGACGGGGTTTTCGATTTGGCATCGACAATATTCGGCACGCTGTTGAGTTCTCAAGGATCGGACGCACACCAGCCCGGCCCTCTCGGGCCGTTCTCGGGGCAACCCCTCTAACTTAGCCGAACGGTCCGTCCGGGTCAAACCCGAAAGGTCCGCCTAGTACCGGCTCGTGGGCCGGCCGCCGTCTTCAGCGTCCTTGCTTCCGAGAGCCGTCGAGGAACCTACGGCGTGCCGCAGCGCACCGTCAAATTCGCTCATACCGACCCGACGGGTGTGACGTCAGGCCACCAGATGTAACCACGAGTGTCTACCGGTTATTCCCCGCTCTCCACCTGGTCAGACGGGCGACAGCGCTGGATGAGACCCACTCAGCGGACGAGCTCGACACCGCTGACAGTTCGCTTCCCGCGTCGAAGGACGACCCACCGGCCGTGTAGCAGTTCGTCGTCCGCCGGGCCGGTGTCCGGGTCGACTGCCGGGTCCAGCCGTTCGTTGTTGACGTAGGCACCGCCCTCGGCGATCGTGCGCCGGGCCGCCGATCGGGACCGGACGAGCCCCGCCGCGACCAGAAGATCGACGTAGGACGGGGTCGAGATGCCAACCTCGATTCGGCGTGCTGCGGTCGCTGCGAGGGCCGCCGCAAGCGTCCGCTCGTCGAGGTCGGTCAGCGAGCCGTGCCCAAACAGTGCCTTGGATGCCGCTTCGACCCGTGCGGTCTCGTCGGCGCCATGCACGACCGTAGTCAGCTCGCGGGCCAGAGCGCGCTGGGCTTCCCGCGCGGCCGGACGTTCGGCGGCCACCTTCTCCAGCGCCTCGATCTCCTCCCTGGGGCGGAACGACATCGCTCGCAGCAGCGTCGCGACCGAGGCGTCTTCGACATTCAGCCAGAACTGGTAGAAGGCGTACGGCGTCGTCATCTCCGGGTCGAGCCAGACGGTGCCGGACTCGGTCTTGCCGTACTTGCTCCCGTCGGCCTGAGTCAGCAGCGGCGTTGCCAGGGCGTGCACCGAAACGCCCTCGACCCGGTGGATGAGGTCGACGCCACTTGTGATGTTGCCCCATTGGTCGCTGCCCCCGGTCTGCAGCGTGCAGTCGTACCGGCGGTACAACTCGAGGTAGTCCATGCCCTGCAGGACCTGGTAGCTGAACTCGGTGTACGAGATCCCTTCCAGCGACTCCAGCCGCGCGCTGACCGCCTCCTTGGCCAGCATGCGGCTGACCCGGTAGTGCTTTCCGATGTCCCGGAGAAAGTCGATGGTCGACATTGGAGCGGTCCAGTCCAGGTTGTTGACGACCTGCGCCGCGTTGTCGCCGTCGAACGAGACGTACCGTGAGACCTGGACGCGGATCCGATCGACCCACTCCGCCACGGTTTCCTTGCTATTCAGCACCCGTTCCGCGGTCGGTTTCGGGTCGCCGATCAATCCGGTCGAACCACCCACCAGGACCAACGGTCGATGCCCCGCGTCCTGCAAGCGGCGGACGGTCAGCAGCTGGAGCAGATTGCCGAAGTGCAGGCTCGGAGCGGTCGGATCGAAGCCGCAGTAGAAGGTGACCTGCCCCGCCGCAAGGGCTGCCCGTAACGCGTCCTCGTCGGTGGACAGCGCCACCAATCCGCGCCACTTCAGTTCTTCGAGGATGCCGGTCACGGTCGCCACCTTAGATTGGCTGGCGTCGGCGTGGCGTGTTCGGGCGGTACACCGAGACGGTCGGATCGCCAGCGAGCCAGAATCGCCAGGGACGGTCCGCCGCCCGCGCCAGGCCTACCCGTGGACCCGAGCGGATGAGGGCCGTATCGACGTGGGCGCCGTCCAGCACGCGCATCGAGCTCGGCCCGCATACGTCGGTCCCGTTCTCCGCCCGGCTCAGGCCGAGGGCCGCAGCCAGCCGGGCTGGCCCGCGGGCAAGATCGCGGTCCGAACGAGCCGCGGGCCGCCGCGCCCTGGCCACCTCCACACCGGCGACGACCTCGCCTGCACGCAGCAACACGGCGCCCGCCTGACCGGGTGCGCCGCAGACCAGGTTCGCGCACCAGTGCATCCCGTAGGCGAAGTAGACGTACAGGTGGCCGGGAGGTCCGAACATGACCTCGTTTCGCGGTGTCATGCCGCTGAATGCGTGCGACCCGGGATCGTTGGCCCCGTCGTACGCTTCGACCTCGCTCAACCGCACAGCTACCGCGCCATGGACGACGACGCAGCCGAGCAGTTCTGGCGCGACCTCGAGCGGCGGCCGGGCAAAGAAGCTCCGGTCCAGCATGTCGTTGTGATGAGCCATCACCAGGCTTACCTATACATCACCAGGCCTGCAGGCCTCGTGATGTATAGGCAGGGGTGGTGAACGTGGTCATTCCGGATGGGGCGGGCGACCGTCAGGGACGGGATTGGCGATCGCTGACCAGGCGCGGCCGGCTCGAACGGCGGCGCGGACGGCGTCGAGCTGTTCGGCGACTCGCATCGGTGCGGTGCCGCCCTTGCCCGACCGCGACGCCACCGATCCCTGCACGGTCAGCACTGACCGCACCGCCGGACGCAAGTATGAGGACACCCTGGCCAGATCGTCGTCATCGAGCTCCCACAGCTCGATCCCGCGCTCTTCGCACAGCCGGACGCATGCCCCGGCGATCTCATGTGCCTCGCGGAATGGCACGCCAGCGCGAACCAGCCACTCGGCCAGGTCCGTCGCGAGGGAGAACTCCCGAGGCGCCAGCTCCGCCATCCGCTCGGTGTTGAACCGCAACGTCGCCACCATGCCGGTAAACGCCGGCAGAACGAGGCACAACGAGTCGACCGAGTCGAAGATCGGCTCCTTGTCCTCCTGCAGGTCGCGGTTGTACGCGAGTGGCAGGCCCTTGAGAGTCGTGAGCAATCCGGCCAGGTTTCCCACCAGCCGGCCGGCTTTGCCGCGGGCCAGCTCGGCGACGTCGGGGTTCTTCTTCTGCGGCATGATCGACGAACCCGTCGACCAGGCATCGTCCAGCTCCACGAAGGAGAACTCCCGGGTCGCCCAGAGGATGACCTCCTCCGCGAATCGAGAGACGTCGACGGCCACCATGGCCAGGACGAAGGCGATCTCGGCAACGACGTCACGCGACGCCGTGCCGTCGATGGAGTTCTCGACTGCCCGGGAGAACCCCAGCATCTCGGCGACGGCCTCCGGGCGCAGGCCAAGTGAGGATCCCGCCAGCGCAGCAGAGCCGTAGGGCGACTCGTCGGCGCGATGATCCCAGTCGACCAGCCGGTCGACGTCACGCAGCAGCGCCCAGGCGTGCGCCAGTAGGTGGTGTGACAGCAGCACGGGCTGGGCGTGCTGCAGATGCGTGCGCCCCGGCATGACGACCCCGAGATGGCGCTCGGCATGCCGGTCGAGGGCATCGACCAGGTCGAGTACGTGACCGGCGACGGTCCGGGCCGCCTGGCGCAGGTACATCCGTAGCAGCGTTGCCACCTGGTCGTTGCGGGACCGGCCGGCTCGCAGTTTGCCGCCGAGCTCAGGTCCGAGGCGTTCTATCAGGCCTCGCTCGAGGGCGGTGTGGACGTCCTCGTCCGAGGGTGCGGGCGCGAACGTTCCCGCAGCAACCTCTGCCCGGAGCTCGTCGAGCCCGCGGAGCATGTCGGCGAGCTCGGCGTCATCCAGCAGGCCAGCCTCGCGCAGTACGCGGGCATGTGCCTTCGACCCTGCGATGTCGTACGGCGCGAGCCGCCAGTCGAACGCCGTCGACCGTGACAGCGACGCCAGTGCCTCTGCCGGACCGGTCGTGAACCGGCCACCCCACAGGGCGTCAGCCGCGGGCATGGCCCAAGTCGCGCTGGGTAGCCAGCTTCGTCGGCAGGCCCCACAGCCCGATGAACCCGCGAGCGAGCGACTGATCGAAGGTGGCTTCCGCGTCGTACGTGGCGAGCCCGAAGTCGTACAAGCTCTGCTCCGAGCGCCGGCCCGTGACGACCGCACGGCCACCATGAAGGGTCATCCGGATCTCACCGCTGACGTGGGCGTTGGCGTCGTCGACGAACCCGTCCAGCGCCTTCTTCAACGGGCTGGACCACAGTCCGTCGTACACCAGCTCAGCCCAGCGCTGGTCGACACCGCGCTTGAACCGGGCCAGATCGCGCTCCACAGTCACGTTCTCGAGCTCCTGGTGCGCCGCGATGAGGGTAAGCGCGCCCGGCGCCTCGTATACCTCACGGCTCTTGATGCCGACCAGCCGGTCCTCGACCAAGTCCAGCCGGCCGACGCCCTGCGCCCCAGCGCGCCAGTTGAGCTCGGTGACGGCCTGCAGCATCGTCACCGGCTGCCCATCGATGGCGGCCGGCCGGCCCTGGTCGAAGCCGATCACCACCGAATCCGGCTCGCGGGACACTCCCGGATCGGCGGTGTAGGAGTACACGTCTTCGGTGGGAGCGTTCCAGATGTCTTCCAGGAAGCCGGTTTCGACCGCGCGACCCCACACGTTCTGGTCGATCGAGAACGGGTTGCTCTTGGTGGTCTCGATGGGTAGCTCGTGCTTCTCGGCGTAGTCGATCGCCGCGTCCCTGGTCAGCGCCAAGTCGCGGACCGGCGCCAGGCAGGAGAGGTCCGGAGCCAAGGCCGCGATCCCCACCTCGAACCGGACCTGGTCGTTGCCTCGTCCAGTGCAGCCGTGAGAAACAACGGACGCTCCATGCTGGCGGGCGGCGGCCACCAGGTGCCGAACGATGACCGGCCGGGACAGTGCGGAAATCAATGGGTAGCGATCCATGTACAGGGCATTGGCCTTCAGCGCCGGCAGGCAATATTGCTCGGCGAATTCGTCGCGGGCATCGGCGACGTAGGCCTCAACGGCTCCGCATGCCAAGGCGCGCTTGCGGATGGTGTCGAGGTCTTCGCCGCCCTGGCCGAGATCGACGGCGACGGCGACGACCTCGGCGCCGGTCTGCTCTCCGATCCAGCCGATGGCGACAGAGGTGTCCAGGCCGCCTGAATAGGCGAGAACGACGCGTTCGGTCATGAACGTACTCCTTGACTCAAAGGTCGACAGGGGTGCGGCCCTCAGCGAGGGCCAGGAACCAGGCGGCCACCGTGGCGCCGCCCGACGAATCGGTGGTGACGATGAGCACGGTGTCGTCGCCGGCGATGGTGCCCAGAATTTCGGCTCGGGCGGAATGGTCGATCGCCGAGGCGAGGTACTGCGCGGCTCCGGGTGGGGTACGCAGGACGACCAGGTTGGCCGACGATGTCGCCGACACCAGGATCTCCTCACAAACCCGGATCAGCCGGGCGTCGACGGTGGTCCGCTCGGCAA
>DASSDH010000039.1:0-9467 GCA_035697245.1 Jiangellaceae bacterium
CCTGTCTGTAAGCAGCCACCAGCTCGGCGGCGGCGTCCTTGGCGGGCTTGCGGGGCGGCGCGGTGACCTGCTCTGCAAACGCGCTGGCCAGCCCCCGGTAGCCCTCATCGACCCGGACCTTGACGCCAGGATGCTGGGTCAGCAGGTCAGCGATGCTCTCGGTCTTGACCGCGGTCTGGTCGTGCATGTGGGCCCGGGCGCACCGCCCCGGCCCACAGGGTGCGGTCTGGCCGTCGCTGACCACGGTGGGCTTGAGGGTGTTCTGCTTGCCGGAGATGAACGCGCGCCGCCGGGTCGGTGGGCGCGGGGGGCCGGCGGACCTGGGTCTCGGTGCCGTCGATGCACAGCTCAACGTCGTTGGCCACCGCTTGGGCGACCACATCCGCCAAGGTCCGCAGCCGCAGCGTGGGCTGGCCCGGGCACGGCGAAGCGCGGGCGGCCAGCAGCGGGCGGATCTGGCCGATGGCGCGGGTGATGGTGGCGCGGTCGACCCCGAGCAGCACCGCCAGGGCCTGGTGCGACAGTTGCAGGCGCAGCACGATCAGGGTGGCCAGCACCCGGTCGCACACCCGCGTCTCGCGCTCCAAGTCGTTCCATGAGCCGACCTCCCGAAAGCCGTGACGACCTCAAGGCCCAGCCGTAGGTGCGTCACGACCCCGGAACTCGGCGAATGACGCCGGAGCGCGTATGGTGCCGGCGGCGGGATGCTCCCCGGGTGACGAGCGATGAAGCGTGGACTGTACCTGGCGCCGTTCGACGAGCTGGCGGACCCGCGGCTGCTGGCCGAGCTTGCCAGGGCGGTGGAGTCCGTCGGCTGGGACGGCGTGTTCCTTTGGGACCGGGATCGCCTACCCGCCCCGGGAACGCGCCGTGGCCGACCCGTGGGTGGCGCTCAGCGCCATCGCCTCGGCGACCGACACCCTTCGGCTCGGGCCAATGGTCACCCCGCTGGCCCGCAGACGCGTGCAGAAGCTCGCCGGGGAGACGGTCACGCTGGACCACCTGAGCAACGGGCGCCTCACGCTGGGCGTCGGGCTCGGCAACGCCGACGACGTCGAGCCGTTCGGCGAGGCCGTCGATCCACGCGAGCGCGGGCGCCTGCTGGACGAGGGCCTGGACCGCTCGGCGGGTTCTGGAGTGGGGGATTCCGGCCGCTGCCGCTACAGCGCCCACGGATCCCGGTCTGGGTCGCGGCCAGCTGGGCCCAACCGGCGGCCGGTCCGGCGCGCGGTCCGGTTGGACGGGCTGTTCCCGATCGACCTCCCCGGACCGGAAGGGCTGGCCGGCCTCGCCGAGGAGGTCCGACGGGCACGCGCCGGCAGCGATGCCCCCTTCGACCTGGTCGTGGAGGTGCCCCCGGGAGCTGACGTGCGCCCCTGGGAGGCCGCCGGCGCGACGTGGGTGCTCACCAGCATGGACCCACAACCCCCGGAGCCCGAGGTCCGTGCCGTGGTCGACGCCGGGCCCTGACGGCATGCCTAGACTGCCGGTCGATTACGACGCCGAACTGCGGCTGCACAACCAGGTGCTGCGCCGGGCTTGCGGCGTCCGGTGCCACGACCACGTCCTCGACGTCGGCTGCGGGGCCGGGCAGACGACCCGGGAGGCCGCGCGCACGGCCACCGCGGGCGGCGCGCTGGGAGTCGACCTGTCCGCGCCGATGATCGACCGTGCCCGCGAGCTCGCCCAGGCGGAGGGGCTACGCAACGTCACCTTCCAGCGGGCCGACGCGCAGGTCCACCGCTTCCCGCCGGAGCAGTTCGACCTGGCCATCAGCAGGTTCGGCACGATGTTCTTTGACGACCCGGTCGCCGCGTTCGCCAACATCGGGCGGTCGCTGCGCCCGGCCGGGCGCCTGGTAATGATGGTCTGGCAGGGCCACGAGCGGAACGAGTGGGAGGTCGCGATCCGCCGGTCCCTCGAAGGATTCAAGGAACCCGCGGCGGTCGCCCCGGCAAGGCCGGACCCGTTCTCGCTCGCCGACCCGGCGACGGTGGAGAGGATCCTGGACGCTGCGGGGTTCGCCGAGATCACCTTCACCGACGTGCACGAGCCCGTCTACTACGGTGCGGACGTCGCCGCCGCGCTCGGCTGGGTCCGCGGCTTCACCTGCACGGACGGCGTGCTGAAGCGGCTGGATCCTGCTGGCGCGGAGCGCGCGCTCGAGCGGCTGCGCGAGACGCTCGCCGCGCACGCGGGCGGAGACGGAATCTGGTTCGACTCGCGCGCCTGGATCGTCACCGCCCGCCGACGCTGATCGGGCAGCAGCTGGGTCGGTCAGCTCAACGCGCCCCGCTTCCTATCGCGCACCAAGTCGTTAGAGATCCGGTCGTTTCTGAGCGCTGTCCGACGCCGCGTCAGGTGCCGAGAGCGTCGAAGTACTCCTGGGCGACATATTTCGGGACCACCATCGTCCAGGCGTCCGTTACCAACTCGGTCATCTCGTCGATGTCGAGGACCGCCACCCTCACGTCGATCCAGTTGTAACGCATGTCCGCCACCGGCGGGAGCAGGAACTTGTGTGGTTCGCTCTGGACCAGTGCTGGGCGCTGCTCCTTGGGAAACCCGAAGCCCATCAAGGTCTCGTCGCGGGAGAATGCTACGTAGACCATCCGTTTGACCCGGAACTTCACCCGGTCGCCGATCAGGTGCTCCGTCGTCCCGGGCAGGCTGAGGGCCACTCGTCGTACGTCGTCGACGGTCACCATGACCGAAGAGTCTGCAAGACCGCGTGCATCGCGGCAGGTGCGGAAGCTCGAACTACGGTGGGTGAGTGACGTGGGCAGGTGGTTGCGAGTTCTCTGACCCGCTGGAGGACCTACTGGGCAGTCCAGAAGCGGCGGAGCGGCTCCGCGCTGAGCTCCCCGAGGACTGGCACGAGGGCCAGCCCACCGTGCGCAATTACATGTCGAACGCCATCAGCAAGATAGGAGCCCGCAACCGGATCGAGACGATCCGTATCTGTAAGAAGCGGGATGGATCTGAACGCCACAGGCCGAGCCCAAGTCATAAGCCAGAACCGCTCGACGGTGCGGACTAGGCACGAGCTGGGACTCGAACAAGAGGGACAGTCGCAGATCGTGGCGGACGACTGGGTGGATACGGTTGTCGGCCTCACGACGTCTGGGCCGAAGTGGTCATGCTGCAAGCACCCAACGGCAGCACCAAGCTGGAGCTCAGCAAGTTTCACAAACCCGTCGACGAACAAGGACCGCAAGCTGCGCCAGCCAACCAGCTGGGACTGCGCAACATAGCCTTCGCAGTCGACGACATCCACGCGACCGTTGATCGACTGAAAGCGGACAGCTTCGAACTGGTCGGCGCCATCGGAGTTTACGAGGACACCTACCGGCTGTGCTACGTGCGGGGTCCCGAAGGAATCATCGTCTCACCGGCCGAGCGCATCACATGACAAGCCAGGGCCTCGACGTCGAGTCAAGAACCTGCTAGGGCGTAATGGCCGGCTGACGGCATCCCCAGGACCATCCAAGCATCCGGTCATCGGTGCGAGGGCGCGTTTCTGGTCGCCGAATGGCGGCGGATAGACGCGGGTCCGTCACCGCCCGCGTCGCGGCATGTCAGTACGCCGAGACGGGCACACTGTTGCGTTGACCGTTCCGAGTCGCTCGAAGACGGAAGCCGAGGTTACGGCCAGACTGATCTCATGAGCGATTTGAAAGAGCCCAAGGCTGCGCTGCGGCACTATCTTCAGTCCAGTCGCGACGCGCTGCTGTGGAAGCTGGACGGCCTCGGTGAACGCGACCTCCGCTTGCCCCGCACGCCCACCGGCACGAACTTGATCGGCATCGTCAAGCACGTGGCCAACGTCGAGCTCGGCTACTTCGCCGACACCTTCGGCCGTGAATGGCCGACGCCCGACGAGCGGATTTCGGAGGAGGATTTCGAGGCCGACCCGCAGGCCGACTGGTACGCGACCGAGAGCGAAACCTGCGTCGGCATCATCGACCTCTACCGGCGAGTGTGGACCTTCGCCGACGCGACCATCGAGGAGCTGCCGCTCGATGCGCTCGGCCGAGTGCCGTGGTGGACGGCGGATCGCAACCCGGTCACCCTGGAACGCATCATGGTGCACGTCATCGTCGACCTGGCGCGACACGTCGGACACGCCGACATCCTCCGCGAGCAGATCGACGGCTCGGTCGGCCTCCGAGCGGATGTCTCCAACCTCCCGGAGCAGCAGGACTGGCCGGCGTACGTCGCCAAACTAACCGCCCTTGCCGAACGGTTCTGAGCCGTCACCGGCAGGTCAACCCGACATGACCACAGCATCAAGCCTTGTTGACACTTGTCGGATATCGCGACGCGCTGTCATCGGCACGACCGCCCGATCGGCGGCAGATGAGTGCGTTCGATCAGAGGCGGGTGTTGGCGCGGGTGACACTTCAGGGTTCGCGCTTCTCGACCCGAGTCCACCCGGTCCAGCCACGCTCGGCGAGCAGCTCCCGCAGCTGCGCGACGGCGGGGTGGGAAGCATCGGCGAACGAGTCCATCAGGCGGATGAACGCCGGGTCCGGCATGTGCTCGTCTGGCCAGTCCAGCTCCCCGCTGGCCATCGCGTCCTCGAACAGCTCGCTCATCAGGTCGGCCGTCTCGCGCAGGAGCTCCTCGTCGTCCCAGCTCTCTGCGATCCGACCGATGAGCTGGTAGAGCCGGACGATCTTCGGGTTGGCCAGCTGGGCCACCTTGTCGGCCATGAGCGCCGGGAGCGTTTCCGGATACCGCGCCGCCATCAGGATCCAGGCATCTCGCTCGGGCTCGATGATCGCCTCCGGTGCTCCGGTGGCACGCAGGCGGTCCAGGTAGTCGACCACCTCCATTGGGAGAGCCAACGAATCGCCGGAGCCCAGCTGCGCGATCCGCCGGCGGTGCTCCTGGAGCGCGCGGATCTGCCCACGTAGCTGCCGGTCGATCTCGGCGGTCGCGAAGGCGAACGTCTCCGGGTCAGCGTCGAGTAGCTCGCGGACCCGGGCCAGCGGGACGCCGGCCTCGGCCAGGGTGCGGATCCGGATGAGTCGCACGACCGCGACGGCGTCGTACGTCCGGTAGCCGGAGGCGTCGCGCTCCGGCTCTGGGAGCAGTCCAATCTGGTGGTAGTGCCGCACCGCGCGGATGGTCACCCCGGCGTACGACGCCAGCCGTCCGATCGTCAGCATGGCCTCAGCCTGCCCGAAGGAGACACATCCTCAGGCGATCTTGCGGTGGTAGGTGGCCATGGCGAAGGCGTACGCCACGATGAGGATGCCGAGGCACCAGGCGAGGGCGATCCAGATGTCGGTGCTGACTGGCTGCTGTGTGTACAGGTCGCGGATCGTGTTGACGATGGATGTCACCGGCTGGTTCTCGGCGAAGGCCCGCACCGGTCCGGGCATGGTTGCGGTGAGCACGAATGCCGAGCTGATGAACGGCAGGAAGATGAGCGGGTAGGAGAACGCGCTCGCGCCGTCAACGGTCTTCGCGGACAGGCCGGCGATGACGGCGAGCCACGTCAACGCCACAGTGAACAGGATCAGGATGCCGGCGACCGCGAGCCAGGCAAGCACTCCCGCCCCCGAGCGGAAGCCCATGAGGAGTGCGACGAGTACGACGACCACGACCGAGATCAGACTGGCGACCAGCGAGGTCAGCACGTGCGCCCAGAGCACGGATGACCGTGCGATCGGCATGGACTGGAAGCGCTCGAAGATGCCGCTCTGCATGTCCGTGAAGAGCCGGAAGGCGGTGTAGGAGATGCTCGAGGCGATCGTGATGAGCAGGATTCCGGGTAGCAGGAAGTTCACATACTGATCCGACCCGGAGCTGATCGCGCCGCCGAACACGTAGACGAACAGCAGCATGAGGGCGATCGGCATGATCGTGACCGTGATGATGGTGTCCGGGCTGCGCGTGACGTGACGCAGGGACCGTCCCGTCAAGGCGGCAGTGTCACCGAAGAAGCGCGTGGTCATCGCTGTTCCTTACTTGTTGGTGCCGACGCCGCGGTCGCCGGCGTCGGCGTCCTTGCCGTCGGCTCCGACGACGGCGAGGAAGACGTCCTCGAGGGTCGGCTGCTTCTCGACGTACTCGACCTTGACGGGCGGGAGCAGCTGCTTCAGCTCGGCGAGGGTGCCGTTGGCGATGATCCGTCCCTCGTGGAGGATCGCGATCCGGTTGGCGAGCTGTTCGGCCTCGTCCAGGTACTGCGTGGTGAGCAGCACCGTCGTGCCATGCACGGCGAGCTCCTTGACGCATTTCCACACCTCGATGCGAGCCTGCGGGTCGAGCCCGGTGGTCGGCTCGTCCAGGAAGATCACCGGCGGATTACCGATCAGGCTCATCGCGATGTCCAGACGGCGACGCATCCCTCCGGAATACGTCGCCACCCTCCGCTTGGCCGCGTCGGTGAGCTGGAAGCGGGCCAGTAGGTCATCCGCGACGTGGCCGGCGTCTTTCACGCGCCGCAGCCGGGCCATCAGAATCAGGTTCTCGCGTCCGGTGAGGATCTCGTCCACGGCCGCGAACTGCCCGGTGAGGCTGATGGACTCCCGCACGTCCGCCGGTTGCGTGGCGACGTCGAAGCCGGCGACGGTGACCGTCCCCGCGTCGGGCCTGAGCAGCGTGGACAGGATCCTCACGACCGTGGTCTTGCCTGCGCCGTTGGAGCCGAGCAGGGCGAAGATGCTGCCCCGCGCCACGTCGAAGTCCACGCCGCGCAGCACGTGCAGCTCGTCCTTGTACGACTTCTCCAGGGCGTGCACGTGGATCGCGGGCCCGGTTGTCATCCGGATATCTATGGACATGACGACAGCGTGCAGGGTTGACGCTGCGTCAAGGTCAAGCCCCGCGAGCAAGGAGCGCAGTCTGTTCAGGTTCCGGGGAGCGGCGTCAAGGCTGATCCTTCGCTCGCTCATCGGCACGAGCGAGCGCATCGCGGCAGATGTGCGCGTCTTGGCAGGCGGCTGCCTTGTCGGCATGCCCGTGGTTGCATCTGGTCAGGCGGCGCAGACTTGGTCGCACGTTGGGGTCTCTGACGCTCAGTCACGCGACCGTCGGAAGGCGCTGGTGACTCGGCCAGGAAGGTGGTATCGGTGTCCGAGGTGGCGCGTGACCGCTGGTCTGAGTGGCTGCTGCGGCGCCGGCACGGCGGCGACCCGGAACGCCAGAAAGCGATGCACGAGCGGCTCACCCGGATCCGTGACGCGGTGTTGGACCGGGCCCGGCTCGATGCCGGTGACACGCTGCTCGATGTCGGCTGCGGGGATGGCCTGATCGGGTTCGGCGGGCTGGACCGGGTCGGCCCGACCGGGCGGGTGATCTTCTCGGACCTCTCGCAGGACCTGCTGGATCTGTGCCGGCAGCGGGCAGTTGAGCTGGATGCGGCCGAGCGCTGTGCGTTTGTGCTCAGCTCGGCCGACCGGCTGGACGCAGTGGCCGCTGACTCGGTCGACGCGGTTACCGCTCGCTCGGTGCTGATCTACCTCAACGACAAGCCGGCCTGCTTTCGCCAGTTCCACCGGGTATTACGCCCCGCTGGCCGACTGAGCGTGTATGAGCCGATCAACGCGTTCGCCGCCCGGACTGGCAGCGCTGGGCGGTTCTGCGGCTACGACATCGCTGCGGTCGCCGACCTGGCCGCGAAGGTGAAGGCGCTGTATGCGGGCCTGCAGCCGCCCGACACCGATCCGATGCTCGACTTCGACGAGCGCGACCTGCTCCACGCCGCCGAACAGGCAGGCTTCACCGAGATCCACCTGGAGCTGCGGGTCGACATCGAACCGCAGATGCCGCCGCTGGGCTGGGACGGCTTTGCCCACTCCTCGGGGAACCCGCTGATTCCCACGCTGGCCGAGGCCCTCGCCCAGACCCTCATCCCGCTGAGGCCGAGCGGTTCCGAGCCCACCTGCGGCCACTCGTCGAATCCGGCCGGGGAGAACACCGGCTCGCAACAGCCAGCCTGGGGGCCACGAAACGATCGACAGCCCCCGGAACCGACAGCGTCAGCTAACGAACGCTCGACTCTCGGCATAAGCGCGCGGATCGCGGTCCGAGTTCAGGCGGTCAACGCAACACCTCGGCTAATGCCTGTGATGGTGTCTTGAACCCGAGGGTTTGTCGAGGTCGTTCGTTGAGCTCTTGGGCGATGGCGTCGAAGTCGGCTTGGGTCAGGGTGCGGAAGTCCAGTCGCCGCGGCAGATACTGGCGAAGGAGACCGTTGGTGTTCTCGTTACTGCCCCGCTGCCACGGAGACTTGGGATCACAGAAATAGACCTGCACGCCGGTCGCAATGGTGAACCGTTGATGCTGGGCCATCTCATGGCCCAGGTCCCAGGTCAGCGACTTGGCCAGCTGCCGGGGCAGGGTGGTGATCGCGGCGGCCAGAGCGTCGGCGACCGCGTCGGCCTGGTGGTTGCCGCCGGGCAGTGCCACGAGTATCAAGAACCGGGTGGACCGTTCCACCAGGGTTGCCACCGGGCTCATGTGCTTGCCGAAGACCAGGTCGCCTTCCCAGTGCCCGGGCACCGCCCGGTCCTCTGCCTCGGGTGGCCGTTCGGAGATGTGCAGGGTGTTCGGTCGACCGCCGCGGCCGTCGGGTAGCCGCACTCCCTTCGGGCGGCGGATCGCCCGCCCGGTGCGCAGGTAGCGGGTCAGCTCCTTGCGCAGCCCGCCGCGGGACTGCACGAACAGGGTGCGGTAGATGCTCTCGTGCGACACCTGCATCTCCGGGTCGTGGGGGTAGGTCATCTTCAGCCAGCCGGCGATCTGCTGAGGCGACCACCGCAGCTGGAGCTTCTCGGCCACGATGTCACCCAGCGCCAGGTTCGCCGCCAGCCTGCACCGCTTGGGCCGGCCGGCTCGGGCCCACGCCTGCCGGTCCGCACGGGCAGCCCGATACTGCTTGCGGCCACCATTGGCAGCAATCTCACGGCTCACCGTTGACGGGTCCCGACCCAGCCCGGCGGCGATCGCCCGCAGCGACAGGTCAGCGGCCAGACCGCGGGAGATCTCCTCCCGCTCATCGAACCGCAGACGACACCCGGCTCGCCGACGAGGCTCCGGCCGAATCCCGCCGCAGCGAAGCAGATACGCCCGGACGGTGCCCGTGCACAACCCCAGTTCCCGCGCAGTCGGTTTAGCCGCCTGGCCCGCCCGAAGCCGCTCCCACACCTGGTCGATCGCCTCCAGCGTCAACCGCTCGTAATCGCCATGCCCCACAACAACCTCCCCGCCCTCGAATCAAGGAAGTGTTGCGTCGACCCCTTGAGAGCGCCGGCAGATGCGGGCGTTGCGAGGCTCAGCCGATGCGCTCGGCCAGCGAGACGATGATCCCGTCCGGCCCCCGGACGTAGGCCATCCGCCAAGCGCCCTCGTACTCGCCGATGCCACCGACCAGTCCGTAGCCCTCGGTAGCTGCCCAATCGACAGCCGCCTGCAGGTCGTTGACCTCGAAGGCCACGTTGCGCAATCCCAGC
>DASSDH010000040.1:0-32076 GCA_035697245.1 Jiangellaceae bacterium
CTGGTCCGCAGCGGAGATCTGCCCGCCATCAAGATCGGTGGCCGGGGGCAGTGGCGGGTCGAAGCGAGTGTCCTGGAGGAGTACATCGAGCGGATGTATGCACAGACACGTGATTTCGTCACGACCCATCCGCTGACAGGAGCACCGGCCACTGACGACGTAGTTGGCGGCTCCGCCCAGGAGCGAGCCTAAACAGTCCTGCGCATCGCGCTCAGTGCCACAAAAGGCACTGTTTGTCCGGTCGACCCCACACCACGACGACCGTCTCTGGCTTCGGCTTCAGCGAGATCGAATGCGTCCGCGCCTACTCGATCCACTGTCCCGCGCATCGTCGACCCGTCGGAGAGGGTGACGACCACGGGACTCCTGTCCCGGGCGATGCGGCGCAGGGCATAGCCGAGGCCGAGCCGAGCCTCGACGGCGCCCTCGCTGCCCGGTACCGCTGCTTGCGCGCCGAGCCCCGTTACGCCGAGAACGGCGTGCAGTGGCATCAGAGTCTCGGTTCCTGCCCGCTCGGCCACCAGCATCCAGTCCGGCCCGACGGCCTCGATGGTGGCGGTCAACGGGCCCAGGCCGATCAGCCGGACCACTGTCGACACTCCAACCGAGGCACGGAGGCGGTCGGCGAGTCGCACCCGAGCCATCTCCCGGCGGGTACGGTCCGCGACCTCAGCTTCAAGCATGGCCTGATCGGCTTGTTCCACCTGAGCCTCGAGATCGTCGAACAACCGCTGCCACCGCATGCCGACACACCTCTCATCCGACCCGGAGTGCGGTGACCGTACACCTGTGGATCGCAGACAGCCATGCTTGACATCGTCTACACGTCACGATAGGTAAACAGAAGCAAACGAAGGTACAGCATGAGATCGGTGGTACATCGTGGTCTGCCGGGCACTACTGCGCTTGCTGAGCGCATTCTTGCTTCTCGCCGGGTGCGTGGCACTGCGTTGGGCCACGGTCTCGCCGCTCGCGTCGATCCGAGACGGCGTCGCCAGGTTCGATGATGTGGTGGGTCTCGCTGCCGCGGTGGCGTGCTGGACCTTGCTCGGCTGGGTCGCGCTGGTGCTGGCATTGACGGCGCTGGGATCCATTCCCGGCGCCTTGGGGCGACTCGGTGCCGAGGCGGCGACCAGGCTGACTCCGGTCGCGATGAGCAAAGCCGCTCGACTCGCCCTCGGCCTGACCGTCGTCGCTGGGCCGGCCACCGTGGCGCTCCCGGTGAACGCCGCGCCGATTGCCACCCGCGTCACGACCCTGGACGGTCCGGCTGCCAATGCCGAGGCCCTTTCCCTCCCGGACGTCGGCCGCCCGGGGTGGATCGAGGCGGCGAACACGACCGAAGTGAATACAGAACCGGCCCCAACCGGCTCGGCCCGGCGCGCGGTCGCGACCGTCGTCGTCGAGGCCGGCGACTGCCTGTGGACCATCGCGGCCGAGGCGCTCGCTGCCACCATCGGCTCCGAACCGACCAATGCCGCGGTCGCCGACGAATGGCCCCGCTGGTACGCGCTGAATCGGGCCGCGATCGGCGCCGACCCTGACCTCTTGCTGCCCGGAATGCTGCTCCACGCCCCGGCGCCGCAGTGACGACCGACAGGAGCAACGATGTCTACTACTGCGAGGCACCACCAGACGGCAACGGCTCGGCAGATGCCACTTCCCCTGCGGGAACCGCCCTTCGACGACGAGCGCGGCGACGGTCAGGGGAGACCTGTCGAGGGTGTCGCGACGTCGTCAACTCCGGTCACCCAGGGTTCGCTCGCCCTTGCTCATGTCCTGCCCTCCGGCACTCCCGCCGTACCCGAACCGGCCACCGCTCTTCACCTGGTGGATCTGGGTGTGGTGGATCTGGGTGCCGGCGGCGTCGCTGCACTGATGCCGACTCAGGGTCGGCGCGCCTCGACCCGCCCGGCCGAACCGGCAGATGCTCGGCGGTGGTCCGCCCGGCTGGCGCAGGGAATCGCCGAGGCGCTAGCCGGCCATCGGCCCGTGCAGCAGCTGGTGCGCTGGACTGACGAGAGCGTGTACGAGATGCTCACACATCGACTCACCGGCCGCGTCCCCCCAGCCGGACCCCGCCCTCGGGTGCGCTCGATCCGCATCTCCCGCCCCCGCGATGGCGTCGTCGAAGCTACCGCTGTCGTGGACACCGCCGGGCGATGCCGCGCACTCGCCCTGCGGCTCGAGGCCGGTCATGGACATTGGCGGTGCACCGCGCTGGACATCGTCTGACTCTTGGCCCAGCGCAACGGCCGGCTACCGTGGCCGGTTCTGGGCGGCGCCGTGGCAGAGCTTGTACTTCTTGCCGGACCCGCACGGACAGGGCTTGTTCCTGCTCGCGCCGACGAACTCGACGCCTGCCGGAGCCGGACCGCCGGCTGCCGCCGAGCGCGACCCATCGGTAGAACCCGACCCCTCCACCCGCTGCTCCACGGCACCCTCGCCATCGATGCTCGGGGCGGTGTACTGCAACTGCTGTGGGCGCTTGGCTTCGACCAAACCCTTGGCAACGACCACCGGCGCGGCGACAGCGGGTGCTGCCTGGGCGTCAGCGCCGTCGGCCGACGGCACGACGACGCGGGCATCAAGGTGGAACAGCAGTCCGACGGACTCTTCCTTGATCGCGTCCATCATGACGGAGAACAGGTCGTACCCCTCCCGCTGGTACTCGACCAGCGGTTGCTTCTGGGCAAAGGCACGCAGCCCGATGCCTTCCCGCAGGTAGTCCATCTCGTACAGGTGCTCGCGCCACTTGCGGTCCAACACGGTGAGCAGGACGCGACGCTCCAGTTCGCGCATCGCTTCAGAACCGAGCTCGGCCTCCCGAAGCGCGTACGCGGCTCGGGCATCGTCGACCAGGCGCTGAGTCAGCAGCTCCGAGGTCAGGCCGTCGCGGCCACCGGCGTCGTCCTCGATCTCCTCGATGCTCATCGAGACGGGGTACAAGGTGCGCAGCGCCGTCCACAGCTGATCGAGGTCCCACGCCTCCGGGTAACCCTCACTGGTGGCACCCCGGACGTACGCCGCTACCGACTCGTCGAGCATGTGGCCGATCTGTTCGGACAGGTCCCCCCCTTCCAGGACCATCCGCCGCTCCTCATAGATGACCTGGCGCTGACGGTTGAGCACATCGTCGTACTTGAGGACGTCCTTGCGGATCTCGAAGTTCTGCGCCTCGCGTTGGGTCTGCGCTCCCTTGATCGCATTGCTGACCCGCTTGTGCTCGATCGGTTGGTCGTCGGGGATGTTCAAGCTGCGCAAGATCATGTCGACCCATTCGCTCTTGAACAGCCGCATTAAGTCGTCCTGCAGCGACAAGTAGAACCGGGACTCACCAGGGTCGCCCTGCCGACCTGACCGACCACGGAGTTGGTTGTCGATGCGCCGTGATTCGTGCCGCTCCGTGCCGAGCACGTACAGCCCACCGAGATCGATGACCTCGTAGTGTTCGGTCTCGACTTGGTGTTGCAGCTTCTCCAACGTCGGCCCCCACGCGGCCTCGTACTCCTCCGGGCTCTCCACTGGCTCGATCCCGCGCTGCTTGAGCTCGGCCATGGCCATCGGCTCTGGGTTGCCGCCGAGCATGATGTCGGTTCCTCGGCCGGCCATGTTGGTCGCGACGGTGACCGCCCCGCGCCGGCCCGCCTGGGCGATGATCGCCGCCTCCCGCTCATGGTGCTTGGCGTTCAACACCTCGTGCGGGACGCCGCGTTTGCTGAGCAAGTGGGACAGGTGCTCAGACTTCGCGACGCTGGTCGTGCCCACGAGTACTGGCTGGCCGCTCGTGTGCCGCTCGACGAGATCCTCGACGACCGCGGCGAACTTGGCCTCCTCGGTCCGGTACACGAGGTCGGGCTGGTCGGCCCGGATCATCTCCATGTTGGTCGGGATCGGCACGACACCAAGGTTGTAGATCTTGTTGAACTCCGACGCCTCGGTCATGGCCGTACCGGTCATCCCGGCCAGCTTGTCGTAAAGCCGGAAGTAGTTCTGCAGGGTGATGGTCGCCAGGGTCTGGTTCTCCTGCTTGATGTCCACCCCCTCCTTGGCCTCGATCGCCTGATGCATGCCTTCGTTGTAGCGACGGCCGGCCAGGATTCGCCCGGTGTGCTCGTCGACGATGAGGACCTCTCCGTCCTTGACGACATATTCCCTGTCCCGGTGGAACAACTCCTTGGCCTTGATCGAGTTGTTGAGGAACTGAATCAGCGGGGTGTTTGCGCTTTCGTAGAGGTTGTCGATGCCGAGCCGGTCCTCAACTCGCTCGATGCCGGACTCGAGGATGCCGATCGTGCGCTTCTTCTCGTCGACCTCGTAGTCACGCTCGCGCTGCAGCAGGGCAGCGATCTCGGCGAACTCGGTGTACCAGCGGGTCGGCTGGTCGGCTGGGCCAGAAATGATCAGCGGCGTGCGGGCTTCGTCGATGAGGATGGAGTCGACCTCGTCCACGATCGCGTAGACGTGACCGCGCTGGACCATGTCCGCGACGCGCAGAGCCATGTTGTCACGCAGGTAGTCGAAGCCGAACTCGTTGTTCGTGCCATAGGTGATGTCGGCGGCATAGGCCAGCCGTCGCTGCTCCGGCGTGAGGCCGGCCAGAATGACGCCGACGTCCAGACCGAGGAAGCGATGCACGCGACCCATCCACTCCGCGTCGCGCTGCGCCAGGTAGTCGTTGACCGTGACGATGTGCACGCCGCGTCCGGCCAGAGCGTTGAGATAGGACGGCAGCGTCGCGACCAACGTCTTGCCCTCACCGGTCTTCATCTCTGCGATGTTCCCGAGGTGCAGGCCGGCCCCGCCCATGATCTGCACGTCGTAGTGGCGTTGGCCCAGGGTGCGGCGAGCCGCTTCCCGCACCGTGGCGAATGCCTCGGGAAGCAGATCGTCGAGAGTCTCACCGTCGGCGAGCCGGGAGCGGAATTCGTCGGTGAGCGCGCGCAGTTCGGCGTCAGACAGGACAGTGAAGTCGTCCTCGATGGCATTGACCTGGTCGACGAGCCCGTTCAGACGCTTGACGATCTTGCCCTCGCCGGCACGGAGAAGCTTGTCGAACAGTTCGGGCACGCGGGTCAACTCCTCTGGACGGCCTGGTTGTGCGGCGCTGCGGCGCCGAGTCGCCTTGGTGGGCGACACTTCCCCGGTCGTCCATGGTACGTGGCATGGCCGGCGACGAGCATGGGCGCCGTTTTTGGACCATAGAAGACGCGGCCCATGGTCGGCCATGGGGGTCGGCCGGCCCGAACGGGGCCGAGTCAACCGGACAGTATTGGGGCATGCATCCGTACGAGCTGCGGGGCGGCCGAGTTCTACTGTCGGTGCCGACCCGCGACGACATCGATCGCATCAGCCAGCTGTGCCAGGACGAACAGATCCGGCGGTGGACGTCCGTGCCATCGCCGTATCAGCGTCGCGACGCCTATGTGTTCGTCCGCGAAATGGTCCCTGCTGGTTGGGATAGCGGCCGGGAGCTCACCTGGGCGGTGCGTGAGCCACAAGACCGGACCGTTCGCGGCATGGTGGGCGTCGCCCTTGACGGCCACGGCTCGGCCGAGATCGGTTTCTGGCTTGCCGCGGACGCCCGGGGCTCTGGGCTGATGGCAGAGGCGGTCCAGCTTGTCGTCGAAACCGCGTTCGATCCCCAAGGCCTGGCGTTGGAGCGGCTGCTGTGGCGGGCCCAGGTAGGGAACTGGGCGTCCCGCAGAGTCGCCTGGCGATCGGGATTCCGGTTCGACGGCACGGTGCGTTCAGAGCTTGCTCAGCGGGGCCAACGGCATGACGCTTGGGTTGCCACGCTGCTTTCTACCGACAAGCGGGAGCCGCTCCTCCCGTGGTTCGACGTACCGACGCTGCACGGGAACGGCATCGTGCTGCGGCGGTGGCAGAATTCGGACGCCGACGCCGTCGTCGAGGCCTGCAACGACCCGGTGACCCGGCACTGGCTCGGTGGGCTGCCGGACCCGTACACCCACGACACCGCCCTCGCCTATATCGCGGACCGAGAGCATTACCACGCGACCGCGCGGGGCGTCCACTGGGCGGCCGCGGTCGACGAGGCCGGGCCGGCCGTCGGCTCTTTCTCGCTGATGGCCCCAACGGGCGGCGACTCACCGATCAGGCATACCGCGGAGGTCGGATACTGGGTGAGTCCGTCGGCGCGAGGCCGCGGCGTCGCTACGGAAGCGGTGCGGCTGATCGTCAGGCATGCGTTCGTCGAGACTGCGGACGGGGGCCTCGGCCTTCGCCGCCTGTTGCTGGCGCACGCGGACGGAAATGAAGCGTCGCGGGCGGTTGCAGTACGCAACGGCTTCGTCCACACCGGCGTAGAGCGATCGGCCGAGCGCCTCGGCGACGGGACCTACGTTGGCCTGCACTGGTACGACCTGCTTCCCACCGACCCGTCGTCGCTCCCAACGTTCGTCGCCCCCGAAGTGGGTGGCTAGCCCGCGGCGAGCACCCGTCGCAGGGCAGCGGCCAGGTCGCCGCGATAGGCAACGACGACGTCGCCAAGGCCAAGCCATACGGCCAGCGTCACGAGCTCTGCGGCCAGTTCCGTTGCTGTTTCGGCCGGCGCATTCGGCTCTGCCCATGCGGCCTGGACCCGCAGCACCCGGGCCTGCCGATCGGCCTTGAGGTCCACTCTGGCGACCAGTTCGTCGCCGAGGAGGAATGGCAGCACGTAATAGCCGTGCACACGCTTGGCTGCGGGCACGTAGATCTCGATGCGGTACCGGAAGCCGAACAGCGCCTCCGTTCGCCAGCGTTCCCAGATCAACGAGTCGAAGGGGCTCAGCAGGGCCCGTGCGGTGACCCGGCGCGGAACTCGAGCGCCCCTGTGCAGATAGGCAGGTCGGCTCCAGCCCTCGACTCGGACCGGCAGGAGCTCGCCCTCTTCGACGAGTTCCGCGACGGCTTGCCTGGTCGAGGCGACATCGAGGCGGAAATAGTCGCGCAGGCATTGCATGGTGGCCAATCCGTGGGACCGGGCGGCGATCGCCACCAGCTCGCGATGCGCCTCGGCCACCGTCGGTGTCGGCGCCTCGAGCACCGCGGCTGGCAGCACTCGCTCGGGCAGGTCGTAGAGCCGCTCGAAGTTCCGCCGACCCGCTGCTGTGACTTCGCCCGCCCAGAACAGGTACTCCAGCGCGCGCTTTGCCTGCGACCAGTTCCAGCCCCAGCCGTAATCCTGCGTCTTGGGCGAGTCGTGGTCGATCATCCCCGCCGTCATCGGGCCCCGCCGGCGTACCTCGTCGAGAACCCAGGACACCAGCGCCGGCTGGTCCCGGGCGATTCGTCGCATCCCTCCCCACGCGGCATCCGCTGCCGAATCCATGCGCCAGCGCAGGTAAGGCTGGGTCTGCACCGGGATCAGGCAAGCCTCGTGCGCCCAGTACTCGAACAGCAGACGAGGCGCTCGGCTCGCCGCGCGGTCGAGCATCTCTCGCGGGTAGGGCCCGACCCGGCTGTAGAGCGGAAGGTAGTGCGAGCGGCACAGCACGTTGACCGAGTCGATCTGGATGACGCCGATGCGGTCGAGGACTCGACGCAGGGCGCGGCGGTCGGGCCGAACGAGGATGGGATCGGCGAAGCCTTGCGCCGCAAGCGCGACGCGGCGAGCTTGTGCACGCGACAGGCTCGCCCGGGCAACCCGACTCGGCGACACGCCCGCTGATCTTGCCAGCCCCCACCGACACACTCAGCTAGCGAATGACCACGTTCACCAGGCTTGTCGGTAGATCACGAGGCTTACAGGCCTGGTGATGTATGTGCACGGGTGGTGAACGTGGTCATTCCGGTGGAGGCCAGCGACGTCTAGACATCAAGGTGTATGACGCCGTAGTCGTAGCCGCGGCGGCGGTAGACGACGCTCGGCGCCTTGGTGTCGGCATCGACGAAGAGGTAGAAGTCGTGTCCGACCAGTTCCATCTCGTAGAGAGCCTGGTCGAGGTTCATCGGGCTGGCGCGGTGGGTCTTCTCGCGGACGACCATGGGGCCGTCGGCCGGGGCAGCCGCGAGGGCCGGCGATTCCTGCGCGTCGGGTTCGGGCGCGGCAGGAGCTTGTTTGTCGGTGGATGGCGCTGCGCCTTCGGCCAACCCGGCGGCCCGCCGCACCGACACCGGGGTCCGGGTGCCGTGGTGGACCCGACGCCGGTCGGCCGCCTTGCGCAGCCGTCCCATGAGCCGCTCCACAGCGACGTCCAGCGCCGCGTAACGGTCGTCCGCGGCCGCCTCGGCTCGCACGACCGGGCCTTTGGAATGCACGGTCAACTCGATGCGGTCGGACTGCTCGGAACGACGGGGATTCTTCTCCTTGGACAACTCGACATCGATCCGGATGACCTTGTGGTCGAAGCGCTCCAGCTTCGCGAGCTTGTCGGACACATGCCGACGAAACCGATCGGTCACCGCGACGCGGCGCCCCTTGAGCACGATCTCCACCGGACCTCCCTCGTCTGGTCGGTCAGTCGGGAGGGCATCCACGGCGGGGAGCTCCGCGCTTTCACCAATGGCGATGCAGGCACGCAGCGGATGCCTTGTCCTCACGCTAGCGGCTAGCCGGCGGTGGGGACACCCGGAGTTGCTCGGGCGAAACCCTCATAGCGCCGCAGCGATGACGGCGGCGCCAGTCGGCACCCGCCCGGTCGCACGCAGGACCCGGGCAAGCTCGCCGATCGTCGCACCGGTCGTCACGACATCGTCCACAATGATCACCCGTCGGCCAACAAGCAAGGCTTCCGCACCCGCGCGGATGGTCATCGAACCCCGCACATTGGCCTGCCGGGCCACGAGTCCAAGGCCGGCCTGATCCGACACCCGCCGGCGGTGTCGAAGCGCCGGGACGAGGGTGCAGTCGAACCCTGCCCGGCGCAGCGTCACGCAGGCGCGGCGCGCGATGCGCAGCAGAGGGTCATGCCCGCGCCGCCGAACGGCCCCAGGACTGGACGGCGCCGGCACGAGCGCCGCCTGAAGATTCGTGGCAGCACCGCCGCGGTCCGGTGGATCGAGCCACACCGAGACCGCCGCCGAAAGCGCGTCACCGAGCGGGCAGGCCAGGGCAAGCCGGCCGCGCTCCTTGTGGGCCAGCACGGCGTTACGCACCGGTCCGCCGTACACACACGTCGCAGCGACCGGAACGCCGCCGGGCCGTCGCGTCAGCACCCTGGCCGGCTGCTCGAGCTGTGCCCGACAGGCCGAGCAGAGCAAGCCTGGCGAACCGGCGCACCCTGCGCAGACGCCGCCGAGAGCGAGGTCGGCCGCTGCCGCGGCGAGCTGCCTCCCCCCGACCCGCAGATCCATCGGCTCAGCCTGTCCGACGTCGCGGTGCCCGCCAACACCTTCTTGATGGACTGTGCACAACGTGCGGCGCCCGCCCGACGGGTCGCGCTATGGGTGCAGCGACACTCCGGGCGTCACACCCGCAACTCAGCCGGGGTAGGCCGGACTGACCGCTGCCCCGATGTCGATCCACTGCAAGGTCGGGCTTTGCCGGCGCAACGTACCGTCGTGGGTGCTGACAGCCAGGCCCTCCCCGGGAGCCGCGGCGACAACGACGGCGTTCGGCACCGGCCCGGCCGGGCTGAGATCCGAGCCGCCAATGCCAACGCGGTACGGCTCGGCCGCCTCTTTCCCCTGGACAAGAATTGCCAGCTCGGTCAGGCCGGACCAGGCGACGCTGGTGACGTCTCGATCGCCGATCTGAACCTGCCGGAGACCTTCGATACTGGCTGTCGCCTGGTCGGGATCGCGCAGGATTATGCCCACCATGAGGTCGCCCTCTGCGGCCAAAGCGACCCGGCTCCCTTCTGGTGACACCGCCAGGTCCACGATTTCCCGTCCGGCCAGCAGCGGCGGTACCGGAACCTCGGCTGGCGTACCGCCCGGCGTTGCGACGACGATCCGCGATCCGCCCGGAACCCGATCGACCGCCCACACCAAGCCGGTACGATCCCATGCCAACGACCCCAGGGCCGTTCCGCTGGCCAGTTCGGCGACCTCGGACGCGTTGTCGAGCGGCGCCCAGAGCACGCGGGTACGGTCAGCGTCGATCACGGCGGCCCGCCCTCCCCCGCGATCGACGGCAACGCCGTGGATTCCGGGGAGCTCGCCCAGCGGGCCCGCCACAGGAGTGAGCTGATCACCGACGACGACCCCTGCGTTCGTGACCGCGAACAGCTCCTCGCCCCGGGTCCGGTTGGGGTCGAACTCGGAGAACGACTCCGCCGGTCCGGCCGTGGCCGCGGCGTCGGTCAGCGGGACGCCGTCCGCGCGTACCACGACCTGCTGGACGCCGTCGACTTGGTCAAGCGTCCAGGCCAGCTGTGTGATCATCTGCTCGCGCTGCTGATCCGACGTCCCGTCCGATGCCTCGGCGCTGAGCTCGACCCGGGCGCGGCCGGATTCGACCGCAACCGGAAGCGACACGGTGGTGCCGTCGGGAAAGGCGCTGACCACGGCTGGTGCAAGCCACGTGGACGGCCCGCTCACCAGTGCTTCGGCCAGCAGGGTCGCCACGTTGCCCTGGGTCGGCACATAAACCGGGTCTGGGACCAGCTCCTCGAAGCCGGCATCCCAGTAGTACAGGTTGTACTCCTGGAACTCGCTGTCGAAGTCCCCTTTGAAAACCAGTAGGCCCGGAGGCGGGTTGGCGATCCGCCAGTCTCCGTCGACCTGACTCAATGTGAGGTCGAAATCCGTGACAGCCGCCGGGGCACGTCGTTCGTAACCCGCGTCCGGCGAGATCACCGCCTCGACTGTCAACGTGAGCCGAACCGAGCCTTGAGCCGTCAGCATCACCGCTGGCGTGGAGGAGTAGATGGTCATGGCCGCGGACGGCTCCCACGCGGACGCGGCCTCCGGCGTCAGGAACTTCTTCGCGGTCACGTAGCCGGCCTCGTACGAGGCCATGGCCTCCAGGAAACCCTGGACGACCTCGGTCTCGCTCGCATCGGCTACAGGCGGGTTCGGCACAAAACCCACCGACACCGGCAACTGCTCCGGGACTGCTTCACCTTCCTCGACCGGCCCCGATGTCGGGATCTCGGCGCACGCGGTTACCAGCGCGACGACGAGCGCTGCGGCGAGACCGATACGACCTCTAGCCACGGCGGCCTGCCTCGGTGCTGGCATCCGAATTGGCCCCCGGGCCGGCCCGGGCACCGGTCGGCGAGGAAGGCGGGGTGCCCGCTTCGATGCCGGCGCCAGCCGGCCGACGGCCCGTCTGCCGGTACGGCGCACCGACGCCGTCGACGCCGGTGTCCGGGATGACGTCGTCGGGCACCAGCGTGATCGGTGACGAGGTCAGCTCGTCGCCGGCCCGCTGGGGCAGCGTGAGCCGGAACTGCGAGCCGCGGGCCGGTTCCCCCCAGGCTTGCAGCCATCCACCATGCAGGCGAGCGTCCTCCAGCGAGATCGCCAGACCCAGCCCGGTCCCGCCCGTGCTCCGAGCCCGGGCCGGGTCAGCCCGCCAGAACCGGTGGAAGACCAGTGACGTCTCCCCAGGCTTGAGCCCCACCCCGTAGTCTCGGACGGCGACTGCGACAGCATTGTCGTCGCCGACCACCCGAACGACCACGTCGCGACCCTCGCCGTGCTCGATCGCGTTCACGACGAGGTTCCGCAGTACCCGTTCAATCCGCCGGGAGTCGATCTCGGCGATGCAGGGCGTTGCCGGTACGTCAAGGCGCAGGGCACTTCCCTTCCGCGCGGCGAGCGGTCCAGCGCCGTCGGTAACGGCGTGCGCGAGGTCGCGCACGTCTGCCGGCTCGGCGCTGAGGACGACGGCCCCGGCGTCGAACCGGCTGATCTCCAACAAGTCAGACAACAGGGCTTCGAACCGGTCGAGTTGTGCCTGCAGCAACTCAGCGGACCGCCGCACTGACGGGTCGAACTCGTCGCGGGACTCGTGCAGCACATCGGCCGCCATCCGAACGGTCGTCAACGGCGTCCGCAGCTCGTGTGAAACGTCCGACGCGAACTGCCGCTGGACCCGGGACAGCTCCTCGAGTTGTCCGATCTGGCGCTGGAGGCTGCTGGCCATCTGGTTGAAGCTGGTCGCTAGCTTCGCGATGTCGTCGCGGCTGCGGACGACCATCCGTTCGGAGAGCCGCCCGGCCGAGAACTGCTCCGCGATGTTCGCCGCCATCCGGACCGGAGTGACCACCTGGCGAGTCACCAGCCAGGCGATGGCGCCGAGCAACAGGACAAGCACCAGTCCAGCTGTGGCCAGCGCGGCGCGGACCAGGTCGAGGGTCTCCTGTTGCTCGGTCAGTGGGAACAGGTAATACAGGCCGTACGAATCGCCGCTCGGCGGGATGATCTGCGCGCCCGCCACCATGCCGGGGACTGGTGGCTGCGTCGGGTCGCCACGGTAGGAGATCAGCGTGTAGGTCCAGAAGACCGACCGCTTCTCGGCCGTGCGATCTTGCAGGCGCTGCGGGACGCTGTCGTCCTGAACCCGGCGAGAGGTCACCGAAGCGCCGTCGTCGCGGATCAGTACGACCTCGAATCCCTCGGCCCCGGCCCGGTTCGCCAGGTCGCGGACGACCTGCCGCAGCAGCTGGTTGTTACGAGTCGCCTCGACGTCGCCCGAGGCGTCGAGCAAGTCCTGCGCGATCCGAACGCCAGCCGTCGTCTGTGCCAGCGCGGTATCACGCTGCTGGGTGAGCAGACCGTCGGTGACCTGGCGAAGCACGGTGACGCCGAGGAAGGAAACCACGACGATCGACAACGCGAGAGTTGCAGTGACCACCCGAAGCTGAATCGAGCGCTGCCAGACGTTGCTGATTCGCCGGCCGAGGCGTAGCAGCGACTCGCCGGCGCCGCCCAGCGCCCCGACGATACGGCGGCGGGGATCACCGGCCCCCGCGGTCCGGCCGACGGCGTCGGTCACCTCAGGCCGGGCCCGCCTTGTAGCCGACGCCGCGAACGGTCACGACGATCTCGGGCTGCTCCGGGTCAAGCTCGACCTTGGAGCGCAGCCGCTGGACGTGGACGTTGACGAGCCTGGTGTCGGCGGCGTGGCGATATCCCCACACCTTCTCCAACAACTCTTCGCGCGTGAACACCTGCCAGGGGCGACGGGCCAAGCAGGCGAGCAGATCGAATTCCAGCGGCGTCAGGGCAATCGCCGTTCCGTCACGCTTCACCGAATGCCCAGCGACGTCGATCGAGAGGTCGCCGACCTGAAGCGATTCCGGTTTGGGTTCATCGGTGCGCCGAAGCCGCGCTCGCACCCGCGCGACAAGCTCCTTGGGCTTGAACGGCTTGACGACGTAGTCGTCGGCTCCCGACTCGAGCCCGACGACGATGTCCACCGTGTCGCTCTTGGCGGTCAACATGACGATTGGCACGCCGGACTCGGCCCGGATTTCCTTGCACACATCGATGCCGTCTTTCCCGGGCAGCATCAGATCCAGCAGTACCAGGTCGGGCTTGAACTCGCGGAAGGCCGCAAGCACTTCGTCACCGCGGATGACCACCGCAGGTTCGTATCCCTCGTTGCGGAGCACGATCTCGAGCATCTCCGCCAGTGCCTTGTCGTCGTCGACAACGAGCACTCGTCCCTTCATGCCACCATTGTGGGGTCGGGGGCGGCGAATCGTGAAAAATGGAGCAACGAGGGCTCGAGCGAGGAACGAGCGAGGGCCCGAGTGCGACCAACTAAATGGAGCAACGAGGGCTCGAGCGAGGAACAAGCGAAGGCCCGAGTGCGACCAATTGAATGGAGCAACGTGGCGCAGACACCCGGCTGGGGCCGGCCCGAGGATGACGATGCTGCCACCCCCGGTCAGCCGCCGTATCCCGGCTGGTCGACCCGCCAGCCGCCGAACCCGGACTGGGCCGCACCCAGTCCAGCACCGGCCGCTGAGGTACCGGCGGAGCCCATGGGACCCGCTCCGGGTCCATCTCCCCCGCCCCCGGGAGGTTGGGGAGCCCAGCCGGCCTCGCCGGCCGGTGCCCCGTGGGGGTGGACGCCCCCGCCGGTCGTCAAGCCCGGTGTCATCCCGCTTCGGCCGCTCGGTGTCGGAGAGATCCTCGACGGCGCCGTGACGACGATCCGGCGCAACCCAGCGCCGATGTTGGGCCTGTCCGCCATCGTGGCCGTCATCACTCAGCTGCTCGGGGTTGCGCTCGGCTACATCCTGTTACAGGACGTCGCGGATCTCGAGTCGTTGTCGCCGACGGCCGGCCCAACGGAGGTCTTCAATGCCGTCGCGGGCCTCCTCGGCGCCTCCCTGATCGTGGTGATCGTCACGTGGATAGCCACGGTCGTGCTGACGGGCATCCTCACTGTGGTCGTCAGCCGAGCGGTCCTGGGCGAGCGACCAACCGTCGGTCAGGCGTGGGCCGCGGCCCGGCGCCGACTCCCCCGTCTGCTATTGCTCACCGTCGTGTACAGCCTGATCTGGCTCGTTCCGTTCCTGCTCGCTGCGTTGGCCGGCCTGGTCCTCGGTGCGGCCGGAGTCGAGGCCGCCAGTGCCGCCAGCATCGCAGCGGTTCTCGCATTTATCGCGATCCCAGTGGCGGTCTGGCTGTATGTGCGTTACGCCCTGTCCGGCCCGGCGCTCATGCTCGAGTCGTCCGCACCCTCAGCTACTGGCGGCCTGAGACCGATCGGAGTGTTCGGCGCCTTGCGCCGGTCGGCCGAGCTCGTCCGGGGATCATGGTGGCGGCTGTTCGGGATCTTGCTGTTGATCCTGCTGATCGCCGTAATCATCTCGCAGGTCATCAGCGTGCCATTCGCGTTGCCGGCCTTCTTCCTCGACCAGCAGCCGAGCGACGCCCAGTTCCTGCTGACGCTTGTCGTGTCGGCGCTGGGCGGCATCGTGGCCGCGACGATCACCGCGCCGTTCACCGCGGCGGCGACCGCCCTGCTCTACGTCGATCGCCGGATCCGCCGCGAGGGCCTTGACATCGAGCTCGCCCGTGCTGCCGGTGTCAGCGTCCCTGGCCGGACCGACGTTGCTCCACCGGCACCACCCGCTGCCGGTCCTGTGTGAGTCCCGGCGCATGAACGCGGGCATCACCGCGCGGGTCTGGTTGCCCGCCGACGTCCCGGTCGAGCTGGGCCGGGACGAAGCCCGCGAGTTGGCCCGCCGCGAGCTGGCCGACGCGGCGTACGACGCCGAGCCTCCGCTTCTGCAGCAAATCGTCGCGTGGATCATCGAACGCATTCAGGAGCTGATCGATCGGACGGCAGGAGCACTGATTGGATCCATCGCCGGGCGGATCCTGGTGGTGGTGCTCGGACTGGTCGTCACCATGGTCATCTTGCGCATGGGCCCGCTCGCGCGGCGCGGGACGCGCTCCGATCCGCTCCTCCGCACCGAACGTCGCACCGCCGCCGAGTACCGAGCTGCTGCGGATGCAGCCGCGGGCCGGCAGGACTGGTCGACCGCAGTTATCGAGCGGTACCGCGCCGTCGTCGTCGGGCTCGAGGAGCGGGGACTGCTCGATCCGCGACCCGGCAGAACCGCTGACGAGGCGGCCGCCGAAGGCGGCGCCGTGCTTCCCGGGCTTGTTTCGGGCCTGCGAGCGGGATCGATCCTGTTCGACGAGGTCCGCTACGGCGGGCGCACGGCGACGGCGGCCGACGACGCACTGATGCGCCGCCTCGACGAGGACGCTCGGCAGGCGCGGCCTGGACCGGCAGAGTTCGGGGTGGCGTTGGCGGTCCCGCGATGACCGCAACCGATCCGCTGCTGTCCGAGCGCTGGCACCGGCTCCGTCGGATCGTGCTCGTCGGCGCGCTGATCCTGCTGGCCAGTGTGGTGCTCGGCCTGATCGCCAGCCAGGAGCGCCGCGGGTACCTCGACCCGCAGGGAGTCGACCCGGCCGGGGCGCGGGCCGTCGTCCGCCTGCTGGAGGCGCAAGGGGTGCGCGTTGTCGAGGTCCGGACCGTCGACGATGCCGCGTCTGAAACGTCGGCAGGCGAGACAATGCTCGTCACGATCCCCGACCTGGTGCGCCCGCAGAGCGTCAAGCGCCTCGTCGACACCGGAGTCGATCTCGTTCTGGTCGCCCCGAGCGATGCGACCGCGTTGTCCGGTGGCATCCGTTCGGCCGGCTCGGCACCGTCGGAGGAACTCGACCCTCGATGCGACCTGCCCGCGGCCGAGCGGGCAGGTTCGGCGCGGCTGGGAGGAGTCGGCTACGACGCTGGGTCCTCCGCGCACAGGTGCTATCCCGAGGACGACATGGCGTTCCTGGTCGTCGACACCACCGAGACCGGAGCGCAGATAGTAGTTCTCGGTACCGGCGATCCGCTGACCAACCAGTACCTGGACGAGGACGGCAATGCTTCGCTCGCGCTGGGCCTGCTCGGCCGTCATCCGCGGTTGGTCTGGTTTCGGCCTGTGATCGAACCCGCACCGGCCGGGCAACAGGCGACGTTCGGCGAGCTAGTGCCCGATTGGGTCGCGCCCGTCGTCTGGCAACTGGGTGTCGCCGTGGTGCTCGCCGCCTGGTGGCGGGCCCGCAGACTGGGACCGGTCGTCGCAGAGCCACTCCCGGTTGTGGTGCGCGCCGCCGAGACCACCGAAGGCCGCGCCCGCATATATCGCCGTGGTCGAGCCCGTGGGCACGCCGCCGGCGTTCTGCGCGACGCCGTAATCTCCCGGCTGCGATCGCGGCTGGGCCTGCCGCGCGACGCCGGACCGCCGGCCGTGACCCTGGCCGTGTCGGACCGCATCGGCCAACCGCCGGCGCAGGTCGGTTCCGTCCTGGCCGGTCCACCGCCGCCGGACGACTCCGCTCTGGTGGAGCTGGCCGACGACCTGGACCGCATCGAGCAGGAGGTACGCAACCCATGACGTCCCCCATCATCGACCAGCCGACCCTTGACCGGGCCCGGGCGGCGCTGACCGACCTCCGCCAGGAGGTCGCCAAGGCGGTCGTTGGTCAGGACTCGGTGGTGACCGGCCTGGTGATCGCCCTGCTCTGCCGTGGACACGTGCTGCTGGAGGGCGTTCCCGGTGTCGCCAAGACTCTCCTCGTCCGCGCTCTTGCGGCGGCGCTCGAGATCGAGTCCAAACGGGTCCAGTTCACCCCCGACCTGATGCCGGGTGACATCACCGGCTCGCTGGTCTACGACGCCCGGACAGCCCAGTTCTCCTTTTCGGCCGGGCCTGTCTTCACCAACCTCCTCCTTGCCGACGAGATCAACCGAACCCCGCCGAAAACCCAGGCCGCCCTGCTCGAGGCCATGGAGGAGCGACAGGTCTCCGTCGACGGCGTTCCGCGGCCGCTGCCGGACCCGTTCGTCGTCGCCGCAACGCAGAACCCGATCGAGTACGAGGGCACCTATCCACTGCCGGAAGCACAACTCGACCGTTTCCTTCTCAAGCTGACAGTGCCAGTCCCGAATCGGGACGACGAAATCGCCGTCGTCCAGCGACATGCCGAGGGATTCGATCCGCGGAATCTCGCCGCGGCCGGCGTGTCCCGCGTCGCCGGTCCGGCCGACCTTTCCGCCGGCCGGGCCGCCCTGCTCGCCGTTCGAGCCGGCGGCGACGTCCTCGGGTACGTCGTCGACGTCTGCCGAGCCACCAGAACCTCGCCGTCACTCCAGTTGGGGGTGTCGCCCCGGGGTGCAACCGCCTTGCTGGCGACCAGCAGGGCCTGGGCATGGCTGTCCGGGCGTGACTTCGTGACGCCCGACGATGTCAAAGCGTTGGCTCGGCCCACTCTGCGGCACCGGGTGATCCTGCGGCCGGAAGCGGAGCTCGAGGGCGTCACCGCCGACTCGGTGCTCGACACCGTCCTCGCCACTGTGCAGGTCCCCCGATGATGGCGGACCGCCATCGTGAAACAGGTAAGGCGGTCCGACCGGCGTGCCTGTCAAGAGATCCACATAGGGATGGCTGATGGTGCTGACGGGCCGGGCCGCCCTGCTGGCGACGGTGGGGGGAATCGTCGTGGGCTTCGCTGTCCCTTCGATCACCGGCGTCCTGGTCGTCAGCGGCGTCCTGCTGATGCTCTGTCTCGTCGACGTAGCCCTGGCTGGTCCCGTCCGGGCCATCCGTCTGCAACGAACCGGCGATCAAACCGTACGGCTGGGACAGTCAGCGCAAGTGACCCTGCACGTCGTCAACGACCGCCGGCCACTGCGCGGTGTCCTTCGCGATGCGTGGCCGCCGTCGGCCGGAGCAGTCGGCGAGCGTACCGCACTCGACATCGAGCCAGGTGGGCGGCAGCGCCTCGTCGTGACGCTCCGGCCCACACGACGAGGCGACCGCCGCGCCGACCGGGTCACCATCCGGAGTCTCGGGCCGCTGGGATTGGCCGGCCGGCAGGGGACGCATGTCGTTCCCTGGACACTTCGCGTGCTGCCCCCGTTCCGCTCCCGCCGGCACCTGCCGTCGCGGCTGGCCCAGCTGCGAGAGCTGGACGGCCGGTCGGCCATCCGGATCCGGGGCGCCGGTACCGAGTTCGACTCGTTGCGCGAGTACGTGGTCGGTGACGACACGCGGTCGATCGACTGGCGAGCGACGGCTCGGCGCGGCGACGTCGTCGTTCGAACATGGCGACCCGAGCGAGACCGGCATGTGCTGCTGGTACTCGATACCGGCCGAACGTCGGCCGGCCGGGTGGGTGACGCACCGCGTCTGGATGCGGCCATGGACGCCGCCCTGCTCCTCGCGGCGCTAGCAACGCGAGCCGGTGACCGGGTAGACCTGCTCGCGTACGACCGCAGGACGCGGATCGTCGTCGAGCGGCCGCCGTCGACGGAGACGCTGCCCCAGTTGGTCAACGCCATGGCCAATCTCGAGCCCGAGCTGCTGGAGACCGACCATCGCGGCCTAGTCGTCGAGGTGCTGCGCCGGGCCGGTCGCCACTCGTTCGTCGTGCTGTTCACCGGACTGGATGCAGGCCCGGTGGAAGACGGCCTGCTCCCGGTGCTCGGTCAGCTGACGCATCGGCACACGGTGCTGGTCGCGGCTGTCGCGGACCCTCGGCTGGCCGAGATGGCCCGAGCGCGCGGGGACACCGCCGCTGTCTACGGCGCGGCGGCGGCGGAGCATGACCGGAGCGGCCGGGCACGGGTCTCACGTCTGCTCCAACGCCACGGTGCTCACGTCGTCGACGCGCTTCCGGACGAACTGCCTCCAGCCGTCGCGGACGCCTACCTCGCGCTCAAGGCGGCTGGCCGGCTCTGAGTTCTCACCGCTGTGACCCTCGCGCGTGATCAACGGATGCAGCCGGGCCGCTCAAGCGGAGACGGGCAGCACGTCACCGCGGTCGGCCGAGGCGAGATCTCCTGTCTCGCCGGCCTTCGCGGCGCGGCGGCCGTAGACCCAGACATAGGCGAGGAACGCGAGCTCGGCCGCGACGCCGATGGCGATCCGGGCCCATGTCGGCAGGCCCGAGGGTGTGACGAAGGCCTCGATCACCCCTGACACGAGCAGCACGCCAGTCAACCCGATCGCCATTCCGACGGCGACGCGGCCCTGCTCGGCGAGTGCCTCAGCGCGTGGGCGGGGCCCGGGGTCGATCACTGTCCAGCCCAGTCGCAGCCCCGTTCCGGCCGCGATGAAAACGGCGGTGAGCTCCAGCAATCCGTGTGGCGTGATCAGGCCGAGGAAGATGTCCAGCCGGCCATGCGCCGCCATCAAACCGGCTGCAACGGCGACGTTGGCGGCGTTGGTGAACAGGATGTACAGCACCGGTAGACCGAGAAATACGCCGAGCACCAGAGTGCCTGCTGCAACCCAGGCATTGTTCGTCCAGACCTGGGCCGCGAACGACGCTGCGGGGTTGGCCGAGTAGTAGTCCTCGAAGTCGCGTTCGACGAGCTGGCGGATCTCCTCCGGCGCGGCAATGCTCGCCTGGACGGCAGGGGTTACCGCGACCCACCACGCGATCACGGTCGAGACGGCGACGAACACCAACGCAGTCGGCACCCACCAATGCCGGGATCGGTAGACAGCTGCCGGAAATCGCTGGGTCAGGAAGGTGAGAATATCGCCCCACCCCGGGTCGGGGGATCCCGCGATAGCGGTCCGGGCCCGGCCAACCAGAGCCGACAGTTTGGCCAGCAGCGCTGGGTCTGGCGCGGATGATCGCAGCACGGACAGGTGTGTCGACGTGCGCTGATAGAGCGTGACCAACTCGTCGGCTTCGGGTCCAGACAGCTTGCCCCGGCGCCGGGCCAGCGAGTCGAGCCGGTCCCACTCGGCCCGGTGCGCCGCCACGAAGGCGTCGACGTCCACGGCTGGCAGACTAGCCAGCGTGGACGACCTGGTGACTGGCGAGGCCGTGCCGCTGGAGATGCGCCTGGCCAAGGTGCCGTCGCGGGCGCTTGCCATCACCCTGGACTGGGCCCTGCTGGCACTCGTCGGCATCCCGCTCGCGATCGCGGTGGCGTCCGCCTTCTCGGGGGCGGACCCGGCGCTTCAGGCCACCGTGGTACTGGTCGGGTTCATCGCCTTGTTCGTTGGGGTGCCGGTGTTGGTCGAGACGCTCAGCCGTGGCCGTTCGCTCGGCAAGCTCGTGCTCGGGCTGAGAGTCGTACGCGACGACGGCGGCCCGGTCCGGTTCCGGCATGCCCTGACCCGAGGGCTTGCCGGCGTGTTCGTCGACTTCCTGCTCACCTTTGGCGCGGGCGCGATCATCTGCTCACTGCTCAACGAACGCGGCAAGCGGGTCGGCGACGTCCTCGCCGGAACCGTCGTCGTCCGGGAACGGGCTCCTGCCGGCTCGTTGCCACTACCAGCCATTCCTGCGCAGCTGGCCGGCTGGGCAACGGGATTGGAGCTGTCCGGACTACCCGCCGACCTGGCGTTGGCCGCTCGCAGCTATCTCACCCGCTACCCGCAGCTTGCGCCTGCCGTGCGGGACAGGATGGGCGCACAGTTGGCGGCGGAGGTTGCGGCCGTCGTGACACCGGCGCCGCCTCCCGGTACGCCGCCTTGGGCGTACCTCGCGGCCGTTCTCTCCGAACGCGGCCGTCGGGAGGCCGAGCGCCTCGCCGCCGCGGGCCGCACCTGGCAACCTCCGGCGCAGACCCGGGAGCCGGCGGCTCCGGCGATGGCAGCGCCAACGGACCTCGGCCCGCCCTCACCTGCCTCGCCTGGTGACGAGGCTCGCACCTCCGGCGGGTTCGCTCCGCCGGCCTGATCCGACGGTGGTGAGTCGTCCACTGGCGGAAGCGGCAAAGGCTCATCACTGGTGTCAAGCCCTGGCAGTCGGCCTTCGATCATGTTCGACACGCAGGTTCCCAGGAATCCCACGATTGCCGCGGCTACCCCACGAAGCTCACGTGGATCACCGCAACAACCCCCGAATACCTCACGTCGATCACCATCGCGGTCGCCGATGTGAACCGGGTGGGGCCAGAGCGCCGCAGCCTCCACGTGAATCACCGGTGACGTGAACCGGTGACTCAGTACCGGTAGTGCTCGCTCTTGAACGGCCCGTGAGCAGGAACGCCCAGGTATTCCACCTGAAGCGGGGTCAACTCGGTGAGCTGAACACCCAGCGCCGGCAGGTGCAGCCGCGCCACCTTCTCGTCGAGCTCTTTGGACAGGGTGTAGACGCCCACCGGGTAGTCGGCGGTTTTGGTGAACAGTTCGATCTGCGCCAGGACCTGGTTGGTGAACGAGTTCGACATCACGAAGCTTGGGTGCCCCGTCGCATTGCCGAGGTTCAGCAGCCGCCCCTCGGACAGCACGATCACACTGTGCCCATCGGGGAAGGTCCACTCGTGGACCTGCGGCTTGACCTCGACGCGGCGAATCCCGGGCGTGGCGGCGAGGCCGGCCATGTCGATCTCGTCGTCGAAGTGCCCGATGTTGCCGACGATTGCCTGGTGCTTCATTCGGCTCATCTGCTCGGCCGTGACGACGTCACGGCAGCCGGTGGCGGTAATCACGATGTCCGCGCGGTCGATCACCGCGTCGAGAGTGGTGACCTCGAAGCCGTCCATGGCAGCCTGCAGCGCGCAGATCGGGTCGATCTCCGTGACAACCACCCGCGCGCCCTGGCCGCGCAGTGACTCAGCGCAACCCTTACCGACGTCGCCGTAACCGCAGACCACGGCCACCTTGCCACCGATCAGCACATCCGTGGCGCGGTTGATGCCGTCGATGAGCGAGTGCCGGCAGCCGTATTTGTTGTCGAATTTCGACTTCGTGACCGAGTCGTTCACGTTGATCGCCGGGAAGAGCAGGGTGCCGTCACGCTGCATCTCATAGAGGCGGTGCACCCCGGTCGTGGTCTCCTCGGTGACGCCTTTTATCTGCTCCGCGACTGAGGTCCAGCGCCGCGTATCGGCAGCCCGCGACGCGCGCAGCGCCGCCAGTACGACGCGCCACTCGGCCGAGTCGCCGGGTGCCGCGTCCGGCACGGCGCCGGCCTTCTCGTACTCGACACCACGGTGAACGAGCAGAGTGGCGTCGCCCCCGTCGTCGAGAAGCATGTTCGGGCCGCCGCCGTCGGGCCAGAGCAGGGCCTGCTCGGTGCACCACCAGTACTCCTCCAGCGTCTCGCCCTTCCAGGCGAACACCGGCACACCGTGCGGATTCTCCGCGTTGCCCCGAGGTCCGACCGCCACGGCCGCTGCTGCGTGGTCTTGGGTCGAGAAGATGTTGCACGAGGCCCAGCGCACCTGCGCCCCGAGCTCGACCAGCGTTTCGATAAGGACGGCCGTCTGGACCGTCATGTGCAGCGATCCGGTGATCCGCGCACCGGCGAGCGGCCTGTCTGCGCCGTACTCGGCGCGCATCGCCATCAGCCCAGGCATCTCGTGCTCGGCGAGCCGAATCTCCCGGCGCCCGAACTCAGCCAGGGAAATATCGGCGACCTTGTAGTCCATTGCTCCTGCTCCTCAGTTGGGACGGTCGGGGGTCAGCGAATGCGGACGGCATTCGCCGATGCCCCGGCACGGCCCATCTGGACCCGCGGCATCACCTGCGCCGGGTGAGCGTACGGCGCCAAGTCTATGGGGTCGGAGGGGACATCGCCTCACTCGGCGCGGCGGCCGACGTCTGGTAGATGTCCGGCTCGATGTAGATGACCTTCGCCTCGGGTACCGCTTCCCGGACCCGCCTTTCGGCCGCGTTGATCGCCTCGGCGATCGATTCGCCGCTAGCCGTGGGTTCCACACCGATCTTGGCTGCCACGAGCAGCTCTTCGGGGCCGACGTACAGCGTCCGCAGGTGGATGACTCGATCAGACCCGTCACCGGCGAGCGCAGCGGCGATCGCCTCGACAGCGTTCTCGGACGCCCCTTCGCCCACCAGCAGGCTGGACATCTCGATAGCGAGTGTCACCGCGATGATCACCAGAAGGAGGCCGATCATCGCAGTGCCCGCGACGTCCCAGTACCCGTTCTCGGTGATCAGCGTCATGCCCACACCGATCAGCGCGAAGACCAGCCCGAGGAGTGCCCCGATGTCCTCGAGCAGGATGACCGGCAACTCGGGTGCCTTTGCGCGCCGGACGAAGCTGACCCAGGATGTGTCGCCCCGCAGCTTGTTCGACTCCAGGACGGCGGTTCGCAGCGAGAGGCCCTCCATCACGATGGCGACAAGGAGCACCGCGATCGGTACCCACCACCAAGTGCTGTCCAGCAGTTGGTTGGGCTCGCCCGCGTGCACTTCCTCGTACTTGTGCCACGCCTCGTACAGCGCGAACAGTCCGCCAACGGTGAACAGCACGATGGACACGACGAACGCGTAGACGTAACGCACGCGGCCATAACCGAACGGGTGGGAGGCCGTGGCCTTCCGGGTCGCGCGCCGGCCACCGACGAGAAGGAGCACCTGGTTCCCGGCGTCGGCGACCGAGTGCACGGACTCCGCCAGCATGGAGGATGCGCCAGTCAGCAGATACGCGATGAACTTGGTGATCGCGATGCCGGTGTTGGCGAGCAACGCCGCAATGACTGCTCTGGTCCCACCACTGGCCGCCACGATGGCTACCTTTCGCTCGCGATCCGCGCGATGGTCATCTTGCCTTACCGATTGCCCTTACCGCCGGAGTGACGACGAAGGCCGTACCCGCTCCGATCAGCTCGAACGCGCCATTGTCGGCCGGCACAAACGCCGAATCGCCGCGTTCGAGCGCGGCTGTGGTGAACCCGTCGACAGAGAGCTCGGCCCGACCGTCCGTCACGAGCACGATCAGCGAGCCCTCTACCACGACCTGGTCGGCTTCCAATTGGACCCGCTGGAGGCGGACGTTCAGGACGCCGGCCAGCTCGAAAACGTCGGTGCCGTCCACCGGTGTCGGCGTCAACCGCAGGTCCACGCCCGGTTTGTATCGCAGGACGCTCAACAGCTCCGGCACGTTGATGTGCTTCGGCGTGAGCCCGGCCCGCAAGGTGTTGTCGGAGGCGGCCTGAGCCTCGATTACGACGCCACGCAAGTAGCAGTGCGGCGTGCCGGCCGGCACAGCACAGGCCTCACCGGCGCGGAGGCGCACCGGCTGCAGCAGCAGCGCCAGAAGTACCCCTCGATCACCGCGGAACTGATCGCCGATCCTGGCGAGAGTGGTGAACGGCTCGATTCCGGACCGGTCCCGACAAGCGGCGGCGACCGCTCTGGCAAGCTCCGTGGCGCTGTCAGCAGGAAGGGTCAGGATCCACTGAACGGTGTCCGCCAAGCCGTCGGGTGTGCGGATCAACTCGACCACCTCGGCCAGTCCCGGAACTCTCAGATCGACCATCAGCTCCTCGGCCTCGGTCGGGATCCGAAAGCCGAGGAGCGCGGTGAACTCCGACAGTGCGACGACGAACTCCGGCTTATGGTACGGATCGCGGTAGGAGCGCTCGAACGCGTCGAGCGGGACTCCGGCATCGTTCTCCGCCGCAAAGCCTGCCTCGGCCTGCTCGGTCGTGGGATGTGCCTGGATGGACAGAGGCCGCTCGACCGCCAGAACCTTCATCAGGTACGGCAGCCGCGACCCGAAAACGTCCACAACGTCGAAGCCGAGCGCACCTACCGGGTCGCGGCGAACCAACTCGTCCAGTGGCACCGGTCCGGTAACGGTTCGGGCGATCGACGCCGAGCCTTCATAGCCGCCGAACCACAGCTCGGCGAGTGGCTCACCGGTCGCAGGCATTCCCAGCAGCTCCGGGATCGCAGACAGCGACCCCCACGCGTAGTGCCGGATCGGGTTGTCGAGCAGGTACACCACGCGAGGTCCCGTCAGCCGGCCGGTCGGCCCAGGCCGAGCGCCAGATAGGCAGCCGCAAAGCGGCCAGTAGCAAGCAGGGCGGCGAACCGGCCGACGTCAGGACCCTCGACCGCACGAACCTCGTGCACACGTACCGCTGACCGCTCAGCGGCTCCGAGAACTCGGTCGCGGCCGAGCCGTATTGTCGGCGATGCGGCGCCGTCGTCGAGAACCAACAACGACGGCCTCGACACCGGGACGCCCTCTTCGTACGGGTCGGCGAAGACGTCCGGCTCCGGGGCTCGCTCGAGCAGCGGTACGAGCTGGCTGTCGATGCCGGCGATCGCCGGACGGCCGCACGCGGCGCGCAACGCCTCCGCCACTCGCCGCGCGGCCCTGGCCGCCAGCACCGAGCCGCCCCAGACGACCGGCACGTCGTCGGCGAGAGCAAGCGCGATCTCCTTCGCCGGGTTCATGTCGACGGGATTGGCGGCGGCGCAACGTTCGGCCACGTCGTCCAATGCACTGGCCACCGGTTCCGCCTCGACCTCGGGCCCCAACCCGAGCAGGTGCAAAGCGCGCAGGACCGGCACAGCGAGCGCCGTGGCGTCGCCGGTCGTGACCGGGAGCAGGGTCGCGTCCCGGCTCGCCGCCGCGGCGGCGAGTGCTGAGTCCGGCGACCCTGCGACCAGCAGGGAGCAGCCCCGCCGTACTGCCTCCGCGACGAGCATCAGCGCGTCCTGGTCAGAGCCATCCACCGAGATCATGACGACCAGGTCGAGCGGGCCGGCCCATCCGGGCAGGCCAGGATGCGGCCAGGCAACGAACGGCACGGGGCACACGGGTTCCAGCACGGCCCGGAACAGCCGGCCGTCGGCGCCGCCGGCGATCACCGCCCGGGGCCGGTCCTGGGTGGACAACTGGGAGAGCGCGCCGGCCGCCTCGTCCATGGCTCGGCGCACCTCCGCGCCCCAGCTCGCGACCTCGCGCAAAACAGGGTCAATCGACGCCAGTGCGGACGGGTCGTCCAACGCAGTGTCGTCGAACACGCTGGTGTCAACTCTGCCGGGCTTCGTCGACGAGCAGCACCGGGATGTCGTCACGCACGGGGTACGCCCGTCTGCAACCCGTGCAGACCAGCTCTTCGGCCACGTCGTCGGCGCGCAGCGAGGCGTGGCAGGCGGGGCAGGCGAGAACGTCCAACAGGGCGGGGTCGAGGTTCATCGGGTCTCCTCTGCGGTGCTACCCGGTCACCAGGCTCAGCACCTCGTCGCGGACGCTCTCCATCGTGGCGCGGTCGATCGCCTCCGCGTTCAACCGGATCAGCGGCTCGGTGTTCGACCCCCGCAGGTTGAACCACCAGTCGGGGTGCTCGACGGTCAGCCCGTCGAGGTGGTCGAGTGTCACGCCTGGCCGGTCGGCAAATGCGGCCTGGACGACGGCCATCGTGGCGTCCTGGTCGGCGACCCGGCTGTTGATCTCTCCAGAGGCCGCATAGCGCTCGTACGAGGCAAGCAGAGAGGACAGCGTCGTACCCTCGGGCTCGCTGCCCAGCGCCGCTAGTGCATGGAGCGCTGCGAGCATGCCGGAGTCCGCGCGCCAGAAGTCCCGGAAGTAGAAGTGGCCGGAGTGCTCGCCGCCGAAGATCGCGTCAGTCTCCGCCATGGTCTGCTTGATGAACGAGTGCCCGACCCGAGTCCGCACTGGTGTTCCGCCATTCTCGATGACGACCTCCGGGACGGCGCGCGACGTGATCAGGTTGTGCACGATCGAGGAACCCGGTGCCCGCTGCAGCTCGCGTACGGCGATCAGGGCAGTCAGGGTCGACGGGGCGACCGGCTCTCCACGTTCGTTGATCACGAAGCATCTGTCGGCGTCGCCGTCGAAAGCCAGGCCGATGTCCGCGTCGTGCGCCACGACGGCTGCTTGGAGGTCCCGCAGGTTTTCCGGTTCGATCGGGTTGGCTTCGTGGTTGGGGAAGGAACCGTCGAGTTCGAAATACATCGGGATCACGTTCAAACTCGGGACGTCCAGCACTGTGGGGACCGTGTGCCCGGCCATCCCGTTGGCGGCGTCGACGACAACTTTGAGTGGACGAATGCCGGACAGGTCAACCAGCCCGCGCAGGTACTCGGCGTAATCAGGGAGCACGTCGCGGTGCTCCTCCGTTCCCGGCGTCCCCGCGGCGTCGAACGCGTCGGCCTCGGCCAATTCACGGATCCGACCCAGCCCGGTGTCCTGGCCAACCGGCGCGGCGCCGGCGCGACAGAGCTTGATGCCGTTGTACTGCGCGGGGTTGTGGCTCGCCGTGAACATTGCCCCCGGCAGTCCCAGCCAGCCGCTGGCGAAGTAGAGCTGGTCGGTGGAGGCCAGCCCGATGCGCACGACGTCAGCGCCGCGTGCCATGACACCCTCGGCGAACGCATGGGCCAGGGGTTCGGACGACGGGCGCATGTCCTCCCCGACAACCACGGCCCCCGGGCCGTCGAGGACCCCGAGCACGTCGACGACCGCGCCGCCAACCGCCCTGGCCACTTCCTCGTCCAGCTCGTCGGGAACGACACCCCGGATGTCGTAGGCCTTGACGATGGTCCCGAGCTCACGCATGCGCGCACATTACCGCCGCGCCGTCACGCGTCGGGATCGCGCAGAACTCTCAGGTGACCGCGGCGACCGACCTCGTTGATTCGCCCCCAGTCGACCGGCTGTGGACGGGCTGCCTCGCGGACCGCGTCGGCCAATGCCAGCAGGTCGTCGCTGCTAGGCCGCAGACTCGCCGGGTCCGGAGCTATCCGGACGACCTCCCACCCGTTCGGCGCCACCAGCCGTCCCGAATGCTCGGCGCAAAGGTCATAGCAGTGCGGTTCGGCATACGTCGCGAGTGGGCCGAGCACGGCGGTGGAATCCGCGTAGACATACGTGAGTGTCGACGTCGCCTGCCGGCCGCACGCAGACCGGGAACAACGACGGGCAGGGCTCACGGGCGAACCGTAGCGCGAGTCGGGGCGCCGAACGGGTCGGCGCGCCAGACGAGCCGCGGCGGTCACGGCTCGGTGCCCGCCACTAGGCTGCCGGTGTGCGCCGGAGACCATCCGTACGACACGCCTCGGCAGCCGTACCGGCTATGCGGCGAGATCGGCACGGCCGGGGGGTTCGCGGTCCGCTGGCGCCCGCCGGCTCGCCGCTGGCCCGCAGTCGGGCCGAGCGGTTCGACGAGCTGGTGATCAGCACCGTCGACCGGCTGAACCGGCGTTGGCGTGACCAGCTTGCGGCCGTCGAGTTCGCCGTCGAAGACGTGCCGTTGATGGACGACTGGAACCGCGACTGGGTTCCGCTGGCCCGCACCTACGCCGCAACCGGCGCCCTGCCCACGCGGGTCGTCGTCTACCGGCGGCCGGTCGAGACCCGCGCGACCGCCCCGCGACAGCTTCATTTGTTGCTGGGCGACGTCGTCGCCGAGCAGGTGGCCGAGCTGTTGGGGATCGACCCCGACGAGGTCGATCCGACTTACGGCTCGGCCCACGACGACTGACGGGCGGGCCGAAACCGGCCTGTGCTGTCCACTCTCCCGCGGAGCATTCGGCTGCGGGCCGGCCGGCGGACCGCTAGCGAGCTATCGGACCGGCCGGAGCGAGACCGGTCGGCAGCTCACCAGCGACTTCCGGCACCCGGACGGTCAGGACCGGGGCGACGAGCGGTAGCAGATCAACCAGGGCGCCGGCGTCGTCGGAGCCGACGATCTCGCGGCTCACGGCCACCGTGCCTGGCTCGGCCGGATCGACGATCACCGTCGTCCACGAGCTGTCCGGCACGGCCGTGACCGGCACCACGACCGTGCTCCTGCCCGGCACGTCGACCGTCTGCTCCTCGGCAACCGAGCCGTCCGTCATCAGGCTGCGCACGTGAACCCGGGCCGGCAGCTCGCCGACGGCGGTCACCAGCAGCGACGTTGCGAGGCTCTTGTTGCTGACGCCGAGCAGGGCGGGGGTCGGGCCTGCCAGCGCAGCAGTCGCAGCCGTGTAAGCCAGGTCAGGCGCCTTGTCCTCGAGTGTGTCGACCACGCGGACCGACGCGGTGACCGGCACGTCGCTGTCCAGCGCGACCGCGATAGCAGCTTCGCCGGCTGCCTCCCCGATCGGCAGCTCCGCTACCGTTCCGGCCGCCACGGTGATGACATCTTGGCCCACCGGACTGAACGGTCCGTCCGGACCGAGCAAGCGTACGGCCACGATGGCGTCGGTATCGCCCGGGGCGAGGATCCGCAGCGTGCGCTCCCCATGCGCCGGTACGCCGGGAACGACGACCTCGGTGCTGGGCGGCGTCGCGGCGGGGATGAACGTCACGCCTTGCGGATCCAATTCATCGCTCTCCCGCATCTCCAACGCCGCCGCGACGCGGCCTTGCGACGCCGAGACCCGGACGGCGATTCGCTGTCCCGACGGATCGAGAGCATCGAGCAGCAACAGGTGCTGGCTGCGGGCGGGAATCGCGATGTCCTGGGTCGCCGGCGCATCGACTGGTCCGGATTCGTCCCAGACGGACACGTCGACGACGACCGGTACCGTGGTCGGGTTCGACAGCACCAGTCGGCCACGGCGGCCAACTTCGCCAGAGCTGCCCACGAACCATTGCTCGCGGGCGGACCCGGTGCACGGGCCCGTGACCAGTCCGCGAAAGTCCGCGCCGTTGGCACGCATCAACTGCTCCGCCGCGAGACCTGGAGCCAACGGCCCCACGGCTCGCACGGCGTAACCCACCGGGTCCTCGGTGTCGAGTTTCTGTGTCGCGAGCACACCCGCGGTGACGGCCGAGAACTCCGTCGTCTCCTCGGCTTCGGGGCCGAGTAGCGGCTGGACGACGACCGGCTCCGGTTCGGTTTCCCCCCGTGGCGCGGTGCCGCCACCCAAAGCGAGAACGCCGACGTACGACGACGCTCGTGCCTCCCCACCGACGAAAGGGCAGACGAGCGTGGTGCGAATGACGGGCTCCTCCTGACCGGGCCGGTCACGAACCACCGATTCGGGTGGGCCGACGAAGGCGGCGACACCCAGCACGGCCGCCACGGCCGCCGACACCCACAACGCGGTCAGTCCTGGGCGGCTCACGTTTCGTCCCCGGTGCCTGGCCGCCGACCGCGAGCCCGTCGGCCTCCGGCGTTGCGCTCGCCGGCGCGTCCTGTCCCGCTATGGCCAGCGGCGCGACGACCCACGTAAGTCTGATCTGGGGACACCGTGCGCCGGCGCCCGGATCGGGTCGGATCCGCCCCCGCGCTCGCAGGCACCAGCTGGTCAGTCGTCGCCGGCACGACTACCGGCACCGGCGGCAGGTCGGGCCCGGGCTCGTCGTGATCGACATCGGCGGCATCGTCGACAGTGCCGCGGTCCCGGCGCATTCCGGGCAACGCGAGGACGACGGCCACCACGACGGCCACGAGCTGGGCGGTAAGCCATGCCGACCGCTGCGGGCCCCGGTGGCTGACCTCGACCTCGCCGCCGCCGATGGGAACCGTGAACGCCTGCGACCAGTCGTCGACTACCACGCCCTCCAAAGCCTCGCCGGACACGGTGGCCCGCCAGCCGGTATCCGCCCGCTCGGCGAGCACAAGCTGACGGACGACGGAATCCTCCGGAATGACACCGGTGGCAACCACCTCGCTGCTCGGCAGGACGACCGGCCCGTCGGAGCCCTCCAGCACGCGCACCCGGCCGATGACGCCGGCCACCTGCCACATGACGGCGTCCTCTGGCGCACTCACCCTGGACAAACCCGGAACGGTGTCGAGGACGTCGACCAGGTCGGGGTCGGCGGGCGCGGGGAGGTAGACGTAGCGTGCGGCGAACGGCGCCAGGGCTGAGGCGTCGGCGCCGCCCCGGTCCGACACTAGGTCGCCGACCACCCGGTCCAGCGCGGCGTAGTCCTCCGGTGGTGGTCCGGTCTCGGCATCGCCCAATCGGGGCCCTGATCGGCGCAGCAGGGCGTACGTGACGCGGCCGTCATCGGCGCGACTCAACACGAGGGTGCGGACTCGTTCCGGCCGGGCTGCTTCGTCCGCGACGTACGCCGGGAGGACGGCCGGGTCACGCCGCTCCAACGGCTCGTCTGCCCCTCGCACCAACCACCACCCGGCCGCGACCACCGAGCAGCCGACGGCAATCGCGACGACGACCACGGCAAGCGGCTGCCGCCAGCCGAAACTCGCGCCGGACAGGCGCTCGCGGAGTCGTTCGGCGCCGACCGCTCCGGCGGTGAGGAGCCCGCCGCCCACGAGCGCTGCGGGGTACCCGGGCCAGCCGGCGACCGGCGTCTCGAGCGTCGGCCCAGTGACCGGCAGCCGGGAGACTATTACCCCCAGCACGAGTGCCACCCCGGCGACGGACCATCCCGCCAGCACGGGCAGGCGTCGATCCGAACGCAGCAGGGCGCCCCAGCCAGCGAGCACGACGCCCACGCCGAGCAGCACGGGAGCGGCACCGGGCCCACCCGGGTTTTGGAACAGGACCGCCCACGGCGCCAACGCCGAGTCCGACAGATCCGGTCCCGGCGTGCCGGCCTCGGTCACGAGCAGGACGGGGTCGAGGATGACCTGACCGGTCCACGGCATGAGCACAACCGGTGCGACGGACAGAGCCACCAGCATGCGCAGCGCCGAACCACGATCGCGATAGGCCGTGGCGATCCCCAGCGCGGCCAGCACGAGCGCCGACACCCAGGCCAGCGGCACGAACGCTGCTGTGACGGCAAGCAGCAGCCCGGCGCTCCATGACGCTCGGAACGGGCCGGGCTGACCCGGCGGGCCCAGGGTCCGCGCGGCGGCCAGGGCCACCAGCGGCGTCAGCACGATGGCTGCAGCGGTGCCGAGCCGGCCCGCTGCGATCGCGCCCGTGGTGGCCGGCAACAGCGCGTACGTTCCGGCCGCCCATACCCGGATCCAGCGAGATTCGACCAGGCGGCGGGCGA
>DASSDH010000041.1:0-26152 GCA_035697245.1 Jiangellaceae bacterium
GGGCTATCGAGCCGGGAGGGCAACGCTGCTTCGAGTGCGACAAACCCTTCTTGAGCCTCTCCTGGCCCTAACGCGACGCCCGGCCCGCGCAGGCCAAATGAGAGCCACACGACCAGCGTGGGCAGCCGAAAAGAGAGCGACCAGCCGGGCGCCAGGACCGAGCCTCGCCAGGTCCGGTCCTAGGAGCAATACAACAAGCAGCCGATGAGCGACCGAAGATCACGTCGCGCAGAACTAGCATCGTCCACGGGTGGCCGAGCAACTCGATAGCGGGGTTGATCGCGCATCCCGACCCCGGCGGCCGATGAGAATCGGCGGTCACCCTGGTCGGTCTCCCTAGAACCGATTGCAAAGCGCCGTCACCAATCGAGGAGCGCGCGGATGTCACTGACACGGATCCACAACTTGTCCATCTCCCTCGACGGCTTCGCCACCGGCGAGCCGCAGTCCGCCGATGCACCCTTCGGCCATGCGGGCGAGCGTCTGCACGAGTGGATGTTCGGTACCCGGTTCTGGGACGCGGGCGGAACCGCCGGAGTCGACGACGCCTTCGCCGAGCGCCACAGTTACGGCATCGGCGCCGAGATCATGGGCGCCAACAAGTTCGGCCCGCCCGGCTGGCAGGACGACCCGGACTGGAAGGGCTGGTGGGGCCCGAACCCGCCGTTCCACACACCGACCTTCGTGCTCACCCACCGCCCGCAGCCCCCGATCCAGATGGAGGGCGGCACCACCTTCCACTTCCTCGACGCCACCCCGGCCGAGGCGCTCGAGACCGCCCGCGCAGCAGCCGATGGCCAGGACGTCCGGATCGGCGGCGGCCCCACCGTCGTACGCGACTTCCTCGCCGCCGCGCTCGTCGACCACATGCATCTCGTCCAGGTCCCGATCGTGCTCGGCCGCGGCGTCCGCATCTGGGACGGCCTGGAGGCCCTCGAGGACGCCTACGACATCGAAGCCGTGTCCTCCCCCAGCGGCGTCACCCACCTCACGTTCACGCGCCAGGTCTCGTGAACGCCGACACCGAACCGCAGGCCGTGCCCGGACAGCCGAGACTGACGAACGAGCGTTCGCGGACCTGCTCGGTCAAGGTCAACAAGCAGCTGGGGAAGGACGACCGCATAGCCCGTTGGGCAGACATCCGGATCTGGTGCAATCCGCGCGGTGCGTCATTCCGCCGCCAAGGAGACGGCCTCCCCGGATGTCCCGGGGAGGCCGTCTCACCGTGTCCGCCCGGATGTGTCAGCCGTCGCGGAGCGCGAACCACACGGCTGTGGCCGGTTCGGCCGTCTCGTTAGCCCAGTGGTGCGGCTGATCCCCGATGAACTGCAGGGAGTCGCCCTGGCCCAGCTCGTACCTGGTGCCGGCGATGTCGAAGACCAGGGCACCCTCGGTAACGAGAACCAGTTCCTCGCCGGGGTGCAGCATCGGCTTGTCCCCGCTGTTCGCGCCCGGGTCGACGGTGGCGACCGCGGCCGCGCCCTTGAAGTGCGCGTAGGGGCCGGAGATCCCGGCCAGGTGCAGACCCTGGTGCGGGGTGAACACCCCGCGACGCTCGTCGGAACGGGTCAACGTCGCGAGCTCGACCTGTCCGTCGTCGACCTCGGTGAAGTAGCTGAGCGGCCGTTCCAGCGCCGCGGATATCTTCAGCAGCGTGGTGATCGTCGGCACCATGTCGTTGCGTTCGATCTTGTGGATCGCGGCTGCCGACACCTCGGCCCGTACCGCGAGCTGCTGCAGGGACAAGCGTTGTTCCCGGCGCAGCCGCTGCAGCTTGGGCCCGATCGAGCTGACGATCCCCTCGACGTGCTCGCCGACCTGAACTGCCCGCGCCGGACTTCGCTTGGCCTCCGCGACACGCTTGCGCTCAGCCATCCACAATCCCTCGACCCTGCCGGACGTTCAGTTTGGTGTATGCGTCTGCACCGATGGTGGACACTACCGTCGTCCGTCAGCGTACTCGGTACATGTCGATCGCATTACTTTGTGGCTTATGCACCACTTCGAGTGTGCCTGGTACGGACCGCCGGGCCGCTGTGGCTCGACATCGCCCAGATCTCGCCATACAGCGCCCGGTGCTCGGTTGCGGCCCGTTCCCAGCTGAACCGAGGCACCAGAGACCTCCCGCCGTCGATCAGACGTTCCCGAAGGGCACCGTCTGCGACCACCTCGAGCAGGCCGTCGGCCAGAGACTGCGGATCACCGGTGGGGGTCAGGACCGCAGTCTCGTGGTCGGTCAGGTATTCGTGCAGTACCGGAATGTCGCTGGCGACCACGGGCAGGTCCGCGCTCATCGCCTCCAGGACGACGAGCCCCCAGCCCTCCTTCACCGACGGGAAGGCCAGCGCGTCCGCGCTGCGGTAGTACTCGTGCAGCGCGGTGTCGCTCACGGTCCCGGCCAGGATGACGTCACGTCCGAGCTCGAGGCCGAGTTCGGGCAGCATGGCCAAGGCCTCGTCGCGGTAGCCGCTGTAATCCTGGAACGAGTGACCGCCGACGACCACCAGCGCAGGCGCGGGGTGGAGCTGCCTGGCCACGATCGCCATGGCCCGGAACAGCACGACACTGCCCTTGCGCGGCTCGATGCCGCCGACCGCGAGGAAGGTGAACCGGCCGGACAGCCCGAGCCCACGACGCACCGCGTCCCGGCGGGCGCGGCCGATCGGCGGGAAACGGCCGGCGTCGACGCCGTTGTGGATGACCGTCGCGCTCAGGCCGTACTCGGACTGCAGCCGGGTTCGCCAGTCCTCGCTGACCACCACCAGGTGATCCGGCTCGACGACCGCTCGTCGTTGGCACTCGATCAGTGCGGCGGTGGTGAAGTCGTCGATGTGGTGGACCGTCCGCACCACCGTGACGTCGGCACCCGCATCGCGGACGCGAGCAGCGGCACGGGCGGAGATGCAGTCCTGCGTGTGAAAGACGTCGACCTCGTCGGCGATGGCCGCCAGCCCCTTCTCGAGCGCGTCGATCGACGCGAAGACCCGCTCCTCCAGCGCTGCTCGGTGTTCCGGTGCGGGCACGAGCGTGTACGGCGCCCGTACCGGCCGGTAGAAGCCCCGGTCCGGGTCACCGAGCGAGACGACCCGGGTCGGCATGCCGATCCGGACCATGGCCTCGGCCAGGGACACCGTGTGGACGACGCCTCCCCGCGGTTTGGTCGAGTAGCTGACCAGAGCGACCCGGGGTCGGTCCGACTGCCGGTTCGACGTCGTCATAGTCGCCGGCCCGCCAGGGCGACCTCACCGGTCGCGACGGCGGCCGCCACCAGCGATGCCCGTGCCGCGGTCTCGGTGACGATGCACCCCGCCTGCCGGAACCGGTCCCGCTGTGCGGCGAAGCCCTGCGGATCCTGCTCCGTTCCCAGCACGTAGGCCACGACCTGCGGCCCGCCGTCCGCCATCACGGCTTCACACGCGGGCGCCAGCACCGCGGCGGGATCGGGATTGGCGCCGTGCCCGAGAACAACGTCCAGGATGATCGCCGCCACCTGTGAGTCGGCGCCGTGTTCGCGCAGCGGGTCCAGGCGAGCCTCGGCGTCGATCATCGGGTGCGGCCTAGCCCTGGTGTACTCCTCCTCGCCGAGGTCGAGGCACTGGTGGGAACCGGGCGGCGCCGGCAGGCCCCACGCCTTCGTGATCGGCGCGTTCGACCGCACCTCCCCGAGGACGGGCCCGAGGATCACCTGCGACTCGAAGCACAACGTCCCCCCGGAGAACAGGCCACGGACCAGCGATCTCCGCCCGGACAGCCGGTTCCGCGCCTGTGCCACCGTTGGCCCGATCGTCGAGACGGTGTCGGGAGCGGGGCGGCCGAGCACGCGCAACGTGGCGACCGCGGCGCCCTCCAGGGTGTCCGCGAGCACCACACCGTCGGGTGCGACGAACGCCAGGTCCAGTCCGATCAACCCGGCCACCATCGGAGTGTCCCCGGCGGCGTCGATGACCTTCGCGGCGATGGCGGCCGCGGGCGGCTTCGACACGAGCAGTATGACGTCGGTGCCGCGGTCGGCGCGCAGCGCGCTGATCGCCGACAGAGCCATCCGGCCGCCTACGTCGTCGGCCAGGTCTCTTCCGCCGAGGCCGAGAACCTGGCTCACGCCCACTCCCCATCGGTCGAGCAGGGACATGACCTCCTGTGCCCCGGTGCCGGCCGCCGCCACGACACCGACTCGGCCAGGCTTCACGACGTTGGCGAAGCCGAGGCCGACTCCGGCGATCATTGCGGTGCCGGCTCCCGGTCCCATGACCAGCAGACCTCGGTCTCGCGCATAATCCTTGAGCGCGACCTCCTTCTCGAGCGGAACGTTGTCGCTGAACAGCAGCACGTGGAGACCCCCGGCCAACGCCTGGTAGGCGGCCAGCGCCGCATACTCACCGGGAACGGAGATCACCGCCACGTTGGACTCCGGTTGCCGCTCGACGGCCTGACGCAGCGACCTGGGCAGGGCCGGTTCCCGTTCGTCGCCCTGGGGTCGCGCCGAGAAGACGGCGCGCTCACCGGCGGCCAGGGCCTCGTTCGCAGTGTCCTCAGAGGCCGCCGTGACGACGACGACGAAGTCGTTGGCACCCGTGTCAGCGATCTCGCCGGGGTCGACGCCGCGATCGCGGAGGATCTCCATGTTGGCCGGTGTGCCCATGGCGGCGCTGGCCCAGTCGACACCGTCGAGCTCGCGCATCGCCCGAATGGCACCCAGTTGTGCGACCGAGTCCACGTAGGTGTCGCGGAATACCTTGATCGCGACATTCACGCCGTGACGTCCTCGCGGTCGAGCGTCGGCACGATCCGGGTACCGACCGAGGTGTCGTCGTCCCCCCGGAAGCGCAGCGTGGCTGCGGCCAGCGCCGCGGTGGTGACGACAGCCAGCCGCCCGCCCCGGCGGACGAATCGCGTCGCCGCGCGCATCTTCGGGCCCATGCTTCCCTCCGGGAACTGCCCGGCGGCAAGCTGGCGTTCGGCCTCGGCGACGTCGACGCGACCCAGCCGGCGTTGGGCGTCGGTTCCGAAGTCCACCATCACCGAGTCGACACCGGTGACGAGTACCAGGACGTCGGCATCGATCTGTATGGCCAGCTCTGCCGCGGCGTAGTCCTTGTCGATGACCGCATCCACGCCGGCCCAGACATCTCCCTGACGGGTGACCGGGATTCCTCCGCCACCGTCGGCCACCACGACATGCCCGGCGTCCAACAGGCTGCGGAGCGCCTCGATCTCCACCAGACCTCGGGGCCGCGGTGAAGGGACGACGCGCCGGTATCCGCGGCCGCTGTCCTCGACGATCTGCCATCCGTTGCTCGCGGCGAGCCGCGTCGCCTCCTCCTTGGAGAAGAACGGCCCGATCGGCTTGGTCGGCCGCGTGAACGCAGGGTCGTCCGGATCGACGATGACGTGACTGAGTACGCCCACGACGTGATGACGCCCGCCGCCGGCCTGGTGCAGCGCGATCGCGATGAGCGACCCCAGCTGGCCCTGCGTCATGGCGCCGAGGGCGAACAGCGGCATCTGCGGAACGCTGTCGCGACCCCGGTCCTGCTGGATGGCCAGGTTGCCGACCTGCGGGCCGTTGCCATGGACGATGACTACCCGCCATCCGTCGTCGAGCAGCTCACAGATGGAGTGGGCCATGGCGTCGGCATTCGCGCGTTGCTGGTCGTAGGTACCGGCCTCGCCCTCAGCCGTGATGGCGTTGCCGCCCAGAGCGACCACTGCGGTTCCCGTCACGGTCCCTCGATTCCTGGAGGTGGTGTCGGGCCTGTGCCTAGGCCGATTCGTTCATCATACGATCGGTTCGTAGACAATAGTGAACAGTGCATACTGCGACAAGACACGCCGACCGGCACGAGGTGACGCGATGGCCGATCCCGCTCCGCGCACCCGCATCCCGCCCGATGCGGAGGCCCGGTTCACAGCGGCCGAGGCGCGGCTCTATCCGCTGGTCATGGTGGACCCCGATGCGTACGAACGCGCGGTGACCCTCACTGGGATGCTGTTGCAGGACCTGCGCTCGACCTGCGCGGACATCGACGCGGTGCTGCAGCGCCGGACGGCACTGCTGCCGCTCCTGACCGAGCCGACGGACCAGACGCGCCCCAGCCTCGCCGGGCTCAACCCCGAGACCCTGGTGGATGCGGCCTCCGGACTGCGATGTCGTGAACTGCAGGCGGGCCCTTGACAAAAGCGGGCGCAACGTTTGCTATGGGACACAGATCGTGTCGATAAGTAAACGACTGGGAGGGTCATGACCCCGCCGACCACTGCGGAGGAGCTCGCCTCCCTCGTTGTGGATCTTCAAGCCCGTGGGCTGCGGGTGGAGGCCCCCCTCGAACGGCGACAGGGCGGCGCCGGCCCCTCCGACTCGGGCATGTTGTGGGTCGGCGGCCTCCCGGTCACGGCTCCGACCGGCAACGCGGCAGCGGTGGACTCCCCGTACGTGCTGAAGGCCGAGGACGAGGGCTTCGCCATCTTCCGGGCCGGTACGCGGCTCGCCGGTGCGTCCACCCAACGCCGGCCCCGGTTCTACGACCTCACCACCACCGACGGCATCCCGTACTGGAAGATCGGACTGCTGCACCTGGACTCGTTCGCGAGCACGGTCGTCCAGACGTGCGCGTACTGGGGCAACGACAACCAGTGCAAGTTCTGTGGCATCGTGGTGTCCCTCGACTCCGGTCGGACCATCGTCAAGAAGAGTCCCGAGCAGCTGGCGGAGGTGGCCTGCGCGGCCAAGGAGCTCGACGGTGCCGTCGACGCCACCCTCACGACCGGAAGCTCCAACGGGATCGACCGCGGCGCCCGCTACGTCGCCCGCTGTGCCCAGGCCGTCAAGGCGGCCTCCGGGTTGCCGGTCGAGATCCAGTTCGAGCCCCCGCATGACCTCGACGTCATCGACGAGGTCGGCGACATGGGCGTCGACGCGGTGGGCATCCACGTGGAGTCGTTCGACCCGGTGGTTCTCGCGCACGTGGCGCCGGCCAAGGCCCGGACCGGGATCGACCGCTACTTCGACGCGTGGGAGCGTGCCGTGGCCGTATTCGGGGAAGGGCAGGTCTCCACTTACGTCATTCTGGGCATGGGTGAGGACCCCGAGCTGACCCTCGACGGCTGCCGGCGGGCCGTCGACATGGGTGTCTTCCCGTTCGTCGTGCCGTTCCGCCCGGTCGCGGGAAGCCTGATGGAGGACGTCCGGCCGCCCGACGCCACCTACACCGAGCGCATCTACCGCTCGGTGGCCGGCTACATGGCGCTGCGCGGAATGGACTCCAGCGTCCCCAAGGCGGGCTGTGCACGGTGCCAGGCGTGCTCGGGTCTGAGCTCGGTGGAGTCGGCGTTGCGCGCCGGCGCGTCACCGCTGCTTCAGATCGGCCGCCGTCCGGAGCACCTGGCCGGCACGGCGTGAGCACTCGGCCGGCGAGCGCAGCCAAGGCATCCGTGGTCGACCCGCGGGCGGCGGACCACACCCGGTCAGGCTCGCTCCGCGCGGCGGCGACCGTGTGCCGCGAGGCGCGAACCCGCGAGGAGTTGGCCGAGCACTTCCGGGTTCGGCATGTGGTGTTCGTTCTCGAGCAGTCGGTCTTCGTCGGGTCCGACCGGGACCAGCACGACGAGGACGGATCCGCGATCCACCTGGTCGGGTACTGCGACGGGATCATCGCCGGCAGCGTCCGCCTGTACGAGCTCGATCGCTCGACCGGCATCTGGCAGGGGGATCGGCTGGCGGTCCTGCCGCCGTACCGGGTCGGTGGCCTCGGCGCTCCGCTGGTCCGTTGCGCCGTCGCCATCGCAGGCGCACGCGGCGGACGGACGATGGTCGCGCACATCCAGCCGCCCAACGTCACGTTCTTCACCCGACTGGGATGGTCATCGGAGGGCGGGCCCGAGATTTACGTCGGCCTGCCGCACCAGCGGATGCGCATCTCGTTGCCGGCTCCGGACGTGGGTGCGGCGATCGCACGCTCCCTCGCTGCGGGCAGGCCGGCCTGACGCCGTGGCCGGGTGGCAGCCCGCGTCAGCGCTGCAGTCCGGTCACCGCCGTGGATGCCAGGTCGAGCACGACGGCCTGGCGGCCCGCGGACACCAAAGACAGCAGACCCGTGTCGTCGATGGACCCGACGACCGCGGCCTCGAGGCCACGCGTGCGAAACGCCTCCACACACTCGTCCTCTCGCCCGGGCGGAGAACAGAGCAGGAAGGAGAACGCCGGGAAGCAGGTGAGCCACGCGGCCGCGGGTACGTCCGACGGACGCGGGAGCAGGTCGAGGTCCAACCGAACCCCCAGCCGGCTCCACTCGAGCAGCATCGCCAGGGAGCCGACCGTTCCTGCCATGCTCACGTCCTTCGCCGCGACGCAGGCTCCGGACCGGGCGATCTCCGCCAGGACCCGGACGTCACCGGCCAGGTCGCTGCCGCGTTCGTCGAACGAGCGGAAGAACGGGAAGTCGGCGCGCATCGTCCCTTGCGTGCAGCTCGCGACCACCAGCGACTGGCCGACGGCGACACGCGTCGCGGAGAGCACCGCATCCGCATGTCCGATGCCGAAGGCGGACAGAGCGGGTGGGCCGTCGTGCACCGTGAGATGACCGCCGACGAGCGGCACGTCGTAGAGAAGGCCGGCCGCCTGCATGCCGCGCAACACCTCACGGGCGAGAGCGGCGGATCCGACGATGGTGTCGACGATGCCGTACGGCCGGGCGCCCATCGCCGCCAGGTCGTTGACGTTGGTCAGGACGGCGGCGATGCCCGCACCGTAAGGATCCCGGACGACGAACGCGGGCAGCAGGGCCTCGCCGCAGGCGACGACATGCCCGGTGAGGCCGTCGCCCGCTCCGGAACCGATGCGCAGGACCGCCCCGTCGTCCCCCGGTCCGTGCACCCAGTCCCCCGCGCCGAGCACCTCGCTGACCAGCCCGATCTCGCCCTTGGCCCGCAGGGCCGCGTGTGAGCGCAGGTGTGCGGCCAGTGCGTCCAGGTCGTCCGGGCCCTCGACGGCGGCCCCGGCTGCCTTCACGACGGGTCCTCGCCTTCGTCACGAACCGAGGTGCAGGGCCGCGGTTCCGTCCGGCAATCTGTCGGAAAGTATACGAACCATCTATTATAGAGGACGTGCCGCTGCCCAGCTTCCTCAGTCTGCCGGAACGGGGCGGCAAGCCCAGGGTCACCGGCCTGACCCACGTCCTCGACAAGGGCGTGAGTGCCGCTGTCACCGAATCGGTTCTCGCGTCGGCCGCGCCGTACGTCGATCTCTGGAAGTTCGGCTGGGGGACCGCTTACGTCGATCGCGCGCTCGCGACCAAGCTGTCCCTCCTCGCGGCGGCCGACGTCCGCTCCTGCGTCGGTGGGACGCTGATGGAGATCGCCTGGTCCCAAGACAAGGATCGCGAGTATCTGGATTGGGCCCACGACGTGGGTTTCGGCTGCGTCGAGGTCTCGCGTGGCGTCGCCAGCCTGCCCGTGGCGGACAAGCACGATCTGATCGGCCGAGCGGCCGAACGGTTCATGGTCCTCTCCGAGGTCGGCAGCAAGGACCCGCACCAGGAACTCACTCCCGCTCAGTGGACAGCCGAGGTCGCAGGCGACCTGGCCGCCGGCGCCAGATGGGTGATCATCGAGGGTCGCGAGAGTGGAACCGTCGGCCTCTACCGCGCCGACGGCAGCGTTCGAGCCGACGTCGTGACGGCCGTGCTCGAAGGCGCCGGCCTGGACACCGTGGTGTTCGAGGCCCCGCGCAAGGACCAGCAGGCCTGGTTCATCCGCGAGTACGGGCCCGAGGTCAACCTCGCCAACATCGCCCTCGACGAGGCGCTCGGTCTCGAGACGCTACGCCGCGGCCTGCGCGCGGACACCTTCGAGATGAGTGCCGGCCTGGTGACGACGTGAGGTCGACGGCGGTGCTTGCGCGGCCGAACCTGGTGCCTTCCGCATACCGTGGCGTCGCCGTCACCGAGGTCACCTCCGAACTCGACGAGGAATCACTGACCGCGCACTTCGTCGGCCTGGAGGCCTATCGCCGAACCCGCTTCGTCGTCGTCCGCCGAGGGCAGGGCACGGCCATCATCGCTGTCGAGAAGCGCCTCGCCGCTGACGGCCAGGACCCGCTGTTCGCTCCGATCACTGCGGTCACCCTCCTGGCCGGGCCGGACGACTGCGCCTTCGTGGTCCGCCCCGACCTGGACACAGCCGTGCCCACCGCACTGGGTCGAGCCGCCCTCGAGGACGCACCCGGCAAGGGCGGAGTGGCGGTTCAGGGCCGCTACGGGCACGTCAGCTTCATCGTGGACCCCGCCCCTCTACGGCTCACCATCCGTGAGGTGGTCCCTCCCTACCCTCCGAAGCTCTACGACCAGACCCGACGTCTCCTCGAGGTCGCCGAGCACCTGCCGCCGATCGAGGTGGTCTCCGAGGTGGTGGATCTGGCCGACCTCGCGCGCTCTCGTCCGTCGAACGCCTACCTGCTGCCCTGCCGTGGCGGCGGCGTCTCCGTCGAGGGCGTCAGCACCTCCTATCTCGACGAGCGACCCGAGCGCCGAGCCTGGACCCTCATCGGCTGCGAGCGCTCGCAGCAGATCCACCAGTGGTTCTACGGCGAGCGGGCGGACCAGGTGGACATCTGCCCACGCACGGCCGGACCGACCGCGGGGGCGGTGCTGACCAAGTGCTGCCTGTTCGAGCGGGAGATCGTCACCGAGCCCGACCAGGTCGTCGTACCGTGGGGCGCCTCCCTTGCCCAGATCTCCGAGGCGTTGACGGTGATCGCGGGCGCATGGGAGCCGTCGTGGGCACCCGCCTGACCGACTCCCGCCAGTACGCCCACCTGTGGGGAACCGCTGAGCTGGCGCAGGTCTTCGAGGAGCGCGCCCGGCTCCAGAGTTGGCTGGACATCCTCGCGGCGCTCGCAGCCGCGCAGGCCCGCCTCGGGATCATCCCGGCGGAGGCGGCGGCCGCGATCACCGGCCACGCGCGCGCTGAGTCACTCGACCTCGACTTCGTCGCCGAGCAGACTCGACGCACCGCCCACTCGATGCTGGGCCTGATCCGAGGGCTGCACCAGGTGCTGCCGGAATCCGCCCGCGAGCACGTCTACGTGGGCGCCACCGTGCAGGACGTCACCGACACCTGGTTCGCCCTGGTCATGCGTGACGTCGTGGCCCTCGTCTGGCGCGACCTGCGCGCGATCGAGGAGTCCCTCGTCGAGATCGCCGTGGCTCACCGCGACACGGTGATGGTCGGACGCACCCACGGTCAGCCGGGTTCGCCGATCACCTTCGGCTTCAAGGTGGCCTCCTGGGCCGACGAGGTGCGCCGTCACCTGGATCGCTTGCGGGAGGGACGGCCGCGCTGGCTGGTGGGCCAACTGGCCGGGGCGGTCGGCGTGCTCGGCTTCTTCGAGCCGGCGGGGCCGGCCCTGCGGGCGGAGTTCTGTGCCGAGCTGGGGCTGGGCGATCCAGGGATCTCATGGCTGACCTCACGCGACCGGGTCGCGGAGTTCGGCGCTGTCCTGTCCATGATCTGCGGGACGCTGGCGCGCATCGGCAACGAGGTCTACGAACTGCAGCGTCCGGAGATAGGGGAGCTTCGCGAGCCGACCACGTCCGACGTGGTCGGGAGCATCACCATGCCCCACAAGCGCAACCCGGAGGGTAGCGAGCATCTGGACACCCTCGCCCGGTTGGTCCGGGCCAATGCGGGCGTCCTGATGGAGGGGATGGTGGTCGGTCACGAACGCGACGGACGGGGCTGGAAGGCCGAATGGTCCGCGCTGCCGGAGATCTGCCTGCTGACCGGGACCGCACTGGACTCGGCCCGCCGCCTGCTCTCCGGCCTGGTCGTCGATGTCGACGCGATGCGGGCCAACGTCGATCGGCACGGCGACCGACTGGCGTCCGAACGGCTTCTCGCCGGCCTGTCGGAGCGGCTCGGCAAGCACGCCGCGCAGCAGGTGATGCACGAGGCGCTCAGGCCCGGAAGCAGCGACGCACGGCGCATCGTGGACGCGTTGGTGGCCGCGGGTGCAGCCACCGAGGAGGAGTGCCGCGGTTGGCTCGCCCGGCCCGCGACGGGTGCCGCAGGCGTGATGGTCGACACCGTTGTCGTCCGGGCTCGAGCGGCGCGGGCTGCGGAGCCGGACACATGGCAGTGACCCTTCCCCGGATCCGGCTCGCCACGCTGCCGACACCGCTGGTCCGGGCGCGCCGCCTGGAGTCCGCGCTGTTGGCCGGGCCGATCTATGTCAAGCGCGACGACCTGACCGGATTCGGCATCGCCGGCAACAAGGCGCGGGCCCTGGAGTTCCTCGTCGGCGACGCAGTGGAGCAGAGGGCGGACCTCCTGGTCGCAGCCGGGAGTCCCAGCTCGAACTTCTGCGCCGCTGCGGCCATGGCTGCCCGCACTGCCGGGCTGGCCTGCCACCTCCTGTTCAGCGGCCCGCCTCCCGAGACGCCGTCGGTGACCGTCGAGCTGGCCAGGGCTAGCGGCGCACAGTTGTACTTCGACAGCGCTGCGACGCGCGAGCAGTTGGACGACGCGGTGCTTGCCCACGCCGAGAAGTTGCGCGCCGAAGGCCAGCGACCGTATGCCGTGCCGCGCGGCGGCGCAACCGGGGTCGGTGCCGCCGGATACGCCTGTGCCTCGACCGAGCTCGCCGACCAGTGCGCCACATCGGGCGTCACGCCTGCGCTGGTCGTCGTGGCCACCGGGTCCGGCGGCACCCAGGCAGGTCTCGTAGCCGGTCAGGTCGGCTTCGGATTGCCCTGGCGTGTGCTCGGCGCCTCGGTGAGCCGACCCCCGGCCGAGGCGGCTGCCCAGGTGCTGCGCGCGGCGCGTGGCTGCGCGAAGCTGTTCTCCCTCACCCCTCCGACGTCCGCCGCCGTGGAGATCCGCGATTGCCGCGGCCCGGGCTTCGGCGTCGCGTCGGACGACGACCGGCGCAGCGCACGTCTCGCTCTCCTCCACGAGGCACTGCTCCTGGATGACTATTACGGCGCCAAGGCCATGAGCCAGCTCCGCAGGGAACTTGCCGACGGCTGCCCGACACCGGTCGTCTTCTGGCACACCGGAGGTGTCGCTGCCGCCCTGTCCGCCCTCACTTCTGGAGCCCACACGTGACCACCACACCAAGGCTGAGCGGTCCGCCCCGCGGCTCGGCCGCCCCCGAGCTGGTCGAGAGCGGGTTTGCGCTCGAGAACGCCGACGCGCCCTTCCTGCACGACGGCCTGAACCTCGCCGACATCGCGCACGTGCTGGACCTGCGTCGCTGCAACCTCATCCCCGAGACCGCCGCCCGCGACCTGCAACGCCTCCTGCTGGAGGCCTATGCCACCGATGTTGCGGCGTTCCCGTACGACCCCGCCTTCGGCGAGCCGTACAACTCACGAGAACGGTACTTCGTCGAGCGGCTCGGCGACGTCGCCGGCTGGCTCCACGCCGGACGACCCCGCCGGGAGGCCGCCCGGATCGCATTGCGGTTGTACATCCGACGGCAACTGCTCGAGTTGGTCGACGAGGTCGTGTCGTTCGCACGCCACGCGACCGACCTGGCCGGCCGCCATGTCGGCACCTTGATGCCGGACCAGACCTACCTTCAACAGGCGCAACCGTCGACGTTCGGGCACTACACGATGTCGTTCGTCTACCCGGCGATCCGCGACGCCCGTCGGCTGCTCGAGGCGGTCGACTGGGTCAACCGGAGCCCTGGCGGCGCCGGCTGCGTCAACGGCACCCGGCTGCTCGATGACCGGACGGTCATCGCGGCCGCACTGGGCTTCGACGACGTCATCGAGCACACGCGGGACGCGATGTGGCAGATCGACGGCCTGATCCACGTGCTGGCGACGGCGGCGAGCCTGCTCTCGACGCAGAGCAAGCTGGCCGAGGACCTCGAGATCTGGTCCAGCACCGAGTTCGACTTCGTGGACCTGGACGACGGATACACCCGCTCCAGCATCCTGATGCCGCAGAAGCGCAACCCCTACTCGCTGTCGATCGTGCGCGGCGCCTCCGGAGTGGTGATCGGCCGGCTGACCGGCTTCCTCGCCGTCGCCAAGAGCCCGTCCGCGCGCAGCGACAACCTGATCTTCGCCTACGGCGAGGTGCCGCGGGCACTGGACCTGTCGATCCGCGTCACGCGGCTGATGAGCGGGGTGGTTCGCACGCTCCGCGTCAACGCGGCGCGGATGGCGGAGGAGCTCGACGGCGGTTATACCCAGGCCACCGACCTCTGCGAGTTCATCGTGCAGACCTGTGGGGTCGACTATCGCAGCGCCTACGTCGTCGTCGGAAAGACCGTCCGTGAGGCCAGCCGCCAGGGGATCGCAGGCAAGGACATCACCGGCGCGATGCTCGACGAGGTCGCCCTGGCGGAGACCGGACGGGCCTGGGGACTGACCGACCGCAATCTCGACGGGGTACTCGATCCCCGGGCGATCGTCGATTCACGGGTCGGTACCGGCGGTGCCGCCCCGTCAGCCGTCGAGGGCATGATCGCGCAGTGCCTGCAGTCGGCACGAGACCTCAAGGACACGGTCCGCCGCAGACGGCAGGACCTGGACGATGCCGAGCACCAGTTGCTCGAGAGCGCGCGCCGGATGGCCGCGACGGAGGAGAGCTCATGACGACGTCCGGACCACCGGAGGTTGTGCTGCCCGACGAGGTGTCGGTGGTGAACGTCGGCTTGCCGCTGTTCGCCGACGCCGTCCGGGACCAGGCCGTCCCCGTCCAGCACGTGGACTGGCGGATCCCGGCAGACGGCGACATGGAGGTGATCGACGCCTTGGAGCGATTGTCCGGCACCCGCGCTGAGTCGATCGACCGGGCCAACGCGGAGGCCGTGCGCCGACTGGACCAGGGCGTGCCGCTACTCGTCGACATGGGGGCCGTTCACACTCTCGTGCCCGACCTGTCCGGGCAGGTGCTGCTCCACTGCGGCCCTGCCATCGCGTGGCCGGACGTGTGCGACCCGCTGCGTCGGTCGATGCGCGCGGCGACCGTGGCCGAGGGATGGGCCGGCGACGTGGACGAGGCCGACCGCCTCCTGGCCGCAGGCACCGTCCGCCTCGAGCCCGCATACCGGCATGCCGTCGTCTTACCGATGGCCACTGCCATCGGGCCCTCTGCTCCGGTCTTCGTCGTGGACAACCGGCAGGGAGGCACTCGCGCCTTCGCTCCCGTCAACCAGGGTCCCGGCGAGACGGCGTGGTTCGGCCGCGAGACGCCGGCCGCGATCGAACGGCTTGTGTTCCTGCGCGACGTCGCCGGGCCGATGCTCCGCGAGGTACTCGACCGCTCGGGCCCGATCGACGTGTTCGGGCTGGCCGCGCAGGGGGTCCAGATCGGCGACGACGTTCACATGCGTACCCAGGGGACGACCAGCCTGCTGATCCGCAACCTGCTTCCGCATCTGGCGTCCCTGCCCGACGACGGGCGGGTCGAGCTCGCGCGGTTCCTGTCCGGCAACCATCTGTTCTTCCTCAACCTGGCCATGGCGGCAGCCAAGTCGGTGGCTCTGTGGGCCGAGCAGGTCGAGGGGTCCAGCATCGTGACCATGATGTGCCGCAACGGCACGTCGTACGGAGTGCGGCTGGCGGGCTCGGACGAGCTTTTCCTCGCTCCCGCACCGCCGGTGTCCGATGCGGTGTACTACCCGGACTACGGACCGGAGACCAGCGCACCGGACATCGGGGACAGCGCCATCCTCGAGCTCGTCGGCCTGGGTGGCGCGGCCGCGGCGGGATCCCCGGCAGTCGCCGGCTTTCTCGGCGGCAGCATGTCCGACGCAGTGGCGGTCACCGAGGAAATGCAGACGATCTGTGTCGGGCAGAGCTCCCGCTTCAAGCTGCCCACTTGGAACAATGCGGGAACGCCGCTGGGGGTCGACGCACGCTCCGTGGTGGAGCTGAACACCACGCCCAAGGTCACGACTGGCATCCTGCATGCGAGCTCGGGCGTGGGACAGATCGGAGCCGGTGTGGCGGCGGCGCCGGCAGCGTGCTTCCGGGCCGCCGTTCTCGCCCAGGCCGAGGCCTAGTCGCCGTGTCCGGAGCGGTGGAACGGATCGTGGACGCCCGCTGGGCGGGCGGTATGAAGTCCGCGGTCCAGGCCGGCGACTTCGAGATCATCGTGGACGAGCCGGAGTCGGCCGGCGGGACGGACAGCGGGCCGCAGCCGACCGACCTGTTCCTGGCCTCGATCGCCTCCTGCTTCACGCTGTCGATGGCGCATGCCGCCAAGAAGCGCGGTATCGAGCTGCCGGGGCTGCGAATACGTGTCGTGGGCACCTACGAGGGCCTGAAGTTCACGCGAGTCGATCTGCGGATCGTGGCCGACGCACCGTCATCGGTGCTGGAGGACCTGCTTCCCGAGGCCCAGCGCGTCTGCTACGTGACCAACACGCTACGCCAGGCGACGGAGCTCCAGTTCACGGTGAGTTAGCGCCTGGGCATCGTTCCACAGCAACGCCTCGGCGCCACACCCGGAAGGTCATCGTCGGCATCACAGGTGGTGGAAGGCGCCCCCGGCTCAGAATGGCGGCGGGTCCAGCCCGGTGTCCCGGTCGAGCACGGTGTCACCGTCGGGTGCTCGATCAGGCTCAGGTGGGTCGTGGACCGGGCCGAGTGGTTCGGGCTCGACGGTGTAGGTGTGACCGGTGGGGCTGATCCATTCGAACCGGCCGGGTTCGGGTTGGCGGACCCGCCATCGGCTGTGGTGCTTGCCGATGTGGTGGCTCTTGCAGAACGGGCCGAGGTCGTCGGCGGCGGTGGCGCCGTCCGGGTAGGGCGTGGTGCGGTCGATCTCGGCGACGGTGGCGGGCCGGTCGCAGCCAGGCCAGCGGCAGGTCCGGTCGCGGGCCACCACGTGGTCGACCGGTCCGGCGGCGGCGGGTACCGGGTGCGCCCGTAGTCGAGCACCGTGCCCGAGGCCGGGTCGGTGAGCAGCCGCCGCCAGGTGCCCTCGGCCGCCAGCCGGCGGGCCACCGAGGCCGGCACCGGCCCGTAGCCGGCGAGCTGGCCGGGCTGCTCGTCCAGACCGAGCAGGGTGGTCACCGCCACGTCACCTGCACGGTGACCGGGCGGCGGTGCCGGCGGTCCAACCGCTGCCCCCGGCCGCAGGTGCAGCCGCCCAGCCGCCCAGTGCCCAGCGCGAGCCAGCCCATCTGGGCCAGCGCGTCGGCACGGCGCTGGCCCAGCGGGCGGCGGTCGCCGGGCGCGGTCCGCTTCATCGCCGCCGCGGCGGCCTCGATCGCGGCCTCCAGCGCGGCGGCGTCCTCGGCCGGCAGGTAGGCCTCCAGCCAGGCCATGCCCCCTGCCGGCGCAGTGATCGTGACCTGCCGGGCGGCCACGGCATCGTCGCGGCGTTGCGCCATGGTGACCGGGGCGACCCGATGCAGGGCACGCTTGAGCGCCTGCCGCAGGCGCGGGGCGGTCAACTGGTCGGCACGGTCGAGAACCTCCGCCTCGACCCGCCGCGCCACCGCGGCCTCGTGCCGGCCCAACTCGTCGGCGACCACCTCGGCACGTCGGGTGTCGATGCGGCCCTCGGCCAGCGCGGCACGGGTGGCCGGCAGCATCCGCACCAGGCACACCGACCGCGCCACCAGCGCCTCACCGCAACCCGGGGTCAGCCGCAGCCGGGCCGCCACCTCCAACCCGGTCACCCGCTGCGGGGTCATCGACGAGATCTCGCGCCCATTCCGCATCGGACGCATCTCGACCCCGGCCGGCCAGCTCGGCGACCGCCTCCGCCTGCCGCGCCGCCGCCCACGACGCCACCCGCTGCCAGCCGGCCACCGCCTCCACCAGCTCGTAGGCGCCCAACCCGGCCGGGTCGACGCCATCGAGCACGCCGGCCAGCACCGGCCCCGGCGCCATGTCCTCCAACCCCCGGCACCCGTGCGGGCACCAGCACCGACGGCTCCACCGGGCCCTCGGCCACGACGGCACGCTCGCCGAGCCCGTGATCGTCCCCGTCGCCGCCGGCGAACGCGGCCGCCAGCACGGCCGGATCGACATCCGGATCCGGGCCGACGAGTGCGAACTCCTCCGGATCCAGCAACCAGTCACCCGCGTCGAGCCCGTCGACCAGCGCCGCCAGCCGCACCGGATCGACCGCCCCCGGCGCCAACGGCTCCACAAAGGCGTAACCCACACCGCCGCCCGCGGTCTCGAAAACTCTCCCTATCGAACATGTGTCCCTCTCCTCACGTTTGTGTGGGTAGCGGGACGTCGATTCCGCCGAGGCAGAGGTAGATCATCGCGGTCAGTGCGTCGGGGTTCCTGTGGCCGTAGCCGCGGCGTTGGATGACTCTGATCTTGGTGTTGATGCCTTCGAGTCGGGAGTTGGACAGTCCGAGTTCGACTGCGGCGATCACGGCGTCGAGGTGCTTGCGTAGTCGCCGGGCCAGGGTCTGCATGGGGGCGATGCGACTGCGCAGCGCGGCGGTGATCCAGCCCTTGAGGTGGGCCCGGGCCTCGGCTGGCTCGACCGAGTGGTAGAGCTCGCGCAGTTCCTCTTTGAGTTGCCAGGCCCGCCACAATCGTCGGCTGTGCCGACCCACCGCGGTGATCAGGGCGCGTTGTCGTTCGTCGAGGCGTTCACCGCCGGTCCGTAGCGCGGTGCGCAGCCGTTGCCAGCTCAGTCGGCCGCGTTGGCCGGTCTTCCACTGCGCCACGTCGTCGTCGGTGGGCAACGGTGGGGTGGTCCGGTAGAACGCATCCAGGGCTTCGTTCGCCCACTTGATCACGTGGAACGGGTCCAGGCAGATGGTGGCGTTGACGGCCCGGGCCCGGGCCACCCGCAGGTAGATGCCGCTGGCGTCGCCGGTGATCGCGGTCAACGCCTGGCTGCGCCCCTGACCGAGGGCGTCGAAGAATCCGCCGAACGCTTCCTTGCCGCGGTCCTTGGCCACCCACACCACCCGGCCGGTGTCGTGGTCGGCGACCACGGTCAAGTAGCGGTGCCCGCGCCGGTAGGAGATCTCATCCACCCCGATCCGGTACAACTCGTCCAGCCGGGTGTGGTCGAGGTGCTCGGCCACCACCCGCTTGACCGCCCGGTCGACGGTCTCCCACGCGCAGCGCAGCAGCCGCGACACACTGGTCTTGTCCATCCGCTGGGCCAGCCAGGCGATCACGTCCTCGAAGTCCCGGGTGGCCCGCGCCCCCGGCCGGGCCCACGGCACCTCCTCGGTGCGCACCCGCCCGCAACGGCGGCAGTCCAGCCGGGCGATCTCGGCCTCCAACCACACCCCGGTGGCGCCGAAGTCCAGGTGCCGCCACCGCCGACGCGACAGGTCGTAACGGGCCACCGTCGACCAGCCGCACGGGCAGCGATGCCGGCGAGCGCGGCGCCGAACCCCCAGCACCAGCCCCGACATCGGTGAAACTCACCGAGCCGACCGACGTACCCGGCACCGACAGAACGCGGTTGAATGCGGTAGTGACGCGCACGTGCGTGGCTCCTCGGCTCGACGGTCTCAGCAACCGCGACAAAGGGTCGCTAGGCCCGCCCCACGTGCGCGTCACTCATAGCCGCAGGCCACGCCGAGAATCCCTTGCCCAGCAACCAATCCCTACCTCAACCCGGCCGCACATCACCCACGCGAAGCCGAGGAGAGGGACATGTGTTCGACTCTATCGAAGGGGTCTGACACGCCGCGACGTGGTTTCCACCGGTGGTTGCAATTGATCAAGTGCCCCGGATGTCGTTCGTGATCTTCGACGAAGGGATCGTACAGATGCCGGGGAAACGGCTCACTGTGCAGGAACGCCGCGTGATCGGAAATGGCCTGGAGGCGGGTGTGACGCAACGGCAGATCGCAGCCATGTTGGGCCGATCGCCGTCGACGATCTGCCGCGAGTCGGCGCGCAACCACCACTGGTGGCACGGACCGAGCTCGCCGCTGCGGCATACTCCGCGGCGGCGGCAGCCGGCCGCCTACCGGCTCCTGGGAAACCCCGATGCAACAACCGGTTGAGACCGCGCCGCCGTCTACAGGCCGACGTCATGAATTTCCGCGTCCCGAACGGTCCCCCGAGCTGGTGAGCGAGCCATCACGGCGATGTGCGTGCGAGCCGCTTCGTCGTGCTCGCACTTGATCCGCCAGGCATCGGCAATCAGTTGGCGCTGGAGCACGTCGGAAAGGCGCCGATTGAGGTAGGGCATCGCTGCAGAGGGAATCTTGACTTTGCCTCGCGTCATACTATGGTGACTAGGCATTGCCGATACTAAATGACCTCGCAGCGACTCGTTCCTGAGGGGAGCGCTCGTGCCGCACAGGATCCTGGTGATCGGTGGTGGAGCCGCCGGGATCGGGGCCGCGGGCGGAGTCAAGGCGGCGGATCCAGGCAACGACGTCGTCGTCTACACCGAGTTCGAGGACGTCGGATACAGCCCGTGCGGCATCCCTTACGTGCACGGCAAGGAGATCGACAGCTTCGAGCGGCTCTTCCTGGCCCAGAAGGAGGCCTACGTCCAGGCGGGCATCGACGTCCACTACGAGACCCGGGTCAACTCGATCGACCTGAAGCGCAAGGTGATCGACGTCGTGGGCGAGGGCGAGGTCCGTTGGGACCGGCTCGTGATCGCGACCGGTTTCGACTACGGCGATCCCGGTGTGCCCGGTTCCGACCTCGCCGGCCTGTACTACGTCAAGAACATCCGTCGGGCCATGAAGTGGGACAAGGTCCTCGACACGGTGAAGTCCGCCGTCGTCGTGCACGCGACGCCGCTCGGCCTGGAGATGACCACGGCGCTCGCCCACCGGGGCATCGAGACCCACCTCGTCGATCCGCAGCCATGGGCGCTTGCGGACGTGGTGGACCCGGACATCATCGCTCCGGTGCAGGAGTCCTGGCTGGAGTTGGGCGTCAACCTGCACTTCAACACCACCCTGAAATCGTTCAACGGCGACCGGGTGCTGGCCAGCGTCGGCACGTCGGACGGTGAGATCCCCGCCGGCCTCGCGGTGATCTGCACGCACAAGCAGCCGAACATCAGACTCGCCGCACAGGCCGGGCTCAAGGCGGGTCCCACCGGCGGCCTCGTCGTCGACGAGCGAATGGCCACGTCCGTTCCCGACGTGTATGCGGCCGGCGACTGCGCCGAACTGCCCCACGGGCTGACTCGCGTCGGTGTCTCCGGGCTGACCGGTAGCCACGCCTACGCGCAGGGAAAGGTTGCCGGGTTCAACGCCGGTGGCGGGACCAAGCGGTACCAACCGGTCTACGTACCGTGGGGCACACCCGCCGGCAAGTGGGTCATCGGCGGGGCCTCCCTGGGTGAGACGCTCGCGACGGCTCTGGGTATGCCCTTCGTCGTCGGCCGGGCCGAGGGCATCTCCCGAGCCCGCTACTACCCGGGCGTGAAACCGATCAAGATCAAGCTGCTCGCCGAGCCAGGGCAGCTCCGCCTGATCGGCGCTCAGATGGTCGGCCAGGAGGGCATCAAGGAGCGAGCGGACTTCCTCGCGACAGCGGTGAAGTTCGGCCTCACCCTCAACGACCTCGCAGCCATGGAGAACGTGTACTCGCCGGCCATCGGCGCGCTCAACGAACCGATCGCGCTGGCGGCGCAGGACGGCGTCCAGAACGCATCCCGGGCGGGCTGAGATGCCCGTCACCCACTGGCTGCGCGACAACGCCGAGCACTACCTGCTCGTCGCCGCGCAGGAGCGGGTCGGTCAGCGGTACGGAGCGCCCCCACCGCGCCGACCACGAGGACCCAAGGAACTCTTCTGGCTGCGGCTGTTCGCACCCGTGTACCGACTTCTCCCCTGGGCGCTGCGGAGCCGGGTGCTCCGCGCGATGCCAGGCAGCCACCGACAGCAGTGGGCGTCCTGGGCCCAGCCGCCCTCGCGCCGGGAACCGGGGGTGTAGCCGGACCGAGGTCGCCACACGCACGAGATCCGACAAGCGGAACCCCCCGAGAAAAGGGAGCGGCACCATGGCACAGATCGTTGGAGAGCGGGTCACGAAGGGCGACGCGATCGTCGACTACGAGGACAAGGTCTTCGAGGACATCCAGGCCGAGCCGGGTGAGAAGGCGTTCATCCTGATGCACACCGTGCCGTTCGAGGGCTCGGTCGGTCTGGTCAACATGCTCACCGCCACCAGGATCAACCGCAAGGGATTCGACACCCACCTGGTGCTCTACGGCCCCGGCTCGCTGATGGCTGCGGCGACCCGTGGATATCCCAAGGTGGGCGACGAGGCGTTCCCCGGAAACCTGGGATACAACAAGCAACTGCAGACGTTCATGGACGAGGGCGGCCACGTGTACGCCTGCCGATTCTCAGCCGCAGCCCTGTACGGGATGCGCGAGATCGACATGATGGAAGGCGTCAAGCCGATCAACCCGCTCGACGTACTCGACGCCGTCCTGACTGCGCGTCGCGCCGGCGCACTTCTCATGCAGACGTGGACGGTCTGACCGGACGATGATGCCGGCGGCATGCGACCCGGGGACGGGGCCCGGTCGCCTGCCCGCCATCTGTCTCGTTGCCTGTCGACCGCCGGTTGACAGCGCAATGTCGTCGTGCGCGGAGAGGATTTGAGGATGGCTTCGGTCGAACGCGTCAAGGGTCACGTCATCGACGCCCACAGCCACATCGGCGAACTTGCGGCCTGGAAGTTCTACAACCTCGCCGAACCGGTCAAGCCCACGGTGTACGACTTCGCGGGCCATGACGACTACATCAGAGATCACCTCGACGCTCGTGGCCTCGAGCGTGGCTTGATCCTGCCCAACTACGGCATACCGGTCCAGGAACAGCCGTTCTCGCTCAACGACCTGGTGCTGGACGCCGTCGGTCGAGACGACCGCCTTCGTGGTGGCCTGTGGGTGTCGTTCCTGCCTCCCAACCGGGACATGACGATGCGCACCCTGGAGAACGCCGGGGAGTCGGGCGTCGTGGCGTTGAAGACCACCTTCCTTCTCGGCGGCAACCCGGACCCCGGGACTTGGGACGCCGAGACCCGAGAGATCGCCGAGGCATGCTTCAACGCCGCCGAGGAGCTCGACCTTGTGTTCCATTTCCACACCAGCGCCGGCGGAACCTCGGACATCAACAACTTCGTCCCGATGATCGAGGAGTTCGGGAAGCGGGTGAAGATCTACATCGTACATTTCGGTGGCGGTGTCAGCGGTCACATCAAGCTCGTTCCCCGTTTCCTCGACTGGGTGGAACAGGGCTACATGGTGTACGCCGACACGACCTGGGCGATCGGCTTCGGCGCCCGGTGGCTGCTGACCGAGATCGAGAAGCGAGGCGTCGGCGCGGACCGGGTGTTGTTCGCCTCCGACGAGCCGTGGAGCGACTTCTGGGGCGAGTATTACAAGATCGCGGGGGCGAACGTCAGCCAAGAACTCAAGGAACGCGTCCTGCACGGCAACTTCGAGCAGTTGTACGGAACCGCCTGACCTGGAGCTCCGTCCAGAGATCGCCCGTTCTGTCGCCTGTGTCAGGAGCCGGTATGGCTGCGATCATCGACAGGGGGCGACGGCGGATGCGATCTTCGCGGTGATCGAGCCGGTGCCGGGGGGCCGACACTGAAGTCGGTGGCGTCCGGGCGCCCGTTCTCGCCCCGCTGACTGTTCTAGTGACCGATGATGTCTGGTCCACACCAGGGACCGACGCCGCCCTCCGCTGGCCGACGATCGATCTCCGTGTGGCAAGGACTTGCAAGCCGTCGAACTGGTGGTTGATCCACATGTCCACGGGTCCACGCACACGGAGGCTGGCGAGGAGACGCTGTGCTCCTGGCTTCGAAAGCACATAGCCGGAGAGTTGCCACAAGCCGGCGCGGGGCACGAAGACATGCTGCATCGTGCCCTGGTCGAGGCACGCGTCGCGTACCTGCTTGCAGGACACGTACAAGAGGTCGAACGGCGAGCCGGGTTGTGCGTACGGGGCCGAGCTGCCGGCCGGCTCGAGCTTGATCGGCGTCGACGCGACCACCTCAGCCCACGCGGCGGACATGTCACGGCCGAAACTCCGCGCGAAGAACCCGTCGTCCTCCAGCACCAGGGTGTGGTCGGCGTCTCCCTCGGCGACGCGCTGCCACACCCCAATGTGCGACAGAGCAACCGCCACCTCTTGACGCGACATCGTCACTGTTCGCGCTAGGGTCTCGGCATCCGTGCCGATCTTCGTATCCGGTTGCACGAAGAGTTGCTCGGCGAGCGTGTACGTCGGGTCGATCAGGTCCGGGTTCGCTGGAAGGTCGAGGTACCGTGCGTCCACCGCCGAGTACCGGCGAGTCACGTCGGACAGAGGACGACCGTTCGCACCCTTCATCCTCCTGAGCTCGGCCTGGATCCCACGCCAGCGGTCAGCCTTGCGGTCCAAGTTGATCACGTAGATTCGTTCCACGTGCGGTCCTCGTCCAGGAGCACTGTTGAACGCCGTCGTCGTCCTGCCTCCGAGCTGTCGCGTGGCGACCGCCCATCGGTGACGGACGTCCTCAAAGAGATCGCGCGGCTCAGTGAGATTCAACGCGTGACCCTGGTATGGCCCGCCCCGGCCGAGACGATCACCGGTTCGGGTTCCACAAGCGCCTGTTCCTTTCGTCGTTGCGGTACTCCAGCGGCCAGCGACTCACCGAGACCTCGTCCCAGTTCTCCATAAAGGAGACTTGCGCTCGGTCCCCGGTGGCTGCGAGTTCGAGCGCATGCGCTACGAGAGCCGCGGTCAGATTGCCGGGTCCGGTCGTGGACTGGTGGACGCCCAGACTGCGACCCACGCCAGCAGCCTCCCGCTCAAGCAATCGGGTGGCCCTTCCCAAGGCGGATTGGATGACCGGGTGCCCAGCCGGAGCGACAAGCGGATTATTGTTCACGTAGTGGGTCCAGATGCGCGCGTCACGAGCATCCGCAGCGTGGTCGGGCAGCTCCCGCCGACTCCCGACGCGCGCCGCCTCCAGGAACACTTCAGCGGCCACCATCTCGTCCGTAGCGATGTTGTAGCAGAGCGGCTGCAACTTCAGTCTGGCGCCAGCCAACAGTTCCGGACCCAGACCGCCGAGGTACACCTCGTCCGCGTCGACGTACAGCCCGCCGTGCCGCAGGAGGAAGCAGAGCCTGAAGTAGTCGCAGCGCATGGCGGGGTGACGACAAGCGTCGAAGACCGCCGCGTGGTCCGACGACAGCTCATCGCGGATGAACTGCCGGGCGGTGTCGTCGTCGAACATCACCCTCGACAACCGCGGCACGTCATCGACGAGCCGATCCCACGAGGCGATGCACTCCGCGACATCACGTGGCATGTCGGCACCTGTGTCCCAGAACTGCACCAGGACTGCCGGGGCATCAGCCCCATCTCCGCTGAAACCAGGCGGTCGCGGTGTGGCGCCACCGAGTAAGCGCACGACCGCGACGGAGCGATGCGCATCGTCGTCTGCGACCGCTTCGGCGGCTGCCCAGTTCGTCGGCCGACCCGTCGGGTCGCTCGTAGCACCCAGGCATGAGTCCAGCTCGAGCGGAGGCGGCTGCAACAGTCGCAGTGGTCCCCGACCTGTGTTGCCTAGTCCGTCACTCACGTGTAACTCACCTCCCCGGCACTCTTCGCGACGGTCTGGCCGTCGAACGAAGCCAGCGTAGGGACGGAAGTGTTTTCATCGCCTCAGGACGCGCGGGTGGCCGGAAGCCACGTACACGGCACCGCCGAGGCACGGGCCCACGGCGACGCGGCGCTGACCGACTTGCCGCAGGCCGACACCACCGTGAAGGATCTGCCGCCATCCGGGTGACCCAACTCGTGCGTCATTCCGCCGCGAATGGCCCGTTGCCTCTGAACGTTCGTTGAATCACGAGCCGGTCACGTGAGGAGGGTCGTGGTCAGCGCGCCGGTGACCGCTCTGGATGATGGCGCGCACCGGTAGCGACCACCGGCCGGTGGCGGCGAATCTGGACGATCAGTTCCAGCCCCATGAGCCAGACTGGCGCCATGGCTGATCTCGCAGAGCTGGCGCGCACGACGCTCAGCCGCAATAGGTTCATGGTGCTCGGGACCGTCGACCCGTCCGGTCGGCCGCGGGTGTCGCCGGTGTGGTTCTCGCTGGTCGACCACCGGGTCGCCTACTGGCTCTCGTCGCCCGACGCACGCCACTCGCGGAACATCGAGCAACGACCGGAGGTGAGCATGGTGGTCTTTGACTCGAGTGCCGACCCG
>DASSDH010000042.1:0-3467 GCA_035697245.1 Jiangellaceae bacterium
GCCAATGGAGCGCGACCCGGGCGCGTGTGCGAGCAGAGGTCAAGCAGCGGCTTGCTTCGCGAACAGCTCCAGGCAGTAGGACCAACCCTGGTCCACGCCGTCATGGACGCCCTGGGCGCCGGCGCCGTGGCGCTCGAACCCTCGGTGCTCGAGCTCGACTCTCGTGTGGGCCGGGTCCTCGGCGATGAACCGCACCTCGACTTCGCTGGCGTGGCCCGGGTCCGGGTCGTACTGAAAGCGTTCGTTGAGATGCCAAGCAAGGGTGAGCCGATCCGGCGGTTCGAACGCGGTGACGCTCCCGGTGTCGCACTCCTGGCCGTCCGCGCCCACCTCGTACCAGCGACCGCCCACCTTGGGCTCAAGGACAAAATCGGCCATGCCCGCGTCACTGATGGAGTACTCCTTCGGCCACCAGGCGCCGAACTGGGCCGTGAACACCTCGAACGCGTGCTGCTGCGACACGGCAACGGTGATCGTCCGGCGCACCACCTCGATGTCGACGTGCTGAGTCATCTGTCTTGTCCTTTCGTTGGCTTGGGTTCGTTCTCGGCGGCCGCTGCGAACGCGGCCAGCGCCGCGTCCCACATCCGGTCCAGGTACTCGCGCATGGCGGCCACCCCCGATGGGTCAACGCGGTAGATGCGGCGGGTTCCCTCGGCGCGGTCCAGGACCAGCCCCGACAGCTTGAGCACCTTCAGGTGCTGGGACACCGCCGGCCGGCTCACCGGCAGCGCATCGGCGAGCTCACGAACCGGCAGCGGCCCGTCGACGAGCAGCTCGAAGATCGCGCGTCGCGTCGGATCGCCCAACGCCTCCAGCGACCGGCCGCCCGACTCTTGGTAAGTGAGCACGAACGGTAAGGTAACACTTACCACCATCTCTGCCAAGCGGCCCGGGGGACCCGCGTGCCAGCCTCAGAACCGGTTACGCGCGCCGCGCTCGAGGAGCCTCGGTCGGCGTAGTGCGGCGTAGCGGCCCCAAGTCGAGCGCCAGCGCCGCGGCGGCGAACATCTCCTTGGAGCCTGGATGTGGATGGCTACTCCACTCGCCCTGTCATCAGCGCGTAGATGTGCTCGACCAGGCCAACGACTCGGGGGCCTTGCGGTCGCGGGACCGCCCGAGCACGACCGGCAGCTCGGCCTTGATCGGCCCCGGGTTCGAGTCCAGCACCACGACGCGGTCGGAGCCCCGGAGAGATGACGTCGATGGAGGCCACTGCGGTAGGGCCCACGATTGACGGCGGTGGTAGACGGTTTGTATTTTTCCTATCGGTTAATTAGCCACTCGGGAAAGTACGGTGTGGGCCATGACGATGACGTTCGAGGAGGGCCGGCTCAGCGAGACTTTTGCCGCACTGGCCAACTCGACGCGGCGAGCGATCCTGGCCCGTCTCGGAGAAGGTCAGGCGACCGTCAACGAGCTCGCCGAGCCCTTCGAGATGACGCTTCCAGCCATCTCGAAGCACATCAAGGTGCTGGAACGGGCCGGCTTAGTCAGACGGGGTCAACGAGCCCAGTACCGACCCTGCGCCCTCGACGCCGCACCGCTGGAGGAGGTCTCGACCTGGGCCGAGCAGTACCGGCCCGTCTGGGAGGCCCGCTTCGACCGGATGGACGACTACCTCACACAACTCCGACCGCAACGAAAGACAGGCGAACACCATGACTGACAACAGCGGTTCCCAGGAGGCGGTGGAGATCGAACGCAGTTTCGATGCGCCGGTGGATCTCATCTGGCAGATGTGGACCGACCCAGAACATTTCAAGGCGTGGTACGGCCCCGACGGCGCCAGCATCCCCGTCGCGAAGATGGACGTGCGTGTCGGCGGCACTCGCCTGGTGTGCATGGAGATGCAAACCCCGGACGGCCCGATGCAAATGTGGTTCACCGGCGAGTACCGCGAGGTCATCGAGAACGAGCGACTCGTCTACACCGAGTCCATGTGCGACGAGAACGGCAACGTGTCATCGCCCTCGGCGATGGGCATGCCCGAAGGGCATCCCATGACGACCGAGGTACGCCTCGAACTCGAGGACGTCGCTGGTCGCACGAAGATAGTGATGACCCATGCCGGCGTCCCCGGCGACTCGCCGGGTGCGGCCGGATGGGCGATGGCGCTCGACAAGCTCGTCGCACACGTCGAAACACGCAACGACCGATAGCGCCCGTCATCCCGGGACTCGGTGCGAGCATCCCGGCCTGGAGGCCGCGCATGGGGATGTAGGCGCTCGCTCCGGCACTCGACACCGCGCTGACTCCGGCCGTCCCCTAGCGCAAGTCTCGCTCGCTGCGCTCCGCTCGGCCGCCACCAAGGGCGACCTGGGCGCGCGGTGAACACCCCGAACTAGCCCGCCGCATCGAGGACACACATCGAGAACTCCAACGGCTCCACGACCCCACCGGCGCCGAACTCCTCGACCAGCTCGACGCCCTGCTGCCCGAGACCCCCGAGATCACCCAGATTTCCGAACGCCCAGACGTTGCCCGGATCCGAGCCCGACTCGACCAGCTGCAACAACGCGGTATCGACCCGCCCGCCTTGTCACTGTGATGGCCGGCTGAGCGCTGGTCCATGATTGGCCACGTTGGCCGCTGCGCGCGCCGTCACCCAGGGTGGCTGCGGTGAGCCTGGTTGTAACGCCAGCCCACCCAACCCGCCACTGCCAGCCAGACAACCCCAATGGCCGCGGCGAGACCAGCGCCGTAGTTGCGCGGAAGGAGCGATGGGTTGGTCGGATCGTCGCCATAGCCCCGGACGAACGGCCAGCCGACCAGTGCGAGGATCCCGGTGGCCGCCAGACCGGCCCGCACCGGTGGCCAAGCCCGCCGAGGAGTGAACCGGCGGGCCAACAACGCGATCGCGATCGCCACGGGCACGACCATGAGGTCCTGGACCAGGGCGGCGCCGATCACCCAGCGGGCTAGCTCGGACGGGTGGGTGTCAGCGGCGTCGACGACCGCACCCCGTAGCCCGTAACCGATGACCGGCACGCCGAGGGCGAGCCCGATCACCAGGCCGCGGCGCGACGTGGTCTCGGGCAGCCCAGGCGGCTCGGCCACTCAGTGGACCACCAGTTTCGACACCCACTTGGTCTGTAGCACGCCGGGGCGGTTGGGCCCGATGAGGCGCACCGGGAAGCCGTGGTCGACGTGTAGCGGCTCGCCGTCGAGGTCGACCGCCAGCAACGTGTCCCGGTCCGCCGCCTGGTCGGCGTTGACATACGCGGTCCGGTAGCGGCCGCTCGCTTGCAGCGACTCGACGGTCGCCTCCGCGTTCGCCGCCGCTCCCGCCCGCGCCAGCAGGTCCCGCACCGGCACGCCCCGCCAACGCGCCGATGCGCTCCAGCCCTCCACGCAGGCGATGGGCAGCTCCGCCTCCCGCTGGGGCAGGGCCCGTAGGTCATCCAGGCTGAGCTCCAGACGCCGGTCGACCGCCCCTTCGACCACCAGCCGGTACGCCGGGTCGC
>DASSDH010000043.1:0-7648 GCA_035697245.1 Jiangellaceae bacterium
AGCCCCGCGCGGCCGACGCTGCAGAGGAGGCGGTCGGATACCAGCGCGCAGAGGTTGAGCGTGGCCGAGTCGTCCTGCGGCTGCGGCATGTCGGAGGTATCTCCCTACAGGCTCGTGAACGACGGCACAGACACGGCCTACGCGGTGCATGTTGATACCGGAGAGCTTGGTGTCGGCGAGCAGGATACCGACTACGACGAGCTTCACTCCGGGCAAGCTGAGGGGTTCTTCCTGTCGCCGAACCTGGCAACCACATCTCGGCACGTGACTGTCACATGGCACGAGCGGCCCGACCGGTCCGACGAGAGGCGCGCCGCCCGTCTAATCATCTGAGTTTGCTGTGTACGGGATCTGACCTCTACGAACATCTGTTCGACACTGGATGGGTGGAGTATGTCGAGCCGATAACGCCGCGGGAGGCCGGACGCCAGGGCGTCGGCCGACCTCGAGTATTCGCCGCTCCGAGGTCCAAGCATTCGTCAAGACGCTCGACGACCTGCGAGCTTCGTGGACGAGCACAGCGTCCAGCCGCGCGCGTCTCTGCGTGGTCGTTCCGTTGCTGCCTTCGCGGTTCAAACGTGGGGTTACTCACGTGCAGGAGTCGGCTGCGCCCATGCGCGGGTGGGTATGAGACTCACGTTCGAGTCTACGCACCACATATTTGGAGGAACGGAATGGCTTTTCAGCCCTGGGAGTACCGGACCGAGACCGGGTTCACCGGTGAGGAGAACCTCGACCTGACCGGCTATTCGATTGCCGCGGTCGACGGCGACATCGGACACGTCGACCAGGCGACCTATGAGGTCGGGTCGTCGCATCTGGTGGTCGACACCGGGCCGTGGATCTTCGGCCGCAAGGTGTTGCTGCCGGCCGGGGTGGTCGAGCGGATCGACACCGTGGAGCAGAAGATCTACGTCGACCGGACCAAGGACCAGATCAAGAACTCGCCGGAGTTCGACGAACTCGAAGACGACGCCATGTATCGGGACCGGCTCGGCGGTTACTACTCCGAGACGTACAACGGCCCGGACACCCGGCTGTGACCTGAGCCGGTGCAGGCCTGTTGTGCCTGACCGGACAGCGTCCCTGTGACGAGCGGGATCCCAGGCTCGGCCTAAGGCCCCTGGGGTCCCGCTTTCAACCGTGTTTGACGTCACGACGCCCGGGTAGACCACGGTCGCGCCGTGAGGCGCAGCAGCACGGGTGTCACGAGCGCTCTCCCCAAGTACCGCGCCACCCGTGCCGCCGGCGGAACCGCTGCCTTCGAATACGACGCCGGAGACGGCGATGGCGCCCCGGCCGCGGACGACCACAATGTCGGCTCAGTCGTGCGGGTCCACTCGCATGTGTGGCCAGACTCCGAGGACACGACCCAGGCGCTGTGGATGACATGCTCGGGCAGATTCTGGCGGACTTGTGCGGACTGCGAACGGCGCCTGATGGCGTTTCCGCAGATCAGCCCGCTGATGGTTGCTCGAGTGCGAATATGCCGACGTAAACTGCGTCATCAGCCATCCCGGGGAGTCAAGGATGATCCTCGAACCACCTACGGCCCTGCCGTCCAGCCCGTTGTTGGACCAGGTCCGGGCGAATGTCATCGGTTCCGAACATGTGATCGACGGGCCGTTCGGCCCCCGCCGACTGGTCTATGCCGACTACACAGCTAGTGGACGCTCGTTGTCGTTCATCGAGGACTTCATCCGCGAGCGGGTGCTGCCCGCGTATGCCAACACCCACACCGAGTCCAGTGGCACCGGCCTGCAGACCACCGTGCTGCGCGAGGACGCGCGTCGGATCGTTCGCGACACCGTGGGGGGCGACGACGACACGGTGGTGGTGTTCTGCGGCTCGGGCGCCACCTCGGCGATCGACAAGATGGTCGGCATTCTCGGCCTGCGCTCGGCCCCGCACGCCAGTGCGGGTTCGATACCTCCGGACCAGCGCCCGGTCGTGTTCATCGGACCCTACGAGCATCATTCCAACGAGCTGCCGTGGCGTGAGTCAATCGCCGACGTCGTGACCATTCCGGAGGACCGCGACGGGCACGTCGATCTCGGCACGCTGCAGACGGAGCTCGTGGGGCACGCTTACCGGCCCTTGCGGATCGGCGCGTTCTCAGCCGCCTCGAACGTCACGGGCATCCTCACCGACACCCGGACCATTGCGCGCGTTCTGCACGAGCACGGCGCACTGTCCTTCTGGGATTTCGCGGCCGCGGCGCCGTACATCGAGATCGACATGAACCCAGCCGACGACCCGTTCGGTTACCTCGACGCTGTCTTCCTCTCGCCCCACAAGTTCGTCGGCGGCCCTGGAACCCCGGGAGTGCTTGCCGCCCGACGAGAGCTCTTCGGAAACCCAGTGCCGGTCGTGGTCGGGGGCGGAACCGTCTCGTACGTCAACGAGATCGAGCACCGCTACCTCGCCGACCCCGCGCACCGCGAGGAGGGCGGCACACCCGCCATCGTCGAGTCGATCCGGGCCGGCCTGGTCCTTCAGCTCAAGCAAGCCGTCGGCGCCGACGTCATCCGGGCCCGCGAGACAGACTTCGTCCGCCGTGCCATCCAGTCGTGGGCGGCCCACCCGCACATCCAGATCCTGGGCAATCTCGGCGCCGACCGGCTCGCCATCGTCTCCTTCGAAGTCCGCCGGCCCGGTGGTCGCCGGCTGCACCACAACTTCGTCGTCGCCGTGCTCAACGACCTGTTCGGCATCCAGGCGCGCGGAGGCTGCTCGTGCGCCGGGCCGTACGGACACCGGCTGCTCGACATCGACCTCGACACCTCGCATGAGTTCGAACGGGAGATACTGCACGGCTGCGAGGGCATCAAGCCGGGTTGGACCCGGGTGAACTTCAACTACTTCATTGGTGAGGACACGTTCCGCTACGTCGTCGAGGCAGTTCACCTGATCGCCAGTTACGGGTATCGGCTTCTTCCCGAGTACTCGTTCGACCCGCTGACGGGGCTGTGGCGCCATCGGGAGTTCCCACCGGCCCCCGCCGTTCGGCTCGCCGACATCGGCTACGGCGACAACGGTGAGATGTCGTATCCCTCTCCCGACGTGACCGTTCCACCGGCGTCACTGCAGGACTGCCTCGACGAGGCGCTGAAGTTGCTCGAGGCGCTTCCCGAACCGGATTCCGACGTGGCTGACGTCTCGGTGCGGGTTTCCACCGACTTCGAGCGGCTGCGTTGGTTCGAACTCCCCGCGGTGTGCCTTTCGTCCACCTCGGAATGACCACGTTCACCAGGCGTACCTATACATCACCAGGCTTGCAGGCCTGGTGATGTACGGGCAGGGGTGGTGAACGTGGTCATTCCCACCGAGTAGGCACCGCTACCTAGCTGCGTAGTTGAAGAGACGGCTCGGTGATGTCGTCGATGTCGACATCCGGTCGCCGGGCGAGCGCGCTCGGCCACCACATCCGGCCACCGACGTCGAGGTTGAGGGCGGTCACCAGCACCGACCGCACCACCAGCGTGTCCAGCAGGACGCCGAAAGCAACGGCGAAGCCGATCTGGGCGAACGCGACCACTGGCAGCGTGGCCAGAACGGCAAACGTTCCCGCCAGCACCAGACCAGCCGACGTGATAACCCCTCCGGTGGCGGCGAGACCGATGAGTGCTCCGCGCCGAGTGCCGTACTGCCGCGCTTCCTCGTGTACGCGGGTCATCAGGAAAATGTTGTAGTCGATCCCAAGCGCGACCAAGAAGACGAACACGAACAACGGGAATGCGGTGTCGGCTCCGGCGAAGCCGAAGACGTGCTCGAAGACGAGGGCGCTGACACCCAGGGACGCGGCGAACGACAAAACCACCGTGGCGATCAAGATAAGCGGCGCTACCAGCGCCCGCAACAACAGGGCGAGGATGACGAACACGGCCACGAGTACCAGCGGCATGATGACCCAGCTGTCGCGCTCCGCTGCCCGCTGGGCATCGAGGTTGACCGCCGTGTTACCACCGACGAGAGCATCGGCGTCCGGAACCGCGTGGACGCTCTCCCGGGCCTGATCGACGGTCTCCTGAGCCGCCGTGCTGTCGGGCGCGGCTTCGAGGGTCCCCTCGACGAACGCGTAATCGCCCACGACGACGGGCTCGCCCACCTCGGCGATTCCGTCGGTGCCGGCAAGTGCCTCGGCCACGGGCTCAGCCGCTGCCGCGTCGGAGACGACCACAACGGGAGTCCCCGTTCCGGCGGGGAAGTGCCGGGCCAACGCCTCCTCGCCGGCGATGGACGCCGGCTTGTCCACGAACGAGTCGCGGTTTGCCAGCACCCCGGTGTCCAGGCTGACCAGGCCGAGCGCCACGGCGCCGAGCGCAAGTGACGTCCCGATCCAGACCGCGCGCGGCCGGCGAGCGATGCGCTGTCCAATCCGTGCCCAGAAGCCTGTTTCGGTTGGCTCGGCCGAGCCGTAGCGCGGCTTGACGGGCCAGAAGACCCAGCGCCCGACGAGGACGAGCAGCGCTGGCAGAAGTGTCAACATGACCAGCACGCCCGCGACGACGCCGATGGCGAGTACCGGGCCCATTCCTCGAGTCGAGTTCATCTGCGCCGCCAGGAGGCAGAGCATGCCCACGGCGACGGTGGCTGCGCTGGCAATGATCGCGGGGCTGGCCCGGCGCAGACCAAAGGCCATCGCCTCGTGCCGGTCCTCGTGCCGGCGCAGCTCCTCCCGATAGCGGGCCACGATGAGCAGCGCATAGTCCGTGCTGGCACCGAACACGAGCACCAGCAGGATGCCCGCGGTCTGCGCGTTGACGGTGACGCCTGCGTACTCGGCCAGCAAGTACACGACGGCCTGGGCGATGGTAAGCGCCACGAACGCGGAGATCACCGGGAACAGCCACATCACCGGGCTGCGATAGGACAGCAGCAGGATCACGATGACCACGGCCATCGCCGAATAGAGCAAGGTGGTGTCAATTCCGTCGAATGCCTCGGCGAAGTCCGACGCGACACCAGCCGGTCCGGTGACGTACGCCGACAGCCCGTCGGGGGTATCGCCGATGATCTCGGTCATCTCATCGACGACCTCGCCGATCTCGAACCAGCCGCCCTCACCGGGATCGATCTCGGCGATGATCTGCAGCGCCTCTCCGTCCGCTGACGGAATTGGCCCGACGACCTCGTCGGGAACACTGTTGAGCGCGCCGATCTCCGCCGCGTGAGCTGCCGCCACGGCGGTGTCGTCCGCGGTGATGCCGCCCGGCCGCTCGTAGACGACGATCGCCGGCAGCCGGTCGCCAGTGGCGAACGCCTCCTGCTGGAGCTCGACGACTCTGGTCGACTCCGCATCACCGGGCAGCCACGACGCCGCGTCGTTGTCCTGAGCACCCATCAGCTTCGCCGACAACGGATACGCCAGCGCCATGACGGCGATCCAGAACCCGACGACGAACCACTTCGCACGCCGGCCGCAGACCGCCGCTGCCAGCCTGGCCATCACATCCATGTCGTTCACCTCAGCCGACGCACACACTCGACGTCTTCGAGCATGCCAGGTGCCTCCGCGATGGGGATGACGTACTCGTCAGGCCCAGGGGTAGTGCGGTAGTGCAATGCGTCACATCGACATGGTCGGCCGGTCACGCGGCCCGGCCGAACATGGCCAGCAGGCGGGTCTGGGCATCGGCCTCGGCAGGGATGGAGGGCCGCTCGGCGATCGCACCGGACGCGCGATACGAGTCCTCCTGGATGACGAACTCGTCGACGGAGAAATCGACCAGCTCGGGGTCGAGCTGGGTGTCAGCGCCGATCGCGGTGGCCAGGTCCCACGCATGCACGACGTGGTCGAAGATCAACTGGGTGAGGTAGAAACTCGCGGGGAAGTCGCCGAAGGAGAGGTGAACGGTCGACTCGACGGAGGGCAGCCCACCGACGGCTCGGACAGCTTCGTCATGTGCCGTTCGCCATGCCGCCTTGGGATCGTCGCCGAGTTGATCGCCGTCGAACCGGTCGCCGATCTCCTCGATCGTTGCTCCACGCAACAGCGGCGGAACCCACAGGTCCTCGACGGTGACATGGTTGACCAAGGTGCGGACGTTCCATTCTGTGCATGGAGTGTCCAGCGCCCACTGATCAGCGCCGACCTCGGCGACCCTGCGGTCGAACTCCCGACACGATCGTCCGAACAGCGCCACGACATCCACGTGCCCTCCTCCACTCCCGCGGCCCAAAACCGTTGGCTCGCATCGTAAAGGGGGGCCACCAAACCCATCGGGTGCGGAACGAGGATCAGATGATGATTCGGTTCATTCCGGCTGAGTTTCGGCGACAAGGATCGCGTCGGCGTCCGCCGGCTCCGATACCGATGCGAAGTGAAAGGCCCGGTTCAGGCCGGTGATCTCCAGCACGCGGCGAACATTGGGCTGGACATCGAAGAGCGTGACTCCCGCTCCGCGCCGTGCTAGCCGCTTGCGCAACAGGACCAGCATGCCCAGCCCGCTCGAGTCGAGATAGGAAACCGTCGACAGATCGAGATGCACCGATCGGTCAGACGGCAGAGCGAGAATCTCGTCGCGTAGTTCCGGCACCTGGGTGACGTCGATCTCACCGGTCCAGCGCAAATTCGTCACCGCATGCCCGTCGGCTACGGAGAACACCGCGGGGGGAGTGGGAGTCGAGCGTCGGCCCATGAACATCGCCTTAGTCAGCATGAAGGGGAGTTGGACGCCGACTTCTTGACGACCGCTTGTTCCAAGTCTCCACGGGCCATGACACCTGGGCAAGGCCTCCATTGAAGCAAGTTGCATAGGACGAACGCCGCCAACCGTCGTGACGAGCCAATCCGTCAGGGTTGTTGGGTGCGATGGACGATCTCGGCGGCGATGTCGCGGACCTTCGGTTCTGGTCCTGGGACAGGGTCGCCAGATACTTGACGCTCATCCGGGTTGCAGCGCAGCTCCGCCATGATGATGCCCTTGGCCTGGTCGATCACAGCGGGGATTGCAACGCCTGCTGCAGCTGCTGCGCCAGCTCCGAGGTACTGCTGTACAGCGCGGCGTTGGCCTGGGCGACCGCCGCGTAGTGAGCGAAGGTACGCCCAATGGATAGGTCGAACGGCCCATCGCTGCATCCCGTACACGTCGAGCGCACCGATCGTCCGCTCTATGGACAAACTTCTCGGGCTCGCGTTGCGGTAGGTGGGGTTGCATCATCTGTTTCTGAGGTGGTGCGGCCGATGGCGGACGTGCGCGTGAACAGCAGGGGGACGGTTTCGGCTTTTCGTCGGGCGTGGCGACGTGTGACGAGTGGCTCGGTGCGCGGCGGGGTGCTCGATGTGGCGCTGGGCGTGGTTGCCGCGTATGCGGCCGTGATACTGACCGTTGAGTTCTACGGCCGTCTGTCGACGCCCGCCCAGGTCGCCGCGGTGGTTCTCGCGGGTGTTTATGGCGCAGCAGTCATGTTCCGCCGCGTCGCGCTTCGGGCGGTGGTGGCGGTGCAGGTCATCACAGCGGTCGGGTATGTCGCGCTCGGGTTGCCGGTGTATGCGTTGGGTCCCGCGGTGTTGGTCACGCTGTACACGGTGGGGTCGCGGCTGTCACGGCGACCTGCCCTGACCCTGCTGGGTGTTGTCGAAGGGGCGATGGCGGTCCTACTGCTGCCAGGAACGACCGGGCTTTCCACGTGGGTGCTGTATGCG
>DASSDH010000044.1:0-38080 GCA_035697245.1 Jiangellaceae bacterium
AAGGCCCCGGCGAAGAAGGCCCCGGCCAAGAAGGCCCCGGCCAAGAAGGCCCCGGCCAAGAAGGCCCCGGCCAAGAAGGCCCCGGCCAAGAAGGCCCCGGCCAAGAAGGCCCCGGCCAAGAAGGCGGTTGCCCGGAAAGCGGCTCCGGAGGCGCTGGTCGTCCGGGCGGACGAACGCCCGTGGACGGCTGCCGAACTGGCCGAGGTCCGTGCTCTGTTGGAGGCCGAGGCGGACCGGCTCCGCAGCGAGATCACCGAAGCGGAGTCCGACATTGCCGACCTGCTGCGCGACAGCAGCGACACCGGCGGTGAGGACCAGGCGGACACCGGCTCGAAGACATTCGAGCGAGAGCATGAGATGTCCCTCGCCGCCAGCCACCGCGAGATCCTCGGCCAGACGGAGCGGGCGTTGTCCAGGATCGACGACGGCTCGTACGGCGTGTGCGAGAGCTGCGGCAACCCCATCGGCAAGGCCCGGCTCCAGGCGTTTCCGCGTGCGACACTGTGTATGACATGCAAGCAGCGGGAGGAGCGTCGCTGACCGGCGACGCGGGCACACACCCAGTCCAAGGACGCCGCCGGGTCGGCGTCCTTCTCGCTGTGGCGGCCACAGTCATCGTGCTCGACCAGATGAGCAAGATCATCGCCGTTGCCTCGTTGCAGGACGGCACGGTCGTCGAGGTCATCGATGGCGTCTTCCAACTGCGGCTCGTCCGCAACGCTGGCGCTGCCTTCAGCTTCGCAACCGGCCTGACGGTCGTGTTCACGGCCATCGCCGTCGTGGTGATCGTGGTGATCCTGCGGTTGAGCCGAAGACTTACGAGCGTGCCGTGGGCAATCGCGTTGGGCGGGCTGCTCGGCGGGGCGGTGGGCAACCTGCTCGACCGCGTCATGCGCGAGCCGGCGCCGCTGCGCGGCCACGTCGTCGACTTCCTGGAGCTAACGCACTGGCCGGTGTTCAACCTGGCGGACTCGGTGATCGTCGGATCGGCCGTGTTGATGGCCTGGTTAAGTCTGCGCGGAGTGAGCTACGACGGCTCCGGGCCCGATCGGTCGGACGAGTGAGCGACCGGCGCCGAGTGCCGGTTCCGGAGGGTCTCGAGGGTGAGCGGCTGGATTCTGCGCTCGCCCGGCTTTTCGGGTTCTCACGTAGCCGCGCCGCTGACTTGGTCGAGCACGGACACGTGCTCGTCGACGGGGCGAGTGCCGTGAAGTCGGATCGGCTACGGCCCGGATCGTGGCTCGACGTCGAACTTCCGCCACCGCCCGGGCCGATCGAGGTGACGCCGGAGAGCGTGGAAGGCATGACCGTCGTCCACGACGACCCCGAGGTTGTGGTCGTCGACAAACCGGTCGGCGTTGCGGCACATCCGAGCCCAGGGTGGTCGGGTCCGACGGTCATCGGCGGCCTGTCAGCTGCTGGATTCACGGTCTCGACGAGCGGCGTGGCGGAACGACAAGGAGTCGTGCACCGGCTCGACGTCGGCACCAGCGGCTTGATGGTCATCGCCAAATCCGAGCGGGCGTACACCGCACTCAAGCAGCAGTTCCGGGACCGAACCGTCGACAAGATCTACCACGCCGTGGTGCAAGGCCATCCGGATCCGACCCGGGGCACGATCGAGGCGCCGATCGACCGGCATCCCACCCGGGACCACCGGTGGGCTGTGGTGGCTGGCGGCCGGCCCAGCATCACGCACTACGACACGCTGGAGGCGTTCCCCGCCGCCAGCCTGCTCGAAATCCGACTCGAGACCGGGCGGACCCACCAAATCCGGGTCCACCTCAGCGCGCTGCGGCACCCGTGCGTCGGCGACGCGACCTACGGCGCCGACCCGGTGCTCGCCGAGCAGTTGGGGTTGGGCCGGCAGTGGCTGCACGCCGTTCGCCTCGGCTTCGAGCACCCCGGTACCGGCGAGCGAGTGGTGTTCACATCGCCCTACCCGCCAGATCTCCAGCACGCGCTCGACGTGCTGGCCCATCGGCCATCGCGTTGATCATGCGAAGTGGCGGCTGTCTGAACGATTGGCCCAGCCGTTCGGCGATGATCAACGAGGGCTGGCGGATGGGTTGGGCGCTCCGCGTCTCGGCATGCGGGACCGCCGTCTCGAAGCGGTAGACCAATGCTGGCGTTCCCCATACCGTCGCCCCGTGCGACAGGCGTATTTCGCGTTTACGGAGCCGACCCGGGTGGTCGGCTGCGTCGACGCAACCTGACGCAGCATCTACTCGAGTCGGCTCGAAGGCAGAGGCTTCGCCTCTGCCTTTCGTCATGAAAATGGCCGGCTCGGGCATCGACCTCGGGTGCGGCCCCGGACAGAGGAGCGCCTGTGACCACAACCGCCGACCCGCCGGCATCCGTGCGGCATCGCGTCGTGCCGATCGGCACCGAGGTCCTCGGGGGAACCCGGCTGCCGGTACTGGCCGGACCGCGGCACGGAGCCGACATGGTCCACGTCAGCCTCCGTCGTCGCCATGGGCTGCCCGGCGCGGCGGACGAGCTCGCCCAGGTGCGCGACCTCACCGCTGGTCCGCTTGTGGTCGAGCCGTTCTCGGCCGACGACCTCCCCGCGGTGGTCCGCTTCGGCGACGGGATCGTCGTGCGCGGGGAGTGGATGCAGGACTTCCGCCTGCTCGTCGCTGTCGGTCGCGCGGGACTCCCTGTCGTCCTGCACCGCGGTGCGCATTGCACCGTCGAAGAGTGGCTGTCGTCGCTGGAGTACGTGCGAGCCGAGGGCAATGACGCCGTCGTGCTCTGCGAGGGCGGTAGCCGCACGTACGGGGGCGGCCGGACCACGCTCGACCTGGCCCTGGTCAGCGAGGTTCGAGATCGGTCCGGTCGGCCGGTCCTGGTCGACGTGGGCGACGCACCCTGGCTCGCCGGCGCGGCGGTCGCGGCCGGGGCCGACGGTGTCTGGCTGAACGAGGACGCCGAGCCGGCTGACGTCGCGGCCGCCATGGAGACAGTTGCGACCCTGACGCCGGTCGTGCGGCAGGTCAAACCGCTGTCCCTTCCGGGCTGTCGCGAAGCGATCGACCGCGTCGACGCCGCGTTCGCTGCGCTGCTCGAATACCGGGTCGCACTGGTCAGCGAAGTCCAGCGGCACAAACCCGTGAGCGGACATGCTGGGCGGGATCGGGCCAGGGAAGCCGAGATCGTGCGCACCATGGCGAACCGTGTGCCGTCGCTTGACCGAGCCGGTCTCGCGCGGATCATGGATGCCGTGATCACGGCCGGCCTGGATGCCGCCGAAACCGCGCACGCACCCGTGCTCTGGCGGTTGTAGGCCGGCCGACGAGCGAGCGAGGGAGCATCCGGCGGGGCGTCCCGGGGTTGTCGGAATGGCCGCCTAGACTCGGGCGGAATCCGCCCGCCGAGGAGGCGCCTGCGCTGTGCCCAATCCGTCCGCCGTGAGCAGCGGGGCCAACTTCGCGCACCTGCACGTGCACACCGAGTACTCCATGCTCGATGGTGCCGCGCGGCTGGACGACCTGTTCGCCGAGGCCGCGAACCAGGGCATGCCGGCGTTGGCGATGACCGACCACGGCAACGTGTTCGGCGCCTACGACTTCTACCAGAAGGCGCGCCGGCACGGGGTCAAGCCGATAATCGGCACTGAGGCCTACCTCACTCCGGGCACCAGTAGGTTCGACAAGACGCGGGTGCGCTGGGGGGGCGGCGGGGAAGACGACGTCTCCGGCGGTGGCGCGTATACGCATCTGACGCTGCTGGCCGAAAGCACCGGCGGGATGCACAACCTGTTCCGGCTCGCGTCACTGGCGTCGCTGGAGGGTTTCTATTTCAAGCCACGGATGGATCGCGAGCTGCTGCAGACCTACTCCGGCGGCATCATCGCCACGACCGGATGCCCAGGGGGCGAGGTGCAGACAATGTTGCGCCTCGGCCGGTACGACGACGCGGTCGCTGCCGCGGCAGAGTTCCGTGACATCTTCGGCCGGGAGAACTACTTCGTCGAGCTGATGGACCACGGGCTCGGCATCGAGCGCCGGGTACGCGACAACCTGCTGCGCCTGGCCAATGACCTTCGGCTGCCACTGGTCGCGACCAACGACCTGCATTACACCTATCCGCGCGACCACGAGGCGCACGCCGTGCTGCTGTGCGTGCAGTCCGCGTCGACGCTGGCCGATCCCAACCGGTTCAAGTTCGAGGCCGACGACTTCTACCTCAAATCCGCAGCGGAGATGCGCGAGCTCTGGTCCGAGCTGCCTGAGGCGTGCGACAACACTCTGCGCATCGCCGAGCGATGCGAGGTGAGGTTCACCGAGGGCGCCAACTTCATGCCCCGGTTTCCGGTCCCCGATGGGGAATCGGAGACCTCGTGGTTCGTCCAGGAGGTCGAGCGGGGGCTGCATCGCCGATACCCCACCGGCGTGCCCGAGCGCGCCCGCCGCCAGGCTGAGTACGAGACCGAGGTCATCTGTGACAAGGGGTACCCGGCGTACTTTCTGGTCGCCGCCGACTTCATCGGCTGGGCCAAGAACCAGGGAATAAGAGTCGGGCCGGGGCGCGGGTCGGCCGCGGGCGCCATCGTCGCCTACGCACTGGGAATCACCGACCTCGACCCGATCCAGCACGGGCTGGTGTTCGAGCGGTTCCTCAACCCGGAGCGTGCCTCGATGCCGGACATCGACATCGACTTCGACGAGCGCCGCCGCGGCGAGGTGATCCGCTACGTCACCGACAAGTACGGCTCGGACCGGGTGGCGCAGATCGTCACCTACGGGACGATCAAGGCCAAACAGGCGATCAAGGATGCCTGCCGGGTGCTGGGCTTCGCGTTCGCGATGGGGGAGCGTATTACGAAGGCGATGCCGCCGTCGGTCATGGGCAAGGACATCGCGCTGGCGGGCATCTTCGACCCCCAGGACAGGCGGTACGCCGAAGCCAACGAGTTCCGCGAGCTCTACGCCTCGGACGCCGACGTGCAGAAGATCGTCGACACCGCCAAAGGTTTGGAGAACCTCAAGCGCCAGTGGGGGGTACACGCAGCCGGCGTGATCATGTCCTCCGAGCCGCTGATGGACCACATCCCGGTCATGAAGCGTGAGCAGGACGGCGCGATCATCACCCAGTTCGACTACCCCACCTGCGAGGCGCTCGGCCTGGTGAAGATGGACTTCCTTGGGCTGAGGAACCTCACCGTCCTCGACGATGCCTGCCGCAACATCGTGCGAAATGGCAAGGAACCGGTCGATCTTCAGACCCTCCCGCTCGACGATCAGCCCACTTACGAACTGCTGGCCCGTGGTGACACGCTGGGCGTCTTCCAGCTCGACGGTGGTCCGATGCGCTCGCTGCTGCGGCTGATGAAACCCGACAGCTTCAAAGACATCTCCGCCGTCGGCGCCCTCTACCGGCCGGGGCCGATGGGTGCGCAGTCGCACACCAACTACGCCTTACGCAAGCATGGCAAGCAGCCGATCACACCGATTCATCCCGAGCTCGCCGAGCCGCTGGCCGAGATTCTGGACGAGACCTACGGCCTGATCGTCTACCAGGAGCAGGTGCTGTCCATCGCGCAGAAGGTCGCCGGCTACTCCCTCGGCAAGGCCGACCTCTTGCGCAAGGCAATGGGGAAAAAGAAGCGCGAGGTGCTCGACGCGGAGTTCGTCGCGTTCTCCGAGAGCATGCGGAGGGCGGGCTACTCCGTCGACGCGGTCAAGACGCTTTGGGACACCCTGGTGCCGTTCTCCGACTATGCGTTCAACAAGGCGCACACCGCGGCCTACGGCCTGATCTCCTACTGGACGGCGTACCTCAAGGCGAACTATCCGGCCGAATACATGGCGGCCTTGCTCACCAGCGTCCGCGACGACAAGGACCGCACCGCGGTGTACCTCGGCGAGTGCCGACGAATGGGGATCAAGGTACTGGCGCCGGACGTGAACGAGTCCGAGGGCGACTTCACTCCGGTCGGCACCGACGTACGGTTCGGCCTGGCGGCAATTCGCAATGTCGGCGGCAACGTGGTCGAGGGCGTGGTGGCCGCCCGCGCCGCCGAGGGCCGGTTCGAGTCATTCCCGGACTTCATGGACAAGGTTCCCGTGGTGGTCTGCAACAAGCGGGTGGTCGAGTCGCTTGTCAAGGCGGGGGCGTTCGACTCGCTTGGTTACTCCCGCCGGTCTCTGGCGGCGGTCTTCGACGCTGCAGTCGACGCTGTGCTCGATATCAAGCGCAACGAGGCAATCGGCCAGTTCGACCTGTTCGGCGGGGCGGTGGGGAACCGGCAAGGGCTCGAGGTCATCGTGCCCGACCTGTCCGAATGGGACAAGCAGGTCAAGCTCGGCTACGAGCGGGAGATGCTCGGTCTCTATGTCTCCGACCACCCGCTGCTTGGCGTCGACCACCTGTTGTCCCGGTCGACCGACCGCACTATCTCCTCGCTGGCGGACGAGGAAGAATGCCCGCCCGGCACGGTGGTCACCATCGGGGGACTGGTCACCGGGTTGCAGCGCAAGGTCACCCGCCGCGGTGACACCTGGGCAATCGCCACGGTGGAAGATCTCGAGGGCTCGGTCGAGGTCATGTTGTTCCCCGCCACGTACCAACAGCACGCTCTGCAACTGGCCGAGGACGTGATCGTCGTCGTCAAGGGCCGAGTAGATCGCCGCGACGACTCTGCGCAGGTGATTGCGAGCGAACTCAGCCTTCCTGACATGTCCGAGGCACCGAGGGGCCCCGTGGTGGTCAACATGGCCGTGGCCCGGTGCACCGCACCCATGGTCGATCGGCTCAAAGACGTGCTGGCCACCCATCCAGGGAGCACCGAGGTCCATCTTCGTTTGCACGGCGCCGGTCGCACCACGGTGATGCGCCTGGACGACTCCTTACGGGTGACCCCGTCCAGCGCGTTGATGGGCGACTTGAAGGCCTTGCTCGGGCCGGCTTGTCTGGGGTGAGCGAGGCGAGCAGTGCTGCGCGCGTCCGCCGGCGAATCCGTGGTCGGCCCCCGTCAACACTTCGGGTTGTCGCCGAGACCGTGCTGATCTCGCTTGCGGCTGGAGTCCTCGTCGGGCTGTTCTGGTGGCTGCTCGCCCCGACGTTCGCCGTCGAGGTGATCGCCGGCGAGCTACGACCGATCGGACCGGTCGGCGAGAACCGGTTCGGGGCCGATGCCTGGTTCACGATTCTCTCGTGCATCGCGGGCGTGTTGGTCGCCCTGGTGATGTTCCTGCGGCACCTGCGCCGCCCGGTCGTGACCGTGTGTGCGCTCGCTGCGGCTGGTCTGGCGGGCAGCGCCGTGGGCTGGCGGCTCGGCGTGCTGCTTGGCCCGGAACCGATCGCCGGTGCACTCGAGGACATCACCGACGGCACCCGGATCGACTTTCCACTTGATCTGGGAGCTACCGGTCTGCTCTTCGGGTGGCCGATTGCGGCGGTCGCCACGGTCGCCGTGATTTGCCTGCTCGGCCATGACCAAGGCCGTCTGCGGTCGACCGGCGACGAGCCAGATCTCAGCCGTGCCGACCAATCCGCGCCGTGGTCGCTCCCGTGACGCGGATCAGGTCCATCGGCGACAGTTCGAGGTCGAGTCCGCGTCTCCCGGCGGAGACATAGACGGTGTCGAAACCGGTCGCACTCAGGTCCACCACGGTAGGCAGCTTGCGGCGTTGGCCAAGAGGACTGATTCCACCGATGACGTAACCCGTCGCCCGCTCCGCAACGGCGGAGGCCGCCATGCCTGCCCGCTTGCCGCCGCGGGCGGTGGCCAGTGCTTTCAGGTCGAGCGATCCCACGACCGGAACGACGGCGACGACCAGGGTTCCGTCCACGTCGGCCAGCAAGGTCTTGAAGACCCGCTCGGCCGACACTCCCAAGGCCTGGGCGGCTTCCAGGCCGAACGACATCGCGGCAGGGTCATGCTGGTACAGATGCACCCTGAACGCGACCCCGGCGCGGTTCAACGCGGTCGTTGCCGGAGTTGCGGCATTCGTCCGTAGCCCCCTCGACGTGCCCATCACGCCCTATCCTGCCGCACCGATGCGTCCGACCGGTCACGGCGGGACGACAATCCCGCGGCAGAACGGTCGCCCGTATCACAGCATGGACCAGATGTCTTGCCATCCGGGCAGCGCAGCCCGGGTCCGGAAGGCCGCACCTAGACTCGACGCGTGATTCGCCGGATCGACCTGCGTGGGCTAGGCGCCGCGGCCGTCCCGATGGACTACCGAAGCCTGGTCCCACGGGCAACTGTCGACATCGAGGCCGTTCTGGGCGAGGTCCGGCACATCTGCCTCGACGTGCGCGACCGCGGGCTCGCCTCGCTGCGCGAGCTCACCGCCGGCTTCGACGGCGTGGACGTCGCGGACCCGCGGGTGCCTGGCGCCGCGCTGGGCGCCGCGCTGGCTGGCCTCGACCCGCCGGTTCGCACAGCGCTGGAGGAGTCCATCGGTCGAGCCCGGCTGGTACACGCCGACCAGCGGCGCACAGATGTCACGACCGATGTCGTTGATGGGGGCACCGTCACCGAACGCTGGGTTCCGGTCCGGCGGGTGGGTCTTTATGTGCCGGGAGGCCTGGCCGTCTATCCCAGCAGTGTCGTCATGAACGTCGTCCCCGCGCAGGTGGCCGGCGTCGAGAGCGTGGCGGTGGCGAGCCCGCCGCAGCGTGACCACGAGGGCCGCCCGCATCCGGCCATTCTGGCCGTGTGTGCACTGCTCGGCGTTGACGAGGTTTACGCCGTAGGCGGCGCCCAGGCAATCGCCATGTTCGCCTATGGAGTCCGCGACGACTCTGGCGCGCTGGCGTGCCCGCGCGCCGACCTGGTGACAGGGCCAGGCAACGTGTACGTCACCGCGGCCAAACGGTACCTGCGCGGCATCGTCGGAATTGACGCCGAAGCAGGCCCCACCGAGATCGTTGTTCTCGCCGACGACAGCGCCGATCCGGTCTATGTCGCGGCCGACCTGCTCAGCCAGGCCGAGCACGACCCGCTCGCCGCGAGCGTCCTGGTGACGGACAGCGAAGAGCTCGCCGATGCCGTCGAGGACGAGCTCGAGGCTTTGGTGGCGGCCACCAAGCATGTCGACCGAGTGCGCGCCGCCCTTACCGGCCAGCAGTCCGGCGTTGTGCTCGTCGACGACGTGGACCAGGGACTTCGCGTCGTGGACGCCTACGCTGCGGAACACCTGGAGATCCAGACCCGGGACGCAGCGACCATCGCGAGGCAGGTGCGCAATGCCGGCGCGGTCTTCGTCGGGCCGTGGGCACCGGTGAGCCTCGGCGACTATTGCGCCGGCTCGAACCATGTCCTGCCGACCGGAGGGTGCGCCCGGCATTCGAGCGGTTTGTCAGTGCAGTCGTTTCTGCGCGGCATCCATGTCGTCGAGTACGACCGGCCGGCTCTGCAGGAAGCGGCGGGTCACATCGAAGCTCTCGCGGCGGCAGAAGATCTGCCCGCTCATGCCGCGGCGGTCCGCGCCAGGTTCCGGTGATGGGAAGTACGCTTCCGCTGCGTGCCGAGTTACGGGGGCTGACGCCTTATGGCGCGCCGATGCTGGATGTGCCGGTCCGCCTCAACGTCAACGAGAACCCGTATCCGCCATCGGAAGCTCTCGTCGCATACGCGGCCGAAGCCGTTGCCGACGCCGTGCGCGGCCTGAACCGATATCCCGACCGGGACGCCCGCGCGCTGCGCTGCGACCTTGCCGCGTACCTGGGCCACGGGCTGGACGAGTCGCGGGTGTGGGCCGCCAACGGCTCCAACGAGATCATGCTGCAGCTACTGCAGGCCTTCGGCGGTCCGGGCCGGACGGCGTTGTCCTTCGCACCGACGTACTCGATGTATCCGGAGTACGCCCGCGCCACCGCGACGACCTGGGTGACGGGCCGGAGGGATGAGGACTTCGGCATCGAGCGGACCCATGCACTCGAGCAAGTGAACAGGCATCAGCCGAGCGTTGTGTTGCTGGCCTCGCCGAACAACCCCACGGGCACTGCCTTGCCCCTGGACCTGGTGACGGCATTGCACGATTCTTGTGACGGAATCGTCGTCGTCGACGAGGCGTACGCCGAGTTCCGGCGGACGGGAACACCGAGCTCCCTGACCCTGCTGGCCCATCACCCGCGGCTCGTCGTCGTCCGCACGATGAGCAAAGCCTTCGCCTTCGCCGGTGCCCGCCTCGGGTACATGGCCGGGGCGCCGGAAATCATCTCGGCGGTCCAGGTGGTTCGGTTGCCGTACCACCTCTCCGCGGTGACTCAGGCCGTTGCGCGGGTTGCGCTGGCGCACGCGCACGAGCTGCTGGCGAAGGTCGAGGCGATTCGCATCGACCGCGACGAGATCACTCAGTGGCTGCGTGACCAGGGCCTTGTCGTACCCGATTCCGACGCCAACTTCGTGCTCGTCGGCCGGTTCGCCGACCGGCACGCGGTGTGGCGGGGGTTGCTCAACCGCGGCGTCCTCGTCCGGGAGACCGGACCCGAGGGCTACTTACGGGTCACAGTCGGGACGCCGGATGAGATGGCCGCGTTTCGTTCTGCCATCGTGGAGGTAATGGGATGACCGGCCGGACGGCTCGGGTCGAGCGCGCCACCAAAGAGAGCCGAGTCGTCGTCGAGCTCGACCTCGACGGCTCAGGCGAGAACGACGTCAGCACCGGAGTTCCGTTCTACGACCACATGCTCACGGCGTTCTCGCGGCACTCGCTGATCGACCTCGCGGTGACGGCAGAAGGTGATCTGGCCGTGGACGCGCACCACACGGTCGAGGACGTGGCCATCGTGCTCGGTCAGGCCCTGCGCGACTCCCTCGGCGACAAGGTGGGCATCCGCCGATTCGGCGACGCGCTCGTCCCGCTCGACGAAGCGTTGGTGCAGGTGGCTGTCGACGTGGCCGGCCGGCCGTATTGCGTGCACACCGGTGAGCCGCCGGGCCAGGAATACGTGCTGATCGGCGGCCACTTCGCGGGCTCTTTGACCCGGCACGCGCTGGAGACCTTGGCGTTTCAGGCGCAGATTGCACTGCATGTGCGCGTCCTCGCCGGACGGGATCCGCACCACGTCGTCGAAGCACAGTTCAAGGGCCTCGCGCGAGCGCTTCGCGACGCGGTCGCGCTGGACCCGCGGGAGGGCGGCGTGCCGTCGACGAAAGGCAGCCTGTGAGCCGGGCGGTTATCCGAGCATGACCGGGTCCCGGGTGGTGGTGCTCGATTATGGCTCGGGCAATGTGCGGTCTGCCGTTCGGGCTTTGGAGCGGGTTGGAGCAAAGGTGACGCTGACGGCCGACCGGGCGGCCGCGGCGGACGCCGACGGTCTCGTGGTTCCCGGCGTCGGCGCGTTTGCCGCGTGTGCCGCCGGCCTGCGATCGGTGCACGGCGACCAGGTCGTCGACCGGCGGTTGGCCGGCGGGCGGCCGGTCCTGGGCATCTGCGTCGGCTTGCAGGTGCTGTTCGACCGCGGAATCGAGCATGGAGTGAAAACCGACGGCCTGGGGGAGTGGCCCGGTGTCGTCGAGCGGCTTGTTGCTCGTCCGCTGCCACACATGGGCTGGAATACCGTCGAGGTCGCGTCCGGGTCGGTCTTGTTCTCCGGCATCGAAGACGCGCGCTTCTACTTCGTCCATTCCTACGGAGTACGGCGCTGGCTGATGCCGCCGCCGCAGCGGCTGCATCCGCCGCTGGTCAGTTGGACCGAGCACGACGGCGACCGCTTCATCGCCGCCGTGGAGAACGGCGCATTGTCCGCGACCCAATTCCACCCAGAGAAGTCCGGTGACGCGGGCGCGACGCTGCTGGAGACCTGGGTGAAAGGGTTGACGGCATGACCGAGGGCTGGGACACCCGGGAGTATGACCGGGACTTCGCATTCGTCTCTGCCTACGGAGCAGAGCTCTTGGACTGGCTGAATCCACAACCGGGCGAGACCGTCTTGGACCTCGGTTGCGGTACCGGCGAATTGGCAGCGAAGATCGCGGGCACTGGAGCAACCGTGATCGGCATCGACTCGGACCCGGCGATGATCGAGGCAGCCCGGCAGCGACTCCCGGGCGCCGACCTTCGGGTCGCCGACGCGCACGACTTCGCCGTCGAGCAGGCGGTCGACGCGGTCTTTTCCAACGCGGCTCTGCATTGGATGCCCTCGTCGGTCGAGGTGCTGGGCTGCGTCTCCGACGCGCTTCGCGGCGGCGGCCGGTTCATCGCCGAGATGGGCGCCACCGGGAACGTTGCGGCCATCACCGGTGCCGTGGATCAGGCCTGTCGCGAGGCGGGCCTGCCCGAGCGCAGCTGGCCGTGGGTGTTCCCCTCGCCGGCGCAGTACGCGGCCATGCTCGAAGACGCCGGGTTCGAGATCCGCGAGCTCGACTTCCGCGACCGGCCCACGCGGCTCACCGGGGACGACGGGCTCGTCCGGTGGTTGCAGATGTTCGCCGGCGGTGTTCTTGCCGACGTGCCGCTCGAGGTGCTCGCGCGGGGGGCCGAGATTGCCCAGCCCCAACTCTGGCGCGACGGTGCGTGGTGGGCGGACTACCGGCGGCTGCGCTTCCGCGCCGTCAAGGTGTCTTAGGGCTGCTGTGGTGCGTCCAGACAGGTCGGTTCGGTCCGGGAGGCCAGGTGTGCTCTCGGTGCCTCCCTCGCCCAATCGCTCGTACCCCAGCTTCGGGATTAGCCTCCCGGACCAAACCGCCCTGCCTCGACGCCTGCTGGTCCCTCAGCGCGTTCTTCTCACGGCGCTCCAAGCGGTCCGCCGGGTTGGAGTGGTGGGTTCGTGACTCGGCTGGTGCTGCTGCCGGCCGTCGACGTGGCCGCGGGCCGCGCGGTGCGGTTGGTGCAGGGCAAGGCCGGGTCCGAGACAGTCTTCGGCGAACCGCTTGACGCTGCGCTGGCCTGGCAGTCGGCAGGGGCGGAGTGGATCCACTTGGTGGACCTGGATGCCGCTTTCGGGCGGGGCTCGAACGATGCCTTGATCGCCGAAGTCGTCGGCCGGCTGGACGTAGCCGTAGAGGTCTCGGGCGGCATCCGAGATCACGAGTCACTCGAGGTTGCCTTTGCTACCGGGTGCGCGCGGGTCAACATCGGCACCGCGGCCCTCGAGAACCCCGACTGGACGGCCGGCGCAATTGCTCGGTACGGCGACAAGGTGGCCGTCGGCCTGGACGTCCGCGGAACGACGCTGGCCGCGCGCGGGTGGACCCGACAAGGCGGAGACCTGTGGGAGGTCCTGGCTCGGCTGGAGAGAGACGGTTGCGCTCGGTACGTCGTCACCGACGTCACCAGGGATGGCACGTTGACCGGCCCCAACCTGAAGTTGCTGCGCGCAGTGTGTGAGCGGACCGACCGCCCGGTCGTCGCCAGCGGTGGTGTTGCCAAGCTCGACGACATCGCGGCGCTCCGCTCACTCGTCCCGGAGGGAGTCGAGGGCGCCATCGTCGGGAAGGCCCTCTACGCGGGGGCGTTCACGCTGCCGCAAGCCATGGCGTTGGCCGGATGAGCCGCCGCGTTTCCTCGGCGGCGCCGTGGGAGGCCGTGGTCGGTTACAGCCGAGCGGTCGCCGCTGGCGACCACGTCTGGGTCACGGGGTGCACGTCCATAGAAGGCGGGGAGGTCGTGCACACGGGAGACCCGTACGCCCAGACGGTGCAGGCGATCCGCAACATCGGCTGGGCGTTGGAGCAGTTCGGCGCGTCGCTCGAGGACGTCGTCCGCACCCGGATGTTCGTCACCGACATCTCGCGGTGGCAAGAGTACGGGCGCGCACACGGCGAAGCGTTCGGCGAGATCTTGCCTGCGACTTCCATGGTGGAAGTGTCCGCCCTCATCGACCTGCGGATGCTGGTGGAAGTCGAGGCCGTGGCCTACCGGCCGGGTGTGGGCGGATGAGCGTAGCGGTCCGGGTCATTCCCTGCCTGGATGTGGATGCCGGCCGGGTGGTGAAAGGCGTCCGGTTCACCGACCTGGTCGACGCCGGCGATCCGGTCGAGTTGGCCCGGGCGTATGACGCCGAGGGCGCCGACGAGCTGCTGTTCCTCGACATCACGGCGTCCAGCGACGATCGCGCCACGACATACAAGATCGTTTCGCGCACCGCCGAGCAAGTGTTCATCCCACTGACCGTCGGCGGTGGCGTGCGATCGGTCGAAGACGTCGACCGGCTGCTGCGCGCTGGAGCGGACAAGGTCGGAGTGAACACGGCTGCAGTGGGCCGAGCCGAGCTGATCGGTGAAGTCGCCGACCGGTTCGGCGCCCAGGTGCTCGTGCTGTCGGTCGATGCACGGAGGGGTGGGGACACGCCGTCGGGCTTCGAGGTGACCACCCACGGCGGGCGACGCGGGACCGGGATAGACGCCGTCGAGTGGGCGGCGCGGGCGGTTTCGCTCGGGGCCGGTGAGATCTTGCTCAACTCGGTCGACGCCGACGGCACCCGCTCGGGCTTCGACCTGGCGATGATCGGCGCGGTGGCTGAGGCCGTCACGGTCCCGCTGATCGCGAGCGGCGGCGCCGGCGGCCTCGAGCATTTCGCGCCCGCGATCGATGCCGGTGCGGACGCGGTGCTCGCTGCCAGCGTCTTCCACTTCGGCGCCTTGCGCATCCGCGACGTCAAGCGTGCGCTCGCCGCCGCCGGCCATCCGGTCCGATGAGCGCGGCTACCGGTAGACGCCCATGAAGGCCGCGACGTCTAGGCCATGGCCGGAGTGAGACGGGCGAGTGGTTCGAGAGAATGTCGTCAGTGACCGACCAGTCAGATCAGGTGACCCTGCGCGAGGGCCTTCGCGTGCTGGCACGGGCGATCCGGGACGAGCCGGCGATCTTCGCGGTAGCAGTCGCGGGCAGCGCGGTGTACGGGGTGATGACCGGTCTCGCGGCGGTCGTGATCGGCCGGATCACCGACGACGTGATCGTGCCGGCGTTTCAGCAGGGCCAGACCACGACGTCCGCGCTGGCACTGGCGGCGCTCGCGATCATCGCAGTCTCGACCCTCAAGGCCGCCGGGATCGTGGTCCGCCGGTACTACGCCGGTGTGATGCAGTACCGCCTGCAGGCTTCGTATCGCCGTCAGGTCACGCGCCGATACCTCGGATTGCCGCTGTCCTGGCACCACCAGCACCCCACGGGCGTGCTGTTGTCGAACGCGAACGCGGACGTCGAGGCGAGCTGGTACCCGATCGCACCGTTCCCGATGGCGATCGGGGTCTTTTTCATGCTGGCCTTCGCCATCGTCTCGATGGTGCTCACCGACGCAGCCCTCGCCGCCGTCGGATTGCTGGTCTTCCCGGCGATCCTGCTGATCAACCTGCTGTACCAGCGGCGCCTTTCGCCGTTGGCGACCCGCGCACAGGCGCTGAAGGGAGAGCTGTCCGGCATCGCCCACGAGTCCTTCGACGGCGCGCTGGTCGTCAAGGCGCTCGGCCGTGAGGCCGACGAAACCGCCCGGTTCGGTGCCGCGGCACGCGAACTGCGCGACGCGAATGTCGCGGTGGGCCGGGTCAGGGGGGCCTTCGACCCGGTGCTGGAAGCGCTGCCCAGCTTCGGCGTACTCGCAGTGCTGCTGGTGGGGTCTGCCCGGATCGCCGCCGGGACCCTCGACCCCGGGGCCGTCGTCTCGGTTGCCTATCTGCTGATGGTGGTGGCCTTTCCGGTCCGGGCGATCGGCTGGGTCCTGGGCGAGCTACCCCGCGCGGCTGTGGGGTGGCGACGGGTCGAACGTGTCCTGCGGGTCAGCGGTGCCTTGCCGTATGGCGACGCCGCGCTTCCCGACGCGACGGATCCGGCCGACGTGCGGGTGCGCGAGGTGTCGTTCGCGTACGTCGACGACCGTGACGTGCTCCATGGGCTCACTCTGGACGTCGCGCCGGGACGCACCGTTGCTGTTGTGGGTCCGACCGGCTCCGGAAAGTCGAGCCTGGCCGGTCTTCTGGTCCGGCTCGTGGATCCCCGGACCGGTGAGGTGCTCGTCGACGGCGTCGATGTGCGTCGGCTGGCACGCGGCGAGGTAGCCGAATCCGCCGCGCTTGTGTTCCAGCAGGCGTTCGTGTTCGAGGACAGCGTGCGTGAAAACGTCGCCCTCGGCCGTCTGGTGTCCGATGAGGAGGTCTGGGCCGCGCTACGCCTCGCGCAAGCGGATCGGTTCGTGAGGGCGTTGCCCGACGGTCTCGACGCGGTCATCGGCGAACGTGGTGCCACTCTCTCCGGCGGCCAACGACAACGGCTGGCACTGGCCCGCGCGCTCGTGCGTCGCCCGCGGCTGCTGATCATGGATGACGCGACGAGCGCAGTCGACCCGGAGGTCGAGCGACGCATCCTGGCCGGCCTGCGCGATGCCGAACTGCCGGCGACCGTGGTCGTGGTGGCGTACCGGCGAGCCACGATCATCCTGGCCGACGACGTCGTCTACATCGAGCACGGCCGCATCGTCGGCCGCGGCACGCACGACGAGCTCATGACGTCGGTGGACGGCTACCGGAACCTGCTCACCGCCTACGAGCGAGACGCCGCGGAGCGGGCGGCTTTGTGGGCGGATGAAGACGACGACCTGCTGACTGGGGAGGAGGTGGCCAGGTGACAGCGACGGACACCTCGAGTGTCGGCCACGGAACGGACTCCGCCGTCGAAACGATCCGTCGGGGACTGTCGTACTCGCCGGAGATCCGGGCCGGCCTCGGCCTCACCCTCGTCCTGGCGCTGGTGGCAACCGCCGGGCGGGTCGTGGTGCCGATCGCGGTGCAGCAAACGGTCGACCGGGGATTACTGAACCCTGCAGGGCCGGACCTCGGGTTCGTCCGGTGGATGTGCCTGGCGGCCGGTATCGCGGTTCTGGTCACGGCCGGCTGCGCCTACCTGATGAACGTCCGTCTGTTCCGGGCCAGCGAGTCGGGTCTCGCGACCCTGCGCACCATCGCGTTTCGGCATGTGCACGACCTCTCGGTGCTCACGCAGAACACGGAACGACGCGGTTCGCTGGTCTCACGGGTGACCAGCGACGTCGACACGCTGTCGCAGTTCGTCCAATGGGCCGGCCTGCTGTTCGTCGTGAGCCTCGGGCAGCTGATCGTGGCGACGGTGATCATGGCCGTGTACTCATGGCAGCTCACCGTGCTGGTGTGGATCTGCTTCCTTCCGCTCTTTGTGCTTCTCCGCTTCTTCCAGCGCCGGGTCTCGGCGGCCTACGGCGTGGTCCGCGAGCGGGTGGGCGAGATGCTCGGTGCCATCTCCGAGTCAGTCGTCGGTGCCGAGGTGGTCCGGGCGTACAGCATCGAGGACCGAACCCAGCAGCGCATCGACGCCGCGGTGGACCGCCATCGGCGCGCCGCCACCCATGCCCAGAGGCTGGTCGCGATGTCGTTCTCCACCGGCGAAGTCGTCGCGGGAGTAGCAAACGCCACAGTGGTCGTGGTCGGTGTGCTGCTGGGTTTGGCGGGCGAGCTCACTCTCGGTGCGCTCCTGGCCTTCCTGTTCCTCGTCACGTTGTTCGTCGGGCCGGTGCAGGTGGGGACGGAGGTACTCAACGAGGCGCAGAACGCCGTCGCCGGCTGGCGGCGGGTCCTCGGGGTGCTGGACACGCCTGCCGATGTCGCGGATCCCGGTACCGCCGGTGTCGCACTGCCGCGAGGACCGATCGAGGTCCGCTTCGAACAGGTCTCGTACGCGTACCCGGATGGACCGACCGTGCTGCATCGGGTGGATGCACAAATCCCGCCTCGCTCACGGATCGCCATCGTGGGAGAGACCGGCTCGGGCAAGACGACGTTCGCAAAGCTGCTCACCCGGCTGATGGACCCGGTCGAAGGTGTGGTGCTCGTCGATGGCGTCGACCTTCGGCAGATCCGGTTCGCCTCGCTTCGGGACCGGGTCGTGATGGTGCCACAGGAGGGCTTCCTGTTCGACGACACCATGGCCGCGAACGTCCGCTACGGCCGGCCGGGAGCCTCCGACGAGGAGGTGCGGCTGGCCCTGACCGAGCTGGGGCTGGCCGACTGGCTCGACGGCTTGCTGATGGGGCTGGACACGCCGGTGGGTCAACGAGGGGAGTCGCTCTCGGCGGGCGAGCGGCAGCTCGTTGCGCTGGCCCGCGCCTACCTGGCCGACCCCGACCTGCTCGTCCTCGATGAGGCGACGAGCGCCGTCGACCCAGCGACCGAGGTGCGGCTCGCGCGGGCACTGGAAGGGATCACGCGCGGCCGGACCGCGGTGACAATCGCACATCGGCTCTCGACTGCAGAAGCCGCCGACGAGGTGTTCGTCTTCGACGACGGTCGGCTGGTCGAGCGCGGCCGGCACACCGAGCTGGTCGGCGCGGGCGGGGTCTATGCACGCTTGCACGCAGCATGGACGACCCAGGCACGCTGATCAGTCGGGGGATCTCGCGGGTGACGTCATCGCTGGGCCCCACGCAGGCTGCCGGAGATCTCTTCGGCCGGGTCGTAGACCGTACAGAGCACGGCCCGGTCACCGTCGTTCCAGCTCTGCTCGGTCGGAGTCAGAAACCCAACGTCGAGGACCGATTCCTCGTACGAAATCCCGACGAACTCGTCGAACTGCGCGATGCAGAGCTTCTGAGCGGTCGCCTCGACGATGTCCATGCCGGGAAAGGCGCCGTCGGGGATCGAGCCCGAGGCGAAGATCTCGTCGCTGTGCGGTTCGGAGCACGGGGAAGCCTCGATGGTGTCAAGCTCGGTCGCATCCTGGAAATCGGCGAGGCAATCTCCGACGTCGAGATCGAACACGTCCACCTCACCGGATTCGGCCGACTCGCCGGTCCCTGAGTCGTCAGCGGACCCGCAACCGGCGATTGCCACGGCGACCAGGATGACCGCCGAACCACAGAATCGACGGAACGTGCGCTGACGTTCACCAGACATGCCTGTGTTCCTCGTTCCCCGAACTGGCCGGTGTGCGGAGCGCATTCGACCATGATGGTCGACTGCCTGCAACAACGAGCCGGCCCGGCATCGCGTTGAGGGCTCGGGAACAATGGCCGGATGCCCGGCCTGAACGCCGCTCTTTCCGCACGGCTCAAGCGTGACCCGGACGGTCTCGTCGCTACGGTCGTGCAGCAGCACGACACCGGCGAGGTGCTCATGCTGGCCTGGATGAACGATGAGGCGTTGCACCGCACGCTGACCACCGGGCGGGCAACCTACTGGAGTAGGAGCCGGCAACAACTCTGGGTCAAGGGCGAAACCTCAGGACACCGGCAATGGGTCCGGGAGGTGCGCCTGGACTGCGACGGTGACGCGGTGCTGCTCAAGGTCGCCCAGGAGGGTCCTGCCTGCCACACCGGGGCGCGTACCTGCTTCGACGGAGGCCTGCTCCCCGCGGTTTTCGGAACGGCATCGTGATGGATCTCCCCGCGGCGCCGAGCCTCGACGCGTTCCGGGTGCTCGCGAAGGACCGTCGGGTGATTCCGGTGACACGCCGCCTGCTCGGCGACGGTGAAACCCCGGTGGGGGTCTACCAGAAGCTGGCCGGGAGCCGGCCGGGAACGTTCCTGCTGGAGTCCGCGGAGCACGGTGGAGTCTGGTCCCGATACTCGTTCGTCGGCGCCCGCTCGTCGGCCGTGCTCTCCGAGAGGGACGGGCACGCCGTCTGGCATGGAACCGCACCGGTCGGCATGCCGGCTGGCGGCGACCCATGGCAGGCGGTCCGGGGAACCCTTGCGGCACTGCACACGTCGCGGCTCCCCGACCTGCCACCGCTGACAGGTGGTTTGGTCGGGTACGTGTCGTACGACGCGGTTCGCCGTCTCGAGCGGCTGCCGGAACTGGCCGACGACGACCTCGGGCTACCGGAGATCGCGTTCCTGCTCGCCACCGACCTGGCCGTTCTCGACCACGAGGACGGCACGGTGCTGCTCGTCGCCAACGCCGTCAACTGGGACGACACCGACGAACGCGTCGACGAGGCCTGGGACAACGCGGTCGGCCGGCTGGACCGGATGACCGAGGAGATCGCTGCCCCCACGGCCGCGTCCGTCGCCTCCTACGATCCCTCGGCCGAGTCGCGGCACGTCAGCCGCACGGCACAGCCGGACTATCTTGCGGCCATCGGTCGGGCCAAGGAGGAGATCCGGGCCGGCGAGGCGTTCCAGGTCGTGGTCTCCCAGCGGTTCGAAGCGACGACCTCGGCCGACGCTCTCGACATCTACCGGGTGCTGCGGCAGAGCAACCCGAGCCCGTACATGTACCTGCTCCGGCTGCCCGGACGGGACGGCGGCCCGGACGGCGGCTTCGACGTGGTCGGCTCGAGTCCAGAAGCGTTGGTCAAGGTGCACGGCAATCGGGCGATGACACACCCCATTGCCGGCACCAGGTGGCGGGGAGATACGCCCGAAGCCGATGCGGCGCTCGCCACCGAACTGCTTGCCGACCCCAAGGAGCGCGCCGAGCACCTGATGCTGGTCGACCTGGCGCGCAACGACCTCGGGCGGGTCTGCGAGCCGGGCACGGTGGAGGTGGTGGACTTCATGACTGTCCGCCGGTACAGCCATGTGATGCACATCGAGTCGACAGTCGTCGGGGAGGTCGCCGCCGACCGCGCCGCCATCGACGTGCTGGCCGCGTGCTTTCCGGCTGGAACGCTCTCCGGCGCGCCCAAGCCGCGCGCCATGGAGCTCATCGAAGAGCTCGAACCGACCCGCCGCGGGGTCTACGGCGGAGTCGTCGGCTACCTCGACTTTGCCGGCGATCTCGACGTCGCCATCGCGATCCGCACGGCGGTCGTGCGCAACGGTGTCGCCTACGTCCAGGCCGGCGGAGGCGTCGTCGCCGACTCCGACCCGCAAGCGGAGGACACCGAGAGCCGGAACAAGGCTGCGGCCGTGCTCCGCGCGGTGGCCGTCGCCGAGTCCATCCGGCCGGTCATTGCGGATAACGAAACATCGTGAGCGAGCGCACGAGCCGCCGGGAGATGGTGCTCGTCCTGATCCTGCTCATCGCCGGCGCGATTCTGGCTCTGGTCGCGACGGCCCTGCCCTGGGGGTGGGCGCACCTCGACGGCGGCGGCAGGCTTCCCGTGTCCGGCCGCGAGGTCGCACCGGACTACCAGGTGCTCCCGCTGCTCGCGCTGGCATCGGTGGTCGGCGTTGTGGCGACCCGACGCGTCGGTCGGGTCCTCGTCGGTTTGGTCCTTGCCGTCACGGCCGTCCGTGCCGCTCTCTCGTCAAGGTTGCTCGGGGACTCGCTCACCGACGATGTCCGCGACTGGGCGATCGAGGCCGGTCACGACGTCCTCGGGGTGACCGGTGCCTCGGCGGAAGTGAACTGGTACCTGATCGCTAGTGTGCTGATCTTCGTGGCCGGGGGGTGGATCGCGGTTCGCGGCCCGGGGTGGCCGAGCGTGGGCAGGCGGTACGAACGGACGCCACAGCCGCCCCCCGCGGAGCGCCTGACGTCGCGTGAAACCTGGGACGCCTTGGACCGCGGGGACGACCCGACGACGTGAGCAACAGCGGACAAAATGCGTTCCGAGCGGGCACAATGAGGGAAGAATCGCGGCAGAGGAGCGCAGATGGGCCAGAACAGCTACGGCAACGACCATGGCAACACTCCGGCCGCATGGACCGCCGTGATCATCATGATCATCGGGTTTGTGGTGGGCGCCATCGCGGTCATCTTGCTCAACTGGCCGCTGTTCTGGATCGGCGGGGTCGGTGTCGTGGTCCTCGGTGCGATCGTCGGCAAGGTCATGCAGATGATGGGCATGGGGCAGCCGCTGCCGACCGAGCAGGATGCGTCGGGCGTTCCAGCCACGGTGGACGACGTCGCCTAGGCCATGGACGCCGGGCGGTCCGGTCGTGACCTCCCGCCGGTTACTGTCGGTGAGGTGACCCTGGATGTCGCTGGTCGGCGCGCGGTCGCAGCCGGGCGAGAGGTCCAGCTCACCGCAACCCAGTCCGCGTTGCTCGCTCACCTGATGGGTCGCCCCGGGCATGTCTGCAGCCGGGCTGAATTGATGAGCGAGGTGTGGGGATACCCGGCGATGACCCGGACCCGGACCGTCGACGTCCATGTCGCGGAACTACGCGCCAAGCTCGGTGCGGCGTTGCGAATCCGGACCGTCCGGGGTGTCGGGTACGGCGTCGATCTGCCCAGCCCGTCTGGCTGACCTCGGCCGGACGCGCTGAGGGGGGTCGGAAGGCGAGGTGTGGAGCCGTCGCTACTCTTGGCGACGGCACGGCCCGGACATGCCCCCGACCGATGGCGAGCAGTGTGAGCGTTCTCGACGAGATCCTCGACGGCGTTCGAGCCGACCTCGCCGAGCGACAGCGGCAGGTCTCTCTCGATGAGCTCAAAGCGAAGGCCGAGCGCCAGCCGCCGGCTCGTGACCCGATGCCGACGCTACGGGCCCCGGGCGTCTCGGTGATCGCCGAAGTCAAGCGCTCGAGTCCGTCGAAGGGCGACTTGGCGGAGATCAGCGACCCGGCCTCACTTGCCCGAGACTACGAGGCCGGCGGTGCCACGGCAATCAGCGTGTTGACCGAGCAGCGGCGCTTCGGAGGGACGTTGGACGACCTGCGAGCCGTCCGCGCGGCTGTCGAGACCCCCTTGTTGTGCAAGGACTTCATTCTGACGAGCTACCAGCTGTGGGAAGCGCGGGCCTGCGGCGCTGACCTCGCGCTCCTGTTGGTGGTGGCACTGGAACAAAACGCCCTGGTCGGCCTGGTCGAACGGGCCGAGTCGATCGGGCTCACCCCGCTCGTCGAGTGTCATACGGCGGACGAGATCGAGCGCGCGGTCGACGCGGGAGCGCGGCTGATCGGCGTCAACGCCAGGGACCTCACCACACTTCGCGTCGACACGGACACCTTCGAGCGGCTCGCCCCACTCATTCCGGACGGGATCGTCACCGTTGCGGAATCCGGTGTGCGCGGGCCGCGCGACGTCATCGAACTGGCCCGCGCCGGCGCCCATGCGGTCCTGGTGGGTGAGAGCCTGGTCAGGGGCAAGGAGCCGCGAACCGCCGTCGCCGATCTTGTGGCGGCAGGGGCCCACCCGGCGTTGCGCCAAGGCCGGTCGTGACAATCGGGACCGTCCCTGATGCGCGCGGCCGGTTCGGACCGTACGGCGGGAGGTTCGTCCCGGAGGCGCTCGTCGCTGCGTTGGACGAACTCGGCACCGAGTACCGAGCCGCCATGGCAGATCCGTCCTTCCTGGCCGAGTTGGACGGTCTGTTGCGGACCTACAGCGGTCGCCCGACGCCAGTCACGGAGGCTCACCGCTTCGGCGCCGAGGCCGCCGGCGGGATCCGGGTCCTGCTCAAGCGCGAGGACCTCAACCACACTGGCTCACACAAGATCAACAACGTACTGGGCCAGGCCCTGCTTGCCCGTCGGATGGGCAAGACTCGGGTCATCGCAGAGACCGGTGCCGGCCAGCACGGGGTGGCGACGGCAACTGCCGCTGCCTTACTGGGCCTGGAGTGCCTCGTCTACATGGGCGAGGAGGACACCCGCCGGCAGGCGCTGAACGTCGCTCGGATGCGGCTGCTCGGCGCCGAGGTAGTGCCGGTCGGCACTGGTTCGCGCACCCTGAAGGACGCGATCAACGAGGCAATGCGCGACTGGGTGACCAACGTCGACCACACCCACTATCTCCTCGGCACAGTCGCGGGACCGCATCCGTTCCCTGTGCTGGTTCGGGACTTCCAGCAGGTGATCGGCCTGGAGGCCCGCGGGCAGGTTCGCGATCTGACCGGCGGCTTGCCCGCCGCCGTGGCCGCTTGCGTGGGTGGTGGCTCGAACGCCATCGGCATCTTTCACGCGTTTCTCGACGACGCTGACGTCGGCCTGTACGGGTTCGAGGCAGGCGGAGAAGGTCTGGACTCCGGCCGGCACGCCGCGACGATCACCGGCGGCTCGCCCGGTGTACTGCATGGCGCACGCTCGTACTTGCTGCAGGACGAGATGGGCCAGACGGTCGAGTCGCACTCGATCTCGGCCGGGTTGGATTACCCCGGCGTCGGACCGGAGCACGCCTGGCTGCATGACATCGGGCGGGCGACCTACGAAGCCGTGCCCGACGCCGAGGCGATGGAGGCATTCGCGCTGCTGTGCCGAACCGAGGGAATCATCCCCGCCATTGAGAGCGCACACGCGCTTGCCGGCACCCGGCGGCTCGGCCGGCGCCTGCCGGCCGGCGCTGTCGTCCTGGTGAACCTGTCCGGCCGCGGCGACAAGGATGTCGATACCGCTGCCCGGTGGTTCGGGTTGGTGACGGGGGAGTGACCGTGCGAACGGCCTCCCCGCTCACAGACACGTTCATGGCGGCGCGGGCACAGGGCCGCGCTGCCCTGGTGGGTTACCTGCCGGCTGGCTATCCCAGCGTCGACGGGGCCGTCAGCGCGCTGCGGGCGATGGTGGCGGCCGGCGTCGACATCGTGGAGGTCGGCCTACCGTACAGCGATCCGCTGATGGACGGGCCGACCATTCAACGCGCCGTCGACATCGCGCTGCGTGCGGGGACCACCACCGCCGACGTACTGCGGACTGTGGAATCGGTCGCCTCGACCGGCGCTCCCACGGTCGTCATGTCCTACTGGAACCCGGTGGACCGCTACGGCGTGGACCGGTTCGCCCGTGACCTGGCATCGGCTGGCGGCGTCGGCGTCATCACCCCAGATCTCATCCCTGACGAGGCCGATGAGTGGTCGTCCGCGGCGAGGGCGCAGGACATCGACACGGTCTTCCTGGTCGCGCCGTCGTCAAGCGACGAGCGGATCAAGCTGACCGTCGGAGCATGCCGCGGCTTCGTGTACGCGGCGTCGACCATGGGAGTCACCGGCGCCCGCGCCAGCGTCAGCACGGCAGCGGTCACGCTCGTGTCGCGCATCCGGGCCGCCACCGCCCTGCCGGTCGCCGTCGGGCTCGGTGTCTCTACCGCCGGGCAGGCCGCTGAGGTCGCGGGCTACGCGGACGGTGTGATCGTCGGCTCAGCCTTCGTCCGGTGTCTGCTCGACGCCGCCGACGGACAGTCCGGGGTTCGCGCCGCTGCCGCGTTGGCCGCGGACCTGGCCGCCGGCATTCGGCGTCCTCCGTACCGCCAGCCGGTGCCATGAGCAGCGATCGGTTCGAGGCGCGGGCCACGGCACGCGAGCTCCGGGAGGCCGAGGCCCGTCGTGAGCGGCGGCGCGAGCAGCTGATCCGCATCAGTGTGCTGGCAGCGGTCGCGGTGGCGATCCTCGTCGTCGGTGTCCTCGTCTTCGCCAACCGGTCACAAGAAGACAGCAGCGCACCGCTTCCCGCCGGGGTCACCGAGCCGGCGGGCGGAATCGTGATCGGCGAGGAGTCCGCACCGGTGACGATCGACCTGTGGATCGACTTCCAGTGCCCGTTCTGCCGCGACTTCGAGGGGGCGCACGGTCCCACGCTCCAGCAGCTCGCCGCGGCGGGGGACGCCGCGCTCGTGTATCACCCGTTGTCGTTCCTGGGTGAGGAGTCAGAACGCGCCGCCAACGCCTTCGGGTGCGCGGCGGACGTGGGAAGCGCGGCCGAATATCTGACGGTGCTCTTCGAGAACCAGCCGGCGGAGGGCACCGGTGGTTTCACTACCGAAGATCTCATCATGCTGGGCGAGCGAGCCGGCGTCGGCGGGTCAGCATTCGAGCGCTGCGTCGAGGCCGGGACCTACCGGGCATGGGTCGCCAACGTTGCCGCCAGCCAGCGTGCGGCCGGAGTGTCCTCGACCCCGACGGTCTTCGTCGACGGTGAGCTGCTGGCGACCGACCAACTGACACCGGCGGACCTGCGGGCTGCCGTAGCGGCCGCCGCTGGCGGCTGACGCTCAGCCGGGTAGCGTCGAGCCGTGCCCACCGTCGTGTTCGCCCAACTGCCGGCCTCCATTCCGAGCCCGTCGAACGCCGTATGGCAGCTTGGTCCGATACCGGTTCGGGCATACGCGCTGTGCATTCTCGCCGGCATCCTGGTGGCGATCTGGGTCGGCAACCGGCGGTGGATCGCGCGCGGTGGTGCACCCGGCGTCGTCGGCGACATCGCGGTGTGGGCCGTGCCCTTCGGCATCGTGGGCGCGCGGCTCTATCACGTCGCCACGGACTGGGAGTCTTACTTCGGACCCGGCGCCGATCCCGTCGATGCGCTGAAGATCTGGCAAGGCGGTCTCGGGGTCTGGGGGGCCATCGCGATGGGCGCCCTTGGCGGGTGGATCGGGGCCAAGCGGCGCGGAATCCCGCTCCCCCCGCTTGCCGATGCACTGGCACCGGGCATTGTGCTGGCCCAGGCCATAGGCCGGTTCGGTAACTGGTTCAACCAGGAGCTCTTCGGCCGGCCCACCGATCTGCCCTGGGGGTTGGAGATCGACCCCGAGTTCCGGCCGGATCGCTACGCCGACGTCGAGACCTTCCATCCGACCTTCCTGTACGAGGCGCTGTGGTGCGTCGCCGTCGCACTGATCCTGGTGTGGGCAGACCGTCGGTTCCGGATGGGGCACGGCCGGGTGTTCGCCCTCTACGTCGCGCTGTACACCCTCGGCCGCTCGTACATCGAGACCTTGCGAGTCGACCCTGCGCGGGAGGTTCTCGGCCTGCGGCTCAACGTCTGGACCTCCGTCGTGCTCTTCGCGGGCGCGGTGATCTACATCGTCGTGTCTGCGCGCATGCGTCCCGGCCGCGAGGTATTAGGCCAGCCGCCGCCCGAACCCGAACCGGCCCTTGCGCCAGCCGACGAGATCGAGCATCAACAACCGTGAGTGGCTCCGACGTCGCCCCGTGCCGCAGGACCGGTCAGGTAAGGCTCAGCATCGTTGTGAGGGGAAACCCGGGACCCTAGCCTCGGTGCCATGACCGGCGAGAACGTCACGATCAGTCATGAGCACGCCGACGTGACCGGTGGGTGGCTCCGGCCGGCTGTGTTCGGGGCGATGGACGGCCTGGTCTCGAACTTCGCGTTGATCGCCGGCGTAGCCGGAGGCAGCGGCGAACCGTCGGTGGTGACTCTCGCGGGTCTGGCCGGGCTCGCGGCAGGCGCTTTCAGCATGGCGGCCGGTGAGTACACGTCGGTTGCTGCTCAGGCCGAGCAGGCCGAGGCCGAAATCGCGGTCGAGCGGGAGGAGCTGCGCCGCAATCCGCGCGGCGAACAGGCCGAGCTGGCGGCCAAGTACGTCGAGAAGGGTCTGGACCGGGACCTGGCCGCTGAGGTGGCTCGGCAGCTTCACCGGGATCCGCAGACGGCGCTCGACGTGCACGCGCGCGAGGAACTCGGGGTGACCCTCGACGACCTGCCCTCGCCGCGGCTGGCGGCGTTGTCATCCTTCCTGTCCTTCGGCGCAGGGGCGCTCGTCCCGGTTCTGCCGTATCTGTTCGGGGCGACGGTGCTGTGGCCGGCTGCCGTCCTTTCCCTGCTGGGGCTGTTCGTCTGCGGCGCGGTTGTCACCCGCCTTACGTCACGGCCGTGGTGGTACGGAGGGCTGCGTCAGCTTGTCCTGGGGGCCGTTGCGGCCACGCTGACGTATGCTTTCGGCAACGCAGTGGGGACCGGGCTCGGCTGACGGGCCTGGTCCTCAACGCGAAATCGCGCAGGGCCAGTGCAGTCCCTCGCACCCGCCGCCAACCGCGACGACGGGAGCGCCGATGCACCACCAGCCGCAGCACCCACAGGGCCTCTACGACCCCCGCAACGAGCACGACGCATGCGGCGTGGCGTTCGTCGCCACGCTTACGGGCGTCGCGAGCCATCGCATCGTCGACCTCGGTCTCGCCGCGCTGCGCAACCTCGCCCACCGCGGGGCATCTGGCGCCGAACCGGAGTCCGGCGACGGTGCCGGCATGCTCGTCCAGGTGCCCGACGAGTTCTTCCGGGCAGTGGTGGACTTCGACCTGCCACCGGCCGGCGCTTACGCGGTTGGCCTGGCATTCCTCCCCGACGACGACATCGCCGAGACTGCCGCCATCCAACGCATTGCCGAGCTTGCGGCCGAGGAGGATCTCCAGGTTCTGGGCTGGCGGGAAGTGCCGACGACTCCGGCCCTGCTCGGCGCGACCGCTCGCGCGGTCATGCCGAGGTTCAGACACGTCTTCATCGCGACAACTCGCGGTGAGGCCTATCTGACCGACATCGACCTGGACCGGCGCGCTTACTGCCTCCGCAAACGAGTCGAGCAGGAAACGCCTGCCTATTTTCCCAGCCTTTCCGCACGAACGCTGGTCTACAAGGGCATGCTCACGACCGCACAGCTCGAGCCGTTCTTCCCGGACCTGTCCGACTGGCGGTTCGCTACGACCCTCGCGGTAGTGCACTCGCGGTTCTCGACCAACACCTTCCCGAGTTGGCCGCTGGCGCACCCCTACCGGTACATCGCCCACAACGGTGAGATCAACACCGTCATGGGCAACCGCAACTGGATGCGGGCCCGCGAATCACAGCTGCGCAGTGGGCTGATCCCTGGTGACCTGACCCGGTTGTTTCCCATTTGCACGCCGGGAGCGAGCGACTCGGCGAGCTTCGACGAGGTGCTCGAGCTGTTGCATCTCGGTGGGCGCAGCCTTGCTCACGCCATGCTCATGATGATCCCGGAGGCATGGGAGAACCACGCCGAGATGAGCGCCGGCCGGCGGGCGTTCTACGAGTTCCACAGCACGATCATGGAGCCGTGGGACGGCCCGGCGGCGGTGGTGTTCACCGACGGAACGCACGTGGGCGCAATGCTCGACCGCAACGGCCTGCGCCCCGGCCGCTTCTGGGTCACCGACGACGGCCTAGTGGTGCTCGCGTCCGAGACCGGCGTTCTCGACGTGGACCCGGCCACTGTCGTGCGCAAGGGACGGCTTCAGCCGGGTCGGATGTTCCTGGTCGATCTCGGCCAACACCGTGTCATCGAGGACGACGAGATCAAGGCCGAGCTGTCCGCTGAGGCGCCGTACGACGAGTGGCTGCACGCGGGCCTGATCCACCTGGAGGACCTACCCGACCGGGAGCACGTCGTCCATACCCACGCCAGCGTGACCCGACGTCAGCAGACCTTCGGATACACCGAGGAGGAGCTGCGGGTACTCCTGGCCCCGATGGCCCGAGCCGGGATCGAGCCGATCGGCTCGATGGGCACCGACACGCCGATCGCGACGATCTCCGGCCGGCCTCGACTGCTGTTCGACTACTTCACCCAGCTCTTCGCCCAGGTGACCAACCCACCGCTGGATGCGATCCGCGAGGAGCTGGTCACGTCTCTGCGCGGCACCATCGGGCCCGAGAACAACCTGCTCGCGGCGACCGCGAGCTCATGCCGGCAGGTCGTACTGCCATTCCCGGTCATCGACAACGACGGCCTGGCAAAGATCATCCACATCAACCGCGACGGTGACCTGCCCGGGTACGGCACCCATGTCGTGCGTGGGCTCTTCCGGGTCGCCGGTGGCGGGGTGGAGCTGGCTGAGCGGCTGGACGAGATCTGTCTCGAGGTGTCGGTGGCGATTGCCGATGGCGCTCGCATCGTCGTGCTCTCTGACCGCAACTCCGACGCGACCTGGGCTCCCATCCCGTCGCTGCTGCTCACCGCCGCGGTCCATCACCACCTGATCCGGGAGAAGACCCGGACCCAGGTCGGGCTGGTGGTCGAAGCAGGCGATGTGCGCGAGGTCCACCACGTGGCGCTGCTGCTGGGCTACGGCGCGGCGGCGGTCAACCCGTACCTGGCCATGGAGAGCGTGGAGGACCTTGCCCGGCAGGGGGTCATGCTCGTCGACGTCCCACCGGAGGTGGCAGTCAAGGCGCTGATCAAGGCGCTCGGCAAGGGCGTGCTGAAGGTCATGAGCAAGATGGGGGTCTCCACGGTCGCCTCGTACACCGGCGCGCAGATCTTCGAGGCCATCGGGTTGTCCAATGAGGTCGTCAACCGGTACTTCACCGGCACCACCTCGCGGCTCGGTGGGGTGGGGCTCGATGTCTTGGCCGAAGAGGTGCGGTTGCGTCACGTCAAGGCGTACCCGCCCGGTGGTGTCACGCCCGCGCACCGACAACTCGAGATTGGCGGCGAGTACCAGTGGCGACGCGAGGGTGAGCCGCACCTGTTCGACCCGGAGACGGTCTTCCGCCTCCAACATTCCACCCGCGCCGGCAAGTACGACATCTTCAAGAAGTACACCCAGCGGGTCGACGAGCAGGCAGAACGGCTGATGACACTGCGGGGGATGTTCCGGTTCGTCACCGGAGCGCGCGCTCCTGTTCCGATCGACGATGTCGAGCCGGTTTCCGCGATCGTGCGCCGGTTCTCGACCGGTGCGATGTCCTACGGATCGATCAGCCAAGAGGCGCACGAGACGCTCGCCGTGGCCATGAATCGGCTGGGCGGACGCTCCAACACCGGGGAGGGCGGCGAGGATCCGGACCGGCTGCACGACCCGGAGAGGCGCAGCGCCGTGAAGCAGGTGGCGAGCGGCCGGTTCGGTGTGACGTCGGAGTACCTCAGCTATGCGAACGATCTGCAGATCAAGATGGCGCAGGGTGCCAAGCCTGGTGAAGGCGGGCAGCTACCCGGAGCGAAGGTCTATCCGTGGATCGCCCAGACCCGGTACTCGACGCCCGGTGTCGGGCTGATCTCACCGCCGCCACACCACGACATCTACTCGATCGAGGACCTCAAACAGCTCATCCACGACCTCAAGAACGCCAACCCCTCGGCACGGGTGCACGTCAAGCTCGTCGCTGAGGTCGGCGTCGGGACGGTAGCGGCCGGGGTATCCAAGGCACACGCCGACGTGGTCCTGATCTCCGGCCACGACGGCGGGACCGGCGCAGCCCCGCTGACCAGTCTCAAGCACGCGGGTGCCCCATGGGAGCTCGGGTTGGCCGAGACGCAGCAGACGTTGCTGCTCAACCGGCTGCGAGACCGGATCGTCGTGCAGGTCGACGGTCAGCTCAAGACCGGACGGGACGTGATGATCGCGGCCCTGCTCGGCGCAGAGGAGTTCGGCTTCGCAACGGCGCCGTTGGTGGTGTCCGGCTGCATCATGATGCGGGTCTGTCACCTCGACACCTGCCCGGTGGGCGTCGCGACGCAGAACCCGGTGCTGCGCGCGCGGTTCACCGGGAAGCCCGAGTTCGTCATGACCTACTTCGAATACCTCGCCCAGGAGGTTCGCGAGTACCTCGCAGCGCTCGGCTGCCGAAGCCTCGACGAGGCGATCGGGCACGCCGAACTGCTCGACACGTCGGCCGCCATAGCGCACTGGAAGGCGGCCGGGTTGGACCTCTCGCCGTTGTTGCACGTGCCCGAACTTCCCGACGGCGCGGCCCGCCACCGGATCGTCGGGCAGGACCACGCTCTGGAGAAGGCGCTGGACAACCAACTGCTCACGATCGCCGACGAGGCGATCGCTGATGGCGTGCCGTTGCGCGCCCAGCTCCCGGTACGCAACGTCAACCGGACTGTGGGGACCATGCTCGGGCACGAGGTCACCAAGCGCACTGGCGGAGCCGGGCTGCCCGACGGGACGATCGACCTCACCCTGATCGGATCGGCCGGGCAGTCCTTCGGTGCGTTCCTCCCCGCCGGTATCACGCTGCGGCTGGAAGGTGATGCCAACGACTACCTGGCCAAGGGTCTCTCCGGCGGCCGGATCGTCGTGCGGCCGGATCGTGCCGCGACGTTCACCGCCGAGGACAACGTCATCGCGGGCAATGTCGTCGCCTACGGGGCGACCGGCGGTGAGCTGTTTGTCCGCGGCATCGTGGGGGAGCGGTTCTGCGTGCGCAACTCTGGTGTCACCGCAGTGGTCGAGGGCGTCGGCGACCACGGTTGCGAGTACATGACCGGCGGCACGGTGCTGATCATCGGCCGGACCGGCAGGAACGTCGCCGCGGGCATGTCCGGCGGTATCGCATATGTGCTCGACCTCAACCCGTCGGTGCTGAACACCGAGATGGTCGACCTGGAGGAGCCGACGCCCGCCGACCTCGACCAGGTCCACGCCTTGGTGCGCCGGCACGAGGAGGAAACCGGGTCGACAGTGGCGGCGGCGCTGCTCGCCGACTGGGCCACGTCGGCAACCCGGTTCAGCAAGATCATGCCGCGCGACTACCGGCGGGTTCTGGACGCCCAGGCGGCGGCGGAGCGGGACGGCCGGGATGTCCTCGACGCGATCATGGAGGCGGCGCATGGCTGACCCGCGCGGGTTCCTCACGACACCGCGACAAGGGGCGCCGACCCGCCCCGTCGACGAGCGGGTCCGCGACTGGCAGGAGGTCTACGCCGGTGGTGGTATCGGTCGGGCACTACTGCCCGTGATCAGCAAGCAGGCCGGGCGCTGCATGGACTGCGGCATCCCGTTCTGCCACGACGGCTGTCCATTGGGCAACTTGATCCCGGAGTGGAACGACTTGGTCTGGCGCGACGACTGGTACGCCGCGATCGAACGTCTGCACGCCACCAACAACTTTCCGGAGTTCACCGGGCGGCTCTGTCCCGCGCCGTGCGAGGCCTCGTGCGTGCTGGGGATCAACTCCGATCCGGTAACGATCAAGAACGTCGAAGTGGCGATCATCGACCGCGCCTTCGACGAAGGATGGGTGACACCGCAACCGCCGGAGCGGCTGTCCGATCGAACCGTCGCTGTAGTGGGCTCCGGGCCGGCCGGCCTGGCCGCCGCACAGCAACTCACCCGAGCTGGTCACACAGTTGCCGTGTTAGAGCGCGCGGACCGAGCAGGCGGCCTGCTCCGGTACGGCATTCCCGAGTTCAAGATGGAAAAACGCCACCTGGACCGCCGCCTTGACCAGATGCGGGCGGAAGGCACCATCCTCCGCACCGGAGTCGATGTCGGCGTCGAGCTCACCGGCGAGCAGCTCCGGCAACGTTACGACGCCATCGTGCTGGCGGTCGGCGCCACCGCCTGGCGCGACCTGCCGATCCCCGGACGCGAACTCGACGGCGTTCATCAGGCGATGGAATTCCTGCCGCAAGCCAACCGGGTGGCCCTGGGCGAGTCGATCCCGGGTCAGATCACGGCGACCGGCAAGGACGTGGTGATCATCGGCGGTGGTGACACCGGCGCCGACTGCTTAGGGACGGTGCATCGGCAGGGCGCAGCGTCGGTGACCCAGCTGGAGATCTTGCCGCAGCCCCCGGACGTCCGGGACGTCTCGACGCCGTGGCCGACCTGGCCGCTGATGCTGCGGTCGTCGGCCGCGCACGAGGAGGGCGGTGAGCGGGTGTACTCAGTGTCGACCCAGCGCTTCCTGGGCGACGAGGACGGCCGGCTGCGTGCCCTGCAGCTGGTGGAGGTGCGCCTCGGGTCCACCGGCTTCGAACCGGTCGAGGGAAGCGAGCGGGAGCTGCCGGCCCAATTGGTCCTGCTCGCGATGGGTTTCGTCGGGCCGGAGCGCTCGGCGCTGGTGGAACAGCTCGATGTCGACCTCGACGCCCGCGGCAACATCGCCCGCGACGGGACCTACGCGACCTCCGTGCCGGGTGTCTTCGTCGCCGGAGATGCAGGGCGTGGCCAGTCACTTATCGTGTGGGCGATCGCGGAAGGACGTGCCTGCGCCGCCGCCGTTGACACCTGGCTGACGGGCACCCAGCGGTTGCCTTCGCCGATCCCCCCGACGGCGCGCCCGCTGGCTGTCTGATCGGGCGCCGATCGCATCAGGCGAGTGCTCCGCGTCGCGAACGCGGGCGCGTGACTAGCCTGGCTCTGTGCGCAGAGCCAAGGTCGTTTGCACGCTAGGCCCGGCAGCGTCGACCCCCGACCGGCTCGAGAAGCTGGTCGAGGCCGGTATGGACATCGCCCGGCTGAACATGAGCCATGGCAGTCATGCCGAACACGAGCAGCGTTATCACGATGTCCGCCAAGCCGCGAAGGTCTTTGGCCGAAGCCTGGGCGTTCTGGCCGACCTGCAGGGTCCGAAGATCCGACTCGGCAAGTTCGCGGACGGATCCGTCGAGCTCGAACCGGGCGCGCAGTTCACGATCACTACCGACGCCGTCGCGGGCAATGCTCAACGTTGCTCGACGACGTACTCCGGGCTGCCGGGCGACGTGCACGAGGGTGACCGGGTGCTGATCGACGACGGTCGGCTGGCGCTGCAGGTCGAAGAGGTAAGAGGCAGCGACGTCGTCACCCGGGTGATCCAGGGCGGGCCGGTCTCGGACAACAAGGGAATCAACCTGCCGGGCACTGTAGTGAGTGTCCCAGCACTGTCGGACAAGGATGCCGACGACCTTCGGTGGGCGCTACGGATCGGCGTGGACATCGTCGCGCTGTCCTTCGTGCAGTCCCCGGACGACATCCGCGGTGTCCACGCGATCATGGACGAGGTCGGTGTCCGGGTGCCGGTCATCGCCAAGCTGGAGAAGCCGCAGGCGGTCGAGAACCTCGAAGCTGTCGTGGATGCGTTCGACGGCGTCATGGTCGCGCGGGGTGATCTCGGGGTGGAACTGCCGCTGTGGGACGTCCCACTGGTGCAGAAGCGAGCGATCGAACTGGCCCGGCGGCGGGCCAAGCCGGTCATCGTGGCAACCCAGATGCTGGAGAGCATGATCGAGAACCCGCGGCCAACGCGAGCTGAGGCATCAGACGTCGCCAACGCTGTCCTCGACGGCGCCGATGCCGTCATGCTCTCCGGCGAGACCAGCGTCGGGGCCTATCCCGTCGAGGCCGTCGCGACGATGGCGCGCATCGTCGAGACGGTCGAGGTGCAGGGATTAGACCGGATACCGCCGCTCGGGGTCCGACCGAAGACCCAGGGCGGCGCGACTACCTGGGCTGCCGCCGAAATCGCCGACATGCTGGGCGCGCGGTTCCTGGTCGCCTTCACCCAGAGCGGCGACTCGGCACGACGCATGTCGCGGCTTCGGTCATCGATACCGTTGCTGGGCTTCACCCCGCTGGAGTCCACGCGCAACCAGCTGGCCCTGTCCTGGGGCGTGGAGCCGTTCCTCGTTCCACACGTCAGCCACACCGACGAGATGGTGCTGCAGGTCGACCGGATGCTGGTGGATATGAGCCGCTGCCGCCCCGGTGACATGGTGGTGGTGGTCGCCGGCTCGCCGCCCGGTACGCCGGGCTCGACGAACACCGTGCGGATCCATCGCATCGGCGAGGCTGTTGGGAACCTGCCGGCCTTCAGCTGATCACGTCGGTGCCCTGGGTGGGAGTCGAACCCACAGACACCGCATTTTGAGTGCGGCGGCTTTGCCAGTTTGCCTACCAGGGCGCGCGAACCCCTAGAGGGGCAGGGCCCACCAGCCTACCGGCCGGACTCGAGCCGCTGGACACGTCGTAGTCCCGATCCGCGTGTCGAGCGCCGCGAACGGTTGGTGCCGTCGACCGCTCAGTACGCTGCTGCTGTGCCGGCCGCCCCTGCAAGTCGCCGCGTCCTCGTCGCTGAAGATGAGGCGTTGATTCGACTGGATCTGGCCGAGATGCTGGCGGAGGAGGGTTACGAAGTCGTCGGCGAGGCGGCCGACGGTGCGACGGCCGTTCGGCTGGCCGAGGAACTTCGACCAGACTTGGTCGTGTTGGACGTCAAGATGCCGGTCCTGGACGGAATCTCGGCAGCCGAGCGGATCGTCGCACAGCGCATCGCCCCGGTCCTCATCCTGACTGCTTTCTCTCAGCGTGAGCTCGTCGAGCGGGCCCGGGCGGCCGGCGCGATGGCCTATCTGGTCAAGCCCTTCGTCAAGGCCGACCTGATGCCGGCGATCGAGATGGCGCTGTCCCGGCACGAGGAGATCACCCAGCTCGAGCAGGAGGTCGCCGATCTCACCGATCGGCTGGAGACCCGCAAGCTGGTCGACCGGGCGAAGGGCCTGCTGCAGACCCGGTTCGGGTTGACCGAGCCCGATGCCTTCCGGTGGATCCAGAAAGCCGCCATGGACAAGCGGACGTCGATGCGAGAGGTCGCCCAGGTCGTCATCGCGGAGACGTCGGCGGCTGCCCAAGAAGCGAAGCAGGAACCTCCGCGCCGGGAGCGGTGAGGGTGCGCGCCGCGGTCGCCTGGCGGCTTGCGGCGATGACGGCTGCCGGATGTGCACTTGCCGGCTGTTCTTCGATCGGCGATCTGCTGGCCGAGAGCGACGAAGGCGGCCCGCGGACTGCCAAGATCGTCGTGATGGCGCCGGCTGAGGGTACGTCGGCGGCAGCCGGCGCCGAGGTGTTGGCGGCCGTGCAGCTCGCACTGGACGACGCCGCGCTGAGCATCCCTGACTGGACGGTAGAGGTCGTTGCCGTCGGCGACACCGACGCTCGGGCCGCTTCCGAGGCGCTGATCGAGAACCCCGAGGTCGTCGCCGTGGTCGGGGGGCTCTCCGGCCCCGCCGTGCGGGCGATCCAGCCGATTCTGGGTGAAGCCTCGATCCTGTTCGTCTCTCCGGCCGATGTGGCGCCAGAGCACACCCGCGGAGCCGATCCGGCAGCGCCGCTGCGACCGTACGTCTCGTACTTCCGCACCGCCGTTGCTGGTGGAGACACGGTCGACACAGCCGCGAACTACGCGGTGGACGGCCTCGATGCCCAGAAAGTCGTGATCATCGACGGGGGCGCGGGCGACGAGGCCGCTCGATTCGCCGCCCAAGTGCGACGACTGGGCTCCGATGTCGTGGCCATGGCACCTCCCGGCGCGGACTGGGAGCGGATCGAGCACGTGGTCGAGTCCGCCGATGCGGCGAACGCCGACGTCATCTATACGACCGGCGACGCCGAGTTCGCGGCGCAGGTCGCGAAGACGCTTGCCGGCACCGGGCTGGACGCAACACTGCTCGGCGGCGCCGCTTTGCGCTCGGAGGACTTCCTCACCGCAGCCGGGACGGCGGCCGAAGGCGCGGTCGCTGTCGTCGATCCCCATCGTGTCGCTACCTCCACCGGTGCTGGCGGAGATCTTGCGGCCCGCCTCGGCGAGCACGTCGTCGATGCCCCTGGCAGCTATGGGCCAGCTGCTTACGACGCCGGGACGGCGCTGGCCGCGGTGCTCCGCAGGTGCTTGTCCGACGAGGACACTGCTGCCGCCGCTCGCGAGAATTGTGTCGCCGAGATGGCGCAGGTGTCGTTCGCCGGTGTCACGGGCGAGGTTGCCTTCGATGCCTTCGGCGACCGGGCCGGGACCCGGCCGCAGGTCTTCCAGATCCGGGACGGTGTATGGATCGAGTTGGGCTCGGCCTGATCACGGTTGCGACACGGCGACACCATGCAGGTCACAGTGTCGTCACAACCTGTCCGTACCGGGACCCGGGTGGTGCGCTGTCCGCGTTGCCGGATTAGGTTTCCAGTTCGACCAGGGGTAGGTTCGCCCCGCTCCGGGGTGTCCCGGTTCAGAAGAAGGAGAGCACATGATCCGCACCACCCCGCTCTGGCGTTCGGTCGCCGTAGTTGGCGTGGCCTCCCTTGCGCTTGCCGCGTGCGGCGGCGACGACGAGGGAGGCGAAGGCACGGGTGCTACCGAATCGCCGACCGAAGCCGGCGCGGCCGGCGACGGCACGCTGAAGCTCGGCACCCTGTTGCCACAGACCGGTAGCCTTGCGTCGCTCGGACCACCCGAGTTCGCCGGCGTCGACCTCGCGGTCGAGGAGATCAACGCGGCCGGTGGCGTGCTCGGCGAGGAGGTCACCGTCAGTCATACTGACTCCGGCGACACTTCGACCGACATCGCATCGCAGTCGGTTGATCGACTGCTTTCCGAAGACGTAGACACGATCATCGGTGCGGCCTCGTCTGCTGTGACGAAAACTGTCATCGACGCGATCGTGCAGAGCGACACGGTGATGTTCTCGCCCGCGAACACCTCGCCGGACTTCACCACGTACGATGACGGCGGCTACTACTTCCGCACCGCACCGTCCGACGTCCTCCAAGGCCGGGTCATGGGTGACCTGGTGATCTCCGACGGATGCGCCAACGTCGGCATGCTGGCCCTGCAGGACCCGTACGGCGAAGGCCTTGCGGTGAATGTGACGGAATCTGTCGAAGGGGGTGGCGGCGAGATCGCAGGCGGCGAGCCGATCATCTACGACCCGAACGCGGCGAGCTTCACGACCGAGGTCACCCAGATGGCGTCGCTGCAGCCGGATTGTATCGTGCTGATCGGGTTCGAAGAGACGTGGACGGTCGTCCCGGAAATGGTCAACCAGGGCATCGGACCGCAGGACGTCCCGGTCTACTTCGTGGACGGCAACCTTTCGAATGACACC
>DASSDH010000045.1:0-3621 GCA_035697245.1 Jiangellaceae bacterium
GATGCTGGCCTCGAGCACCGAGGAGTCCGAGGTCCGTGACCCATGGGTCACCCGGATGAGGAGCCTTCCGGCAACGGTGGTGTCGGCCACGCTGGAAGGACCCCTCGACTGGCCGGACGCGACCGTCGTGAGCGGTGACGCCGTCGACGTCGTCGCTCGGCTCAAGGAGGAGTCCGAGGTGCCGTTGCGCTCGCACGGCAGCCTGTCGTTGAACCGGGCGCTGATGGCCGCCGGTCTGGTCGACCGCGTCCAGGTGACGCTCTTCCCGGTGATCAGCGGTCAGACCGGGGTGGACCCGATCTTCCAGGGTGCGGCCGACTTCGACCTCGAGCTGATCGAGAGCCGGACCCTCGACGGTCACACCCAAGAGCTCATCTACCGGCCCACCCTGCATGTCTGAGTCCGTCCATGCACCCCACCCCGTCAAGCAGCCGAACCCCAATCCTGTGTACTGATCAGTATGGTCGGACTTCCCAGGTGGGCCGTTGGAGCTCGTCGTTGTGCACGATGATGTCGGCGTGATCGGTCGGGCGGGCGGTGGCGAAGTAGTGCTGTTGGGAGGGAATGTAGCGGCTGCGGTAGCGTCGCTCGACGTCGGCGGTGGATCCGTACAACGCCTGGTCCCGGATCCGGGCACGATCTAGCGCCTGCTCGAACGTCGCGGACACAAATATGCGCAGATCCCACCGATCAATCAGCTCCGGGCGCAGCAGGAACACTCCGTCAAAGAGCAGCACCGCGTCCGCGGGGGCTGTCGTCAGCGGTAGGGACAGCGCAGTGTCCGTACTGCGGTCGTAGATCGCGTCGTGGTAGCGTCGGTCGCCGTTCGGGCCGAGCGGATCGAGCAAAACCCGGTGGAGCGTGTCGAAGTCGAAGGAGTCGTGGTAGCAGCCTTCGGGCGAGTCCTTGCCGCGCCGATAGCGCTGTGCCCGGGGCAGAAGGAAGCTCTCGATCGAGGCGCGAATTACCTCGCGACCCCGAGTGCGCAGAAGCAGGGCGAGCTCGTCAGCCAGCGTGGTCTTGCCGGCGGCGGGCGGCCCGTCGACGGCGACCCGCAACGGGTGCGCGGTCGAGACGGACTCGATCGCCTCGGCCAGCCGGTCAAGCAGCTCGCCGCGGGTGCCTTTGTCCATGGTCTGTCATCGTCACTATGTGGTGGTGTCGCGTCGAGCTGACCTAATACCCGTCTCGGCGCGTGTCAGGCTGAGGTCGCCTGCTCATCGTCGGTCAGCTTGGCCACTGCCTTGGGGAACTTCGCGCTGTACTGCTTGGCGAACGCGGCGAGCGCGGTCTCGGCGTGGTTCTTGTCCTCGGCGCTCCAGATCTCGGCGAGCGCCGCCTTCGCGGCCGGCTGCGCGGACTTGGGAAGGGCATCGATCACGTTCGCAGTCTTGTGAACCCAGCATCTTTGTGCCCGGGTTGCGGGGAAGACCTCGCGCAGCGCCTTCCAGAACCCCAGCGCCCCGTCGCCGACCGCGAGCACCGGGGCGCGCATGCCGCGCAGGGCGCAGTCACGCAGCAGGTTCGCCCACGACTCGCCCGACTCCCGGTAACCGGCATCCAGTGCTATCAACTCTTTGCGCCCGTCGGCGCGCACCCCAAGCAGGACCAGCACGCACGCCTTCGCCTCATCCAGGCGAACCTTCAAGTGCACCCCATCAGCCCATACGTACACGTAATCGCACCCGGACAGGTCGCGGCGCGTGAAGGCGTCGTGGTCGTCCTTCCACTGCGCGGTCAGGCGCGAGACGGTGGCTGGGGAGAGTCCCGAGGCCGAACCGAGGAACTGTTCGAGCGCCGGGACGAAGTCGCCTGTGGACAGCCCGTGCAGGTACAGCAGCGGCAGCACCTCGGAGATCTTCGGGGTCTTGCGCGCCCAGGCTGGCAGGATGGCTGAAGAGAACCGGTGGCGCTGCCCGGTATCAGGGTCCACCCGCTTGTCGTTGACCCGCGGCGCCCTCACCGGCAGCGGGCCGGCCGCCGTCGCAACGGTGCGCTCGGCGTGGTAGCCGTTGCGCACCACCAGGCGCCGCCCCGACTCGTCCCGCTGATCCGCGAGCTGCGCGAGGTAGGTGTTGACCTCGGCCTCAAGAGCCGCGGCCAGCATCCGCCGCGCACCCTCCCTAACGATCTCATCGATCAACGACCCGTTCGGCGTCATCCCGTCGGCGTCAACTACGGTGAGCATGGGCGTGCCCTCCCAGCCGACGTTGGCGCGTCGACCTACTTGGTAACCTCGGAAACGATCACCCGGAGGGGTACGCCCTCACCGAGCCGATCCACAGGTTCCAAGTATTGCTCCGGGGCCGCCGAGTCTCGTTCTGTCACGTTGGAGGCGGGTCGCCGGCCGCTGCAGCCGGGTAGGTTAGCGGCACGACCGCACGCCGCAGATCATTACGAGATGTTCTTGAGGCCATGCAGCACCCTCTCCAGAAGCTCCACGGGCGGGGGGTCAAGCGTCCGCGACGGTGGCCTGCGGCCGGTACAGCACCACCACGCCTTGGACGGCCATGTCGCCGACGATCACGCGGGTCACGCCCAGTAGCAGGTCGAGCCGGCCGGCGATCTCCGCGACCGACACGACCTCCCGGCACAGCGCCGCGATCGAGCGCTGCTCGCGGCCGAGCCCGGCGAGCTGCTCGTCGATGCTAGTGACCGTCTGCACCAGCGTCTCCAGCTCAAGGTCGTCGTGGGCCGGGCGGGTGCGCCCACCGGTGACCGTGTAGGGGCGGCGGTAGTGGCGGGACCAGGTCCGTCCCCCCTCGTCCGCTCCACCGCCGCTCATGCACAGCTACCCATCGTGACCGCGGCGCCTACTCGACCGGCTCGCCTGCCTCAGCGGCAGCATCCGTGTCCCCGCCACGGTTTGGTGCCGGCGCTGCGTGCCGGCGTAGCGGCAGGTGCGCGCGCGGCTGCCAGCCCGACTTCGTGGAGTTGGCCAGCAGGAGCGCCTCCGGCGAGGCCATGACGCCGGCCGGCACCAGGGGTGCCATGGCTGGGTGTTCGCCAGCCGAGCCGAGCAGGACCGCTGGCAGCAGCACCAGCGCGGCGACCCCGCCGAACCAGCAATGACGGAGTTGCACTCTGATGCCGTGGCGGGCCGCGAGGCGGCCGACCACGTGGAAGCCCATCATTCTCGACACGGCGATGTTGTCGGCCGCCAACGGCGCGGCCAGCCGCCTGTTGGCCTCGGCCAGCTCGGCGTCGCTCATCCCGATCCCGTGGTCCTCGATCTCGACCACGTAACCGTTGCCGGTCGGACCGCCGGAGACTTCCACCCTGGTGGTGGGCGAGGAGAACGAGGTGGCATTCTCGACCAGCTCGGCGAGCAGATGGGCGACGTCGCTGGCGGCCTGGCCGGCCAGTGTGAGGTCATGGATACCGGCAACCTGCACGCGGGAGTAGTCCTCGACCTCGGCCACCGCGGCCTCGACCACGTCGCGCAGCGGTACCGACGCGCTCCACCGGCGGCGCTGGTCCACGCCCGACAGCACGATCAGGTTCTCCACGTTGCGCCGCATACGAGTGGCGAGATGGTCCATCCGAAACAGCTCGTCGAGCCGGTCCGGGTCGACCTCGTTCCTCTCCAGCTCGTCGATCAGCTCGAGCTGCCGGTCGACC
>DASSDH010000046.1:0-7101 GCA_035697245.1 Jiangellaceae bacterium
CGCACCTGAAGGCCAGCCGCGGCGTGGTCGTGAACATGGCGTCCCTGAACGCGTCGCTCAGCTTCAAGGTCCTCCCCTCGCTCGCCCACACCACGAACAAAGCCGGGATCATCGGGATGACGCGACAGTTGGCGATGGAGGGTCGAGAGCACGGGATCCGCGCCAACTCGATCTCCCCAGGCCTGATCGAAAGCAACGCGACGCAAGACCAGCTCAAGGACCCGGAGTGGGCGAGCGCCATGCTTGGCAAGACGTTGCTGGCCCGCCTCGGCCGGCCCGAGGAAGTCGCGAACGTCGCACTGTTCCTGGCCTCCGACGAGAGCTCCTACGTGACGGGCGTCGACATCGTGGTCGATGGCGGGATGAAGGTCTGGTGAGCGCTCCGGCAGCCAAGCGCGTTGGAATTACCGAGGCACCCGTATGACCAGCTTGATGACGACGCAGCCCGAAGCGCAGCCGATCTCGACCGACATTTCGGTCGCCCGGGGCCTGCTCGACCGGGAGGAGCTCCTCGAGCTGCTGGATCGCGCCGTGACCAAACGGGTGACGGTCATCTCCGCGCCACCGGGAAGTGGGAAGACCTCGCTGCTGCGTGCGTGGGCCGGCCGCTCGAGCAACCGTCGTCGCGCCGCGTTCGTGTCCGTCGACCGCGACCAACAGAATGCGCAGCTGTTCTGGCGCGCCGTCCTAGACGCGATCCGCAGCCCGCCGCGCTCGATCGATCCTGGGACGCAAGCTGCCGCGACCGCTGCACTCGACGACGACCAGATGGTCGACAGAGTCCTGTCGGAGGTCGCCGAGCAAGTCGAACCCGTCGTGCTGATCATCGACGATCTCCACGAGCTGAGGTCAACTGAGGCCTTCAAGCAGCTCGAGCAGTTGCTCGCGATTCTGCCGAGCTCTGCGCGCGTCGTGCTGTCGTCTCGCCGGGATCCGCCGATCAGGCTGCAACAGCTCAGGCTTGCCGACGAGATCGCCGAGATCCGAGCCGGCGATCTACGGTTCACCGAGCGCGAGACGCGCGAACTGCTGGCTGCGTCCGAGATCGGTCTGTCCGACGCCGGGGCGGCCGCGTTGTATCAGCGCACGGAAGGTTGGGCGGCTGGCCTGCGCCTCGCGGTGATCTCGCTCAGCGGTCACCCGGATCCCGAGCGTTTCGTGGCCGAGTTCTCGGGCACCGACAGGGCGATTGGGGAATACCTGATGGCCGAGATGCTCGAGCGCCAATCAGGCGAGGTTCAGAGCATGCTGCTGCGAACCTCGCTTGTCGACCGCATGAACGGTGAACTCGCCAATCTGTTGGTAGGCCGCTCGGGCTCGGAGCAGATGCTGCTGGAACTGGAGGAAGCCAACGCGTTCGTCGTGTCACTCGACGCTCAGCGCACCTGGTTTCGCTACCACCAGCTTCTGGCGGATTTCCTGCGCCTGGAGCTCCGCCGAACGTTGGCGGATGAGGTCCCTGACCTCCACCGCCGCGCCGCACGGTGGTTCGCTGATCACGGAGACGTCGTCGAGGCCGTGCGACACACGCTCGCGGCCGGCGACTGGCCCGATGCCGCGCGGCTCGTCGCAGACCACTCGTTCAGGTGGGTGCTTGACGGGCAAGCCGGAACGATCGACGCGGTGCTGCAGGCGTTTCCCGAGGGCGCATCAGCCGATGATCCTGACCTGGCGCTGGCCCACGCGGCAAGTGAGCTGAACCACGGACGGCTGGAGGGAGCGGCTGCTCAACTGGCGCTGGCCGAGTCCCACGTCCAGAGCGCTCCGCCGGCTCGGCGCCGCCGCCTCACCGTGGCGATCGCGTCGCTGCGGTTGGCGCTGGCAAGGCGTAACGGACAGTTCACGGAAGTCATCGCGCAGGTCAACCTGCTCGATGCTTCGATCGCTGACGACTCGAACGATCCGATCGCGATGGGCAGTGAGCTGCGGGCAGTCGCGCTGCTGAATCTCGGGATCGTCGAGACGTGGTCTGGGCGGCTTGCTGACGCTGAGCGGCACCTCTCCGAGGGAGCCGCGCTCGCCCGGACGATCGGCCGGCCCTACCTGGAAGTCGCGTGTCGCGCGCATCAGGGTTTCCCGTCAAAGCTCGTGTCGGTCGCGACCGCACGCGAGCGCGGCCTTCAGGCGGTAGCCCTGGCCGAGCGTCATGGCTTGGTCGATCGGCCGATACTCGCGCCCGCGCTTGGGGCGGTTGGCGCCATGGCGATCTGGATGGGCGAGTTCGACGAGGGAGAGCGCTGGTTGCGCCGCGCCTGGGAGGTCGCCGAGGCACACGTTGACCCGGCCGCCGCAGTGCTTCTGCACGTGGCGACGGGCATGTTGCACGCCGGTCGCGGGCAACATCGATCGGCGCTCGAGGAATTCGCGGCGGCAGCGCAGGCGCAGTCGCTACTCACAGGTGTGCACGCTCTCGCGCCGCGGATCACCGGATGGCTCGCGACCACACAGGCTCGCCTCGGAATGCCAGATGAGGCGCGCGCAACGCTCACCGGATTCTCAGCCGAACTCGTGCGAATGGGTGTCGTTGACAACGCGCGTGCAGTGATCTGCATGGCGGATGGGGACCCCGCCACGGCGCTGGATGTACTCCAAGAGGTTCGGGACACCCCCCCGGTCGGCCCCGCGTTCACACTCGTTGAAGCGCATCTGCTCGCTGGCACCGCGCACCTATACCTGGGGGATCGAGACGCCGCCGCTGCCGCAGCCGAGGCAGCGCTCGCGGCCGCCGAGCCGGACCGGCTGATTTTCCCGTTTGCAATGACCGAAGCGGCGGAACTGCTCGACGCGCTCCCGCGTCACGAAACGGCTCATGGCGCCCTTCTCGCCGACATCGTCGACCTGCTGCGAGGCGCGCCGGCGCCGAGCACCGACCGAGAGCCTCTATCGCAACCGGAGGAGCTCAGCCCAAGCGAGCTGCGCGTACTGCGATACCTGCCGACAAACCTGACGCGGCCCGAGATCGCGCGAGAGCTCTACGTCTCCATCAACACGGTCAATACGCACATCCGCAACATCTATTCCAAGCTGGCTGCGCGCGATCGCTCTTTCGCCGTTCAACGCGCACGGGAGCTACGGCTCCTCTCAACCGGGCGCTCCTGAACATCGCCGAAACAACGCGAGCACCGGCGTGCGCACAATCACCAGATTCCGGCGTCGCCAGCTCACTAGGTCGGGCTGCAGGATAATCGCGTGGCCACACCGCCGGGCTTGTACGCGATCCGGATACGGGGCCGGCTGGGAGCTACCGCCCTGTCGGCCTTTCCCTCGATGGTTTCTGAGCTGAAAGGCAGCGAGACCGTGCTCACCGGTTTACTCGAGGATCGGTCCGCGTTGTTCGGCGTCCTTGCGCAGATCGAGGCGCTCGGCCTCGAACTGATCGAACTTCGACAAATCCGGGCGAGACCGACATCGCGTGGAGCAGGCGATGACCGTTCGTGACAGCTGACCCGACGGATCCACCGGGGATGCAGGGCCGGAAATCACCATCATCCGGTGAGGACACCTCACCTGGGTCGGGACGAGCCTGCGGCCCATGCAACAGGGCCCGCAGGCTGCGGTCGAGGGAGGTCTCAGGTGAAGCTTGTCGTCAACGGCGCCGACGTCGAGGTTGACAACCGACACGCGAAGACCCCGCTGCTATGGGTGCTCCGGGACGTCCTTGGTCTGCATGGCACGAAGTTCGGCTGCGGGGCCGGCTTCTGCGCGGCCTGCACGGTGCTGATCGACGGCCGCAACACGAAGTCCTGCCAGACCGCGACCGAGCGAGCGCTGGGCAAGGCCGTCACGACGGTCGAGGGAGCTTCTGGTCCCGTGGTCGACGCCGTCCGCAGCGCCTGGCACCGCGGCAACGTCGTGCAATGCGGCTACTGCCAGCCGGGGCAGACGCTGGCTGCGGTGTCGCTGCTCGAGTCAGTCCCCTCCCCTGACGACGTGAAGATCGACGAGTGGATGAGCGGGAACCTGTGCCGGTGCGGGACCTATCCGCGCATTCGAGCCGCGATCCACGACGCCGCGCTCACGCTCACCGCCGGCCCTGAGCCCGATCCGCTCACGGCGCCGGCCGAGCCTGAGTTCCGGCGGCTGACCCCGGAGGAGGCGGCCGACCCGGTGCACCCGTACATCCGGATCCGCGAGGACGGGACTATCGTCGCGTACTCGAGCCAGATCGAGATGGGTCAGGGGATCCACACGGGGCTGGCGACGATCGTCGCGGAGGAGCTCGACGCCGATTTCGATTCGGTCCGCGTCGTGAACGCCTCAAACGGGGCGGCCCGCCCCGCGACGTGTACGGGAACCCCGACGTCGGTGGCGCGCTCCAGATCACCGGGGCCTCCAACTCGACGAAGGGCTTCTGGGGCAGGTACCGCGTGGTGGCAGCCCGGGCGAGGGCCCGGCTCGCGGCCGCCGCGGCACAAGAGTGGGACGTGCCCGTCGACGAGATCGAGTTCGACCGCGGGATCATCCGTCACGCCGGCGGCAGGCAGGTGACGTTCGGCCAGCTCGCCGCGCATGCGGAGCAGCTGGCGGTTCCAGAGGGCGTGGAGCCCAAGGGCCCCGCCGACTACAAGCTGATCGGCACCGAGGGCCGGCTGCGGGTCGACGCGGTGCCGAAGATCCTCGGCGCCACGCGGTTCACGATCGACGTGAGCGTCCCCGGGATGCTGACCGCGGTCGTGCTCCACCCGCCGCGGTTCGGCGCCAAGGTCGCCTCGGTGGACGATCAGGCGGCGCTGGCCGAGCCTGGCGTCGTCGCGGTCGTTGCGATCGAGGAGGGCGTCGCCGTCGCCGGCGAGACGCTCGCCGACGCCTACCGTGGGCTGCGCGCGTTGGTCGTCGAGTGGGATGACCGCGACGCCGAGCGCCGCAGCTCGGCCGAGCTGCTTGCCGAGCATCTGCGGTTGCTCGAGACGGGCGAGCAGGCGGTGGTCGCACGGGACGACGGCAGTGCCGAGCAGGCGCTCGAAGCCGCGACGACGGTCGTCGACGGCACGTACGCGCTGCCATATCTGGCGCACGCCGCGATGGAGCCGAACAACGCGGCCTGCCGGATGCGCGACGACGGCGTGCTCGAGGTCTGGGCCAGCACCGAGTCGCCCGAGTACACGCGGATGTCGGCCTCGCAAGCCGGCGGCATCGACAAGGGGCAGGTCGAGGTACGCGTCACCTTCGCCGGCGGATCGTTCGGACTGCACTCGAGCGCCGAGCGAGATCCCACGACCGAGGCGGTGCACGTCGCCCGCGCACTCGGCTGGAAATACCCGATCAAGGTCCAGTCGCTGCGCGAGGAGGACTTCAAGACGGGCCGCTACCGCGAGATGGCCGTCCATCGCGTCCGCGCCGGAGCCGACGCGGAAGGTCGCCTGACGGCCTACCACCAGCACATCGTGGCCGAGCCGACGTCGACGAACCTGCCGTTCGTGCGCGACGTCATGTTCACGGGCGGCGTGGACTTCTTCACGACGACCGGCGCGGCCGACCCTCCATACGAGTTCGAGAACTTCAAGCTCGAGTCGACGAACTTCGAGTCCGGCGTCCCGACGATGGTGTGGCGATCGGTCGGTAACTCGCACACCGAGTTCGCGCGTGAATCGGCGATCGACGAGCTCGCGATCGCCGCCGGCCGCGACCCCGTCGACCTGCGCCGCGAGCTGCTCGCCGACAACCCGCGAACGCTGCGCGCGCTAGAGCTCGCGGCCGAGATCGCCGACTGGGGCACCCCACTCCCGGAAGGTCGCGCGCGCGGGATCGCATGCTCAAGCTTCCTCAGCCACAGCGCGCAGGTGACCGAGATCTCGCTCGACTCCCGCGAGCGCGTCCGCATCGATCGGGTCGTGTTCGCCCTCGACTGCGGCATCACGATCAACCCGGACCTGATCCGCGCCCAAGTGGAAGGCGGGCTGCTGTTCGGGCTGAGCGCCGCCGCCTGGGGCGAGGTCCGGCTCGGCGAGGGCGGCGAGATCGTCACCCAGAACTTCGACCGCTATCCGATCGTGCGGATGCGCTCGGTCCCCGCGATCGAGGTCCACCTGATCGACTCGACCGAGCCGCCGACCGGCGTCGGCGAGGTCAGCGTCCCATCCGCCGCACCGGCACTGACGAACGCGATCGCGGCCCTCACCGGCACACGAGTCCGTCAGCTCCCCATCAACAACACAGTCAAGATCGCCTAGGAGGAACCCCATGGCTGAAGTCAACATCACCCCCAGTGAAAACGGTCCCTACATCGTCTCCGGCCCCGTCACGCTCACGGACGTCGACGGACGGGTGATCGAGCATCCCGATCCGATGGCGATGTGCCGCTGCGGACACTCTTCGAACAAGCCCTTCTGCGACGCGACCCACGCCACGATCGACTTCGACGGCACGCTCGCCAACTGAGCCCGGCAGACACGCTCGGATGAATGACGTTTGGGACGAGGTCGGGCGCTGGGCAGTCCGGGGCGATCGGATCGCGATCCCGCTGGTCGTCGGCGCGGAGCTTCGACTCGCTGGCACAGTTCTACACGCGGGCGTATCTCCGCTGGATCGACGCCACCAAGCGGCGCCCGGAGGCCCGGGCGGCCCGCATCGCGGAGATGGTCGAGCTCCTGAAGGCCGGCCACAAGGAGCGGCCCCGGGACTGAGCCCGCAGCGCGTGGGTCGGTGCCGTCACGTGGTGCGCCACGCCCGCTCGAACGGCAGCCGCCAGGCATCCGGCGCGATCAGCCTCAGCCGGCCCGGCGTTGTGCGGGAAGCGGCACGTCTGGGCGTCACGCCGGCGCAGGTCGCGCTGGCCTGGTCGCTGGCCGTCTCCCCGAACGTATTGCTCATCCCTGGGACGTCCTCCCGGCGTCATTTGCGGGAGAACCTGGCGGCGTCAAGTGTCCATCTTGACGCCGACGCTGTCCGCCGGCTGTCCCCCATGTGAACCGCATCGGCGTGCCCGGGGCGGGATTCGAACCCGCACGGCCTTGCGGCCGGAGAGGTTTAAGTCGCAGAGAGTGGTGATGGCGGGTGTTGCCTGGTGGCGCCAAATACCGTCTGATCTGGGGCTTCTTCACTTGACGTGTTAGGCAATGTCGGGCCGTCGCGTCGCCTGCGACTACGTCCTGTGAGCATTTC
>DASSDH010000047.1:0-3036 GCA_035697245.1 Jiangellaceae bacterium
CACCACCGGTCAGGGCGGAGCGCTGTCATACGGCAAGTACGCGCCGAGCATCACCGGTCTTGAGCCCAGGCTCATCTACGAGGCGATGATCACCGGCCCGCAGTCCATGCCTGTCTTCAACGACGACACCCTCTCTCCGGACGAGAAGCGGGACATCATGGCGTTCCTCGACTCGGTGGGTGAGGAGCCCAACCCGGGCGGCCTCGGGATCGGCCGCGGTGGGCCGGTGCCCGAGGGGCTGTGGGGTTGGCTGATTGGCATCGGCGGACTGATCGGGGTCGCCGCCTGGCTCGGGACCAAGGCATCATGAGCAGGGCGTCGTGAGCACCGAGGAAAGGTCGCAGATGTCCGAGCAGGCGGGGCAGTTCGCTCCAGGCGGCGAGCGGGCCGGCGTCGAGGTGGAGTTCCCCGGCGACGACGTCGAACGGGCAGAGCCGACGGCCGGCCCGGTTCTCGAGCCGCCGCACGGCGACCCCATCCCCGATCCCGGGGTGGAGCCCGATGTCGTCCGGCTGGCCGACGTCGACCCCAAGCTCGAGCGGCGAGCCGAACGCCAGGTTGCGGGCATGTTCGGGCTTGCCTCGCTGCTGGTCATCGGCTTCGTCATCGCCTTTGTGTTCCTGCCGATAGCAGACCAGGGTGAGGACGTCGTCGCGGCGGTCCGAAACTCCAACCTGGCGCTGGGCCTGACCCTGGGGCTGGCCCTGTTCTTGATCGGTACGGGAGCCATCCACTGGGCCAAGAAGCTCATGCCCGACCACGAGGTGGTCCACGAACGGCACTCGTTGCGAAGCACCGACGAGGTCCGCGCGGCCACTCTCGCCGAGTTCGAGCAGGGCGCGGACGACAGTGGGTTCGGTCGGCGCAAGCTGATCCGCAACTCGCTGATCGGCGCGATGCTGCTGCTTCCATTGCCGGCCGTCGTCCTACTGCGTGACCTGGGTCCGCTGCCTGGCAACGTCAAGGCCCACACGATCTGGGGCCCAAACGTGCGGGTGATGACCGACGCCCCCGAGCCGAGACCGCTCCGGCCGGCCGACCTCGAGATCGGGTCACTGGTCAATGCCATGCCGGAGACCTTCGAGGACCTCCCAGAGGAAGGTCCCGACCGCCTCAACGAGCGGGCGAAGTCGGCAGTGATCATGGTCCGGATGTTGCCCGAGGAGATCACCGCCGCACCCGGACGAGAGAACTGGAGCGTCGAAGGCATCCTCGTCTACTCCAAGATCTGCACCCACGTCGGCTGCCCGATCAACCTCTACGAGCAGACGTCGCACAACGTGATCTGCCCCTGCCACCAGTCCACCTTCGACCTCGCCGACAACGGCGAGGTCATCTTCGGCCCGGCGGCGCGGAACCTGCCGCAGCTTCCGATCACCGTCGACGACGAGGGATACTTGGTGGCACAGAGCGACTTCACCGAGCCGGTGGGACCGAGCTACTGGGAGCGGGGATGAGCGTCGTTGTCAACGCTGCAGGTAAGGTCGTCGGCTTCGTCGACGACCGCATCACCATAAACAACTGGCTCAGGCGCAACCTCCGGAAGGTTTTCCCCGACCACTGGACGTTCCTGCTCGGCGAGATCGCCCTCTACAGCTTCATCGTGTTGCTCCTGTCGGGGGTGTTTCTGACCTTGTGGTTCAAGCCGTCGAGTGCGGAGGTCTTCTACGACGGCGCGTACGTCCCGCTGCACGACGTGAAGATGTCGGAAGCGTTTGCCTCCACGCTGGACCTGTCCTTTGAGGTGCGTGGTGGGCTGCTGATGCGCCAGATCCATCACTGGGGGGCGCTGCTGTTCCTGGCCGCAATGTCGGTGCACATGCTGCGCATCTTCTTCACCGGAGCGTTTCGCAAGCCTCGCGAGATCAACTGGGTCATCGGCTCGCTGCTCCTGGTGCTTGGAGTGGCCGCGGGCTTCAGCGGCTACTCACTGCCGGACGACCTACTCTCGGGCACCGGAATGCGGATCATCGAGGGCGGCATGCTCGCCACCCCTGTGGTCGGGACCTACCTGTCGTTCTTCCTGTTCGGGGGCGAGTACCCCGGCGACGACGTAATCGCCCGGCTCTACCCGATCCACATCCTGCTCGTCCCCGGGCTAATCCTGGCGTTGGTCACCGTGCACCTGATACTGATCTGGTACCAGAAGCACACCCAATGGGGCGGTCCCGGGCGTACCGAGCACAACGTCGTCGGTTTCCCGCTGCTGCCGATCTACGTGGCCAAGGCGGGCGGGTTCTTCTTCGTCGTTTTCGGCATGATCGTGCTGATGTCGGCGGCCATCCAGATCAACCCGGTCTGGCTGTGGGGGCCTTATGACACGGCATTGGTCAGCGCCGGGACGCAACCGGACTGGTATGTCGGCTTCCTCGACGGCGCCCTACGCATCATGCCCAACTGGGAGACCACGCTGTTCGGGTTCACCCTGAGCTGGAACGTGCTCATACCCGCGGCGGTTCTGCCCGGGCTGATCCTGACCCCGTTGATCCTCTATCCGTGGCTGGAGCAATGGATCACCGGAGACCACAACGAGCACCACATCCTGGATCGGCCGCGCAACCAGCCGGTCCGCACCGGGATCGGCGTGGCGTTCATCACGTTCTACATTCTGTTGTGGATCGCCGGCGGCAACGACTTCTTTGCGACGATCTTCGAGATACCCGTCAACTGGATCACCTGGTTCATGCGGTTCGCGGTGATCATCCTGCCGCCGGTCATGTTCTGGGTGACCAAACGGATGTGCATCGGGTTGCAGCGCCGCGACAGGGACAAGGTGATGCACGGCCGCGAGTCCGGCGTCATCATGGTCAGCCCGGAGGGCGAGTACTCCGAACTGCACGCTCCGATCTCTCAGGTGGCCGCTTACGAACTCACCGCGCACCGGCGCCAGGTCCCGATCCAGCTCGAACCGGAAACGGACGAGAACGGAATCCCGGCACCACGCCGGCGAATCGAGAAGGTCCGCGCCCGGCTCTCGTCGTTCTACTTCGGCGACGTGGTACAGAAGCCGACGACCCATGAGCTCGAGCTGGCACA
>DASSDH010000048.1:0-6565 GCA_035697245.1 Jiangellaceae bacterium
ACCACGAGGTAGGTAACCACCCCGGCCGCAATCAAGATCACTCCGGCGATGACGACGAAGAGCCCGTAAAGGCTCGAGTGTACCTGACGGGTCTGGTTTGCCATGCCCATACGCTGCCCAGCAGGCTCCACCTCGTCAAGATCCAAGCCACGCAAACCCTTTTTCGTGGCGTCCGCTGCCCGAATCCGGGAGCAGGCATGGTGAACCCGTCGCCGTTTCCGCCGCATTCCTACCGAATACGGCGCAGGCGGTGAAGCGCTGTCGGCGTGGCAGCGGCCGCGACGCGGACGTCATGTGCAGCCCGGGGAACCGGGAGGTCGAGCACCTCGCCGTCGTGGAGCAGGACGCAGGTGAAGGCGCGGGCGCCGACGCGGGCGAGGGCCCGGTCGTACGAGCCGCCGCCGCGGCCGAGCCGGCCGCCACCGCGATCGACGGCGAGGCCGGGCACAAGCACCGCGTCGCACGAGGCGACGGCGTCGAGGCCGAGCTGCTCGCCGGTCGGCTCGAGCAGCCCACGCGCCATCCGGGCAAGGGCACGCGGCCCCTCGTATAACGCCCAGTCGAGGTCGCCGTCGTTCTGGAGGAGCGGCAGCAGTACCTCGACACCACGGTCGGACAGCTCCTCGATCAGCGGGCCGGTGCCCGGCTCGCGTCCCACGGAGACGTACGCGGCGACTCGGCCCGCGCCGGCGACCTCCGGGGCTACGAGCAGCACATCGCGCAACCCCCGCGCGGCCTGGGCGAGGTCGCCTGCGTCGAGGGCTGATCGGGTGTCCAGCACCCGTCGCCGCAGCGCCTTCTTCGCCTCGGCCACTCCACCCGCCGCGGGGCTCACCACAGCCGCCACGGTACTAACGGCGCGCACTCCGGGAGCGAGCCGGCGGCTATGGTGCCCCCATGACGTCGCGGACCGATGCCGTCACCAAGGCGGTGATCCCGACCGCCGGCCTCGGCACTCGCTTCCTGCCTGCCACCAAGGCAACCCCGAAAGAGATGCTGCCGGTCGTCGACAAGCCGGCGATTCAGTATGTCGTGGAGGAAGCGGTGGCGGCCGGCCTGGACGACGTGCTCCTGGTCACCGGCAGGAACAAGCGCAACCTCGAAGACCACTTCGACCGGGCCTGGGAGCTCGAGGCCGCGCTCGAAGCAAAGGGTGACCATCTGAGATTGCAGCGAGTGCAGAAGTCCCAGGTGCTCGCCGACGTGCACTATGTGCGGCAAGGCGATCCGCTGGGCCTGGGCCACGCGGTTCTCTGCGCGGCCCGCCATGTAGGCGACCAGCGGTTCGCCGTTCTGCTCGGCGACGACCTGATCGACGCCCGTGACCCGCTCTTGCCGACGATGCTCGACGTCCAGCGCAGGCATGGCGGCAGCGTGATCGGGTTGATCGAGGTCGACCCGGAGAAGACTCACCTCTACGGCTGCGCCGCGATCGCCGGCGACCCGGCCAGTGGCGTCGTCGACGTGACCGACCTGGTGGAAAAGCCCGAACCCGGCGAGGCCCCGAGCAACCTGGCGATCATCGGCCGGTACGTGCTGGACCCGGCCGTATTCGACGCGCTGCGCGATACGAAGCCCGGCCGTGGCGGTGAGATCCAGCTCACCGACGCCCTGAAGACGCTGATCACCACTCCGGCCGAGAAGGGCGGCGGGATGCGTGCCGTCGTGTTCCGGGGTCGGCGATACGACACCGGTGACCGGTTGGACTATCTGCGCACGACCGTCCGACTGGCGGCCGAGCGCCCCGACCTGGGGCCGGAGTTCAGATCCTGGTTGCGAGAATTCGTCCAGGAGCTACCGGCCGACGAGGAGGCCAGCAAGGAGGCGGATCGGTGAAACGCGTCGCCGACCACCTCTCCGACGTCTTGTCCATCGTCCGGCCGTTGACCCCCCTCGACGTCCAGCTCCTCGATGCACATGGCTGCGTCCTCGCCGAGGACGTCGTGGCGCCCTGGCCGCTGCCGCAGTTCGACAACTCCGCGATGGACGGGTATGCCGTGCGAGCTGAGGATGTCCGGGCCGCAAGTGAGGACGCTCCGGTCGAGCTGCCCGTCGTCACCGACATCGCTGCGGGGGAGACCGAACGGGCCGCGATCGGCCCAGGGCTTGCCGCCCGGATCATGACCGGTGCCCCGATGCCCGCCGGTGCCGACGCAGTCGTTCCGGTGGAGCAGACAGACGGCGGTACTGCACGGGTGCAGATCACGCTGGCCGCGCCGGCCGGACGGCATCTGCGCCGGGTCGGGGAGGACGTTCAGGCCGGCGACACCGTCCTCGCCGCAGGGACATTCCTCGGGGCGGCGCAAATCGGTCTGCTGGCAGCCGTCGGCAAGGAACGGGTGAGGGTGCAGCCCAGGCCACGGGTCGTCGTCATATCTACCGGACGGGAGCTCGTCGAGCCCGGCCAGCCGGTGGACCTCGGGCAGATCACCGACTCGAACTCGTTCCTGCTGACGACCGCGGCCCGCGAGGCGGGTGCCGTGGCGTACCGCGTCGCTCCGGTGCCCGACGACGAGAGGGCGTTGTTGGGCCGGATTCAGGACCAGCTCGTGCGGGCCGACATGATCGTAACGAGCGGCGGCGTCAGTGCCGGTGCCTACGACGTGGTCAAGCAGGTCCTCTCCACCGTCGGCACCGTGACCTTCGACAAGGTCGCGATGCAACCAGGGATGCCACAGGGCTTCGGGACCGTCGGCGAAGAGGCGACCCCGATCTTCACCCTGCCCGGCAACCCGGTCAGCGCATTCGTGTCCTTCGAGGTGTTCGTACGGCCGGCGATCCGGAAGATGCTGGGCGTGTCCCGCCTGCACCGGCCCAGTGTCAAGGCGGTGTTGCAGACGACTCTGCGCTCGCCCGAGGGCAAACGGCAGTTCGCCCGGGCCCGATGGTCACCCGCCCCGGATGGCTCGTATCTGGTGACGCCGCTCGCCGGGCAGGCGTCGCACCTGCTGGCCGACCTCGCCTACGCCAATGCCCTCGTCGTCGTTCCCGAGCAAGTGACCGAGGTCGCCGCGGGACAGGTGGTCGACACCGTCCTGCTCGAACGCCGGAGGGGCTGACCATCGTGGGTGAGCGGCTGACCCATGTCGACGACCAGGGTGCGGCCCGCATGGTCGATGTCTCCGGCAAGGACGTCACCGTCCGAACGGCGCGGGCGAGCGGCCGGGTCCTCGTGTCGGCAGAAGTCGTCGCGCTGTTGCGGGGGTCCGGCGTACCGAAGGGTGACGTGCTCGGCGTCGCGCGGGTCGCCGGCATCCAGGGCGCCAAGCGCACGCCTGACCTCATCCCGCTGTGTCATCCGCTGGCGCTGCATGGAGTCTCCGTGGACGTGTCGGTGGCAGACGACGGGGTGGAGATTGCCGCGACAGTCCGCACCGCCGATCGCACCGGCGTCGAGATGGAGGCACTGACCGCAGTGGCGACGGCAGCGCTTACCGTCGTGGACATGGTCAAGGGCGTCGACCGGAGCGCGGTCATCACAGACGTCCGGATCGAGGAGAAGACCGGCGGCCGGTCCGGCGCCTGGCGTCGGGGATCCGAGGGCGTCGTTCAGGACGTCTCGTGAGAGCACTCGTCGTGACCGTCTCTACCCGCGCGGCGTCCGGCGTGTACGACGACCGGGCAGGGCCCGTGGCGCGCGACGGTCTGCGCGAGATGGACTTCGAGGTCGACGGCCCGCAGGTCGTCCCCGACGGTGACCCGGTCGAGATGGCGTTGCGCGACGCGGTGTCAGCGGAGTACGACGTGGTGGTGACGACTGGCGGCACCGGGCTGACCCCCCGAGACCTGACCCCGGAGATGACCCGGCGGGTGATCGACCGGGAGGTTCCCGGAGTCGCCGACGCGATCCGAGCTCGGGGCGCGGAGGCTGGCGTGCTGACCGCGGTGCTCTCGCGCGGGATCGTCGGACTGGCCGGGACGACGCTGATCGTGAACCTGCCCGGCTCGCCCGGTGGGGTCCGCGACGGGATCGGCGTGCTGTCGGGCGTTCTCGGGCATGCCGTCGAGCAAGCCCATGGAGGGGACCACTGAACAGCGGGGAGCGGTTGGACTGGCCCGTTCGGCTCGCCGAGGGCTCCGTTGAGCTGCGCCCGCTGCGATTCCGCGACGGCAGAGCCTGGACGGCGCTGCGGGCCCGGAATGCGGACTGGTTGCGGCCGTGGGAGCCGACCCCGCCGATCACCCGAAGCGGGTTCCCAGCGACGTTCGGCCAGATGGTCCGCCGGTATTCAGCCCAAGCGCGGGCTGGCGAGGCGCTGCCGTGGGCCGTCACTTACCGGGGGGATCTCGCCGGCCAGCTCACGGTGTCCGGCATCACCTGGGGATCCGCGCGGATGGGCAGCGCTGGGTACTGGGTCGCGCGCGACGTGGCCGGCCGGGGGGTGATCCCCACCGCGCTCGCGTTGGCCGTCGACCACTGCTTCTTCACCGTCGGCCTGCACCGCATCGAGGTGAACATCCGGCCGGAGAACCAAGCCTCGTTGCGCGTCGTCGAGAAGCTCGGCTTCCGCCAGGAGGGCATCCGCGAACGCTTCCTGCACATCGACGGCGACTGGCGCGATCACCTGTCGTTCGCGCTCACCGCCGACGAGGTCCCCGATGGTCTGATGCGCCGCTGGCGCGCCTCCCGCCAGTCCGCCTGACCTTCCGATCATCGGGCGTCCGCGCGACCGCGGCCCATCGTGCCGGAATGACCACGTTCACCATGCCTTTCGGTACGTCACCAGGCTTGTACGCCTGGTGACGTACTGACAAGCCTGGTGGTGTAACGCAGCGAGTGTCACACCAGTCACAGGCGTTTACGGGCGACACACCGTTCAAATCCGTCAGAGCGGACGCGACGGGCCCTAGCGTCAGGTTCCGTGGGGTCGAGTGGGTTGATCTATGCGGCAATCGTGGCCGCGTGGGCCGCTGTGTTGGTGCCCCGCTGGGTCCGTCGAAACGAAGAGGTCGACCAGGCTCGCGAAGCTGACCTGGCCCGCGGCGTGCGCGTGCTGGGCCCGGCGGATTCGCTGACCCCCAGTGCGCGGACCCAGGCCCGGCACGCGAGCCTGGCTGTTGATACGGCCGAGCCGGCTGTCGTCACGGTGAACGAGCGGGGCGTCGAACTCTCCACCGACTACGGTCGGGCCGCTCGCCGGCGGCGGCGCGTTCTGGCCGTGCTGGTGATTGCCCTTGTCGGAGTGACCGTCGCCGCGGTGGTCGGAAGGATTCCACTGTGGTCCGTCGCCACGCCCACTCTGGTGCTCGGCGTCTTTGTCCGGCTGGCCCGACGAGCCGCCGCTGCCGAGGCGAACAGCCGGGCCCGCCGCCGACGACTCGAGCCGACCGTGGCAGCGGTCATCGCCTCGCCGCGGATCGCAGCACTCGATGAGCCGGTGCCGTCGAAGCCGGCCGCCCCGGACGAGTGGGAGCCGGTTCCGGTGCCGTTGCCGACGTACCTGACCAAGCCCAAGGCACCTCAACTGGCGACCCGGAGCATCGATCTCTCCCATCCAGGCGCATGGACGTCCGGACGGCTGGAGCCGGCCGAGTCCATCCCGATGCCGCGGCCCATCGCGATCCCGGAGGCCGTCGGCGAGAACGTCGACGACCTGCCAGAGCACCGCCCTGCGGTCGGCGACTGACGCCTCGGCTGATTCGGAGCGGCCCGAGCCCGGGTGTTATCGTGACGCGGGTTTCCTGGGGCTGTGGCGCAGTCCGGTAGCGCACCTCGTTCGCATCGAGGGGGTCAGGGGTTCAAATCCCCTCAGCTCCACTCCGACGGGACCTTGTCGTGCTTACTCGAACCCTGTGGTTAATCACTGGTCGAAATGGAGAACTTTTCACGGTCCGCTTTCGCTTCTAATCGCGCTATGACTAGGCCGTACCAAGCGGCCTAGACACGCGCCGGTCTCACTCTCAGCGGCAGACGAGGGCGTTCTTCGCCGTCTCCCAGCCAGCTCGATCGAGATCCGCGTCAATCGCGGCGGTAAGACGCACAGCTGAGAACACATGCAGTGCGGGCACGGACGGCGCCAGATGAAGAGGTCGTTGTCTTCGAGACCGGTGGGGCGGTGGCAGTCCCGTTACGCCGAGGCGCTGCCGCACCTGCGCCTGGCCGCCGCCGCAATGTCCGGTGAACCGGAGCACCCGGCCGCGGTGCTGCAGGTCGAGCGGCTGCACGCCGGTTTCAGCCCACTCAGAGCTGGACCGGCACCCGCTGGTCCGAGCCCGTGCCGTCACCGAAGTCGCGTCCGCGGACGTGGATCTCCCAGGCCGTGACACGCGCCCGGTAAAGCACGAACGGCTCATCTCGCAGAGTCTCGGAGGTGTAGGAGAGCTCGTCGTCGACGTCGCGGAACGCCTCGGCGCAGGCGCCCCCGAGCTCGTCGTCGGGCACCCGGCCGGCGGTGGCGTCCAGGTAGACGGCCTGGCCGGTGTGCGGGTCGGCACTCGAGTCAAAGACCACCATGCTCACCTCCGGTCGTTGCTCGATGTTCCGCGAGTGGCGTGCGTCGGGCGACGAGAGCCAGTAGGCGACCCGGTGGTCGACCAGCGAGAACCACACCGGCGACACCCGCGG
>DASSDH010000049.1:0-16890 GCA_035697245.1 Jiangellaceae bacterium
GATCCAGCTCGAACCGGAAACGGACGAGAACGGAATCCCGGCACCACGCCGGCGAATCGAGAAGGTCCGCGCCCGGCTCTCGTCGTTCTACTTCGGCGACGTGGTACAGAAGCCGACGACCCATGAGCTCGAGCTGGCACATCATGACGGGCATGGTGACGGGCATGGCGACGGTCAGCCGGACGGCCATGCCGACGAACAGCCCGCCCTGGACGCCGCCGGGGGCGGCGGCGAACCCAGCCAGATCCCCGGTCACGAACGCTGAGCCCACCCTCCACCTACCTGTCGGACCCGTTTGAAAGACTCCAGCCGGGTCGTCGAAAGGGGTGCCGGTGTCGCGGCGCGGCTGGGTGTTGTTCATCGCGATGGGCGTCATCTGGGGCATCCCGTACCTGCTGATCAAGGTCGCCGTCGCAGAGTTCTCTCCGGCCGCCCTCGTGCTTGCCCGCACCGTGCTCGCCGCGGCCCTTCTCCTGCCGATCGCGGCGATGAACGCGCAGCTGCGCCCGCTCCTGCCGTTCTGGCGTCCGCTACTCGTCTACACGGTGATCGAGATCTGCATCCCGTGGCTGCTGCTCAGCTACGCCGAGCTACGTCTGTCCAGCTCGCTGACCGGCCTGCTGGTCGCTGCAGTTCCGCTGGTCGGCGCGGTCCTGGTGTGGGCCACCGGACACGAGCGGATCGAGGGCCGGAGGGTGGCCGGCCTGCTCATCGGCTTCGCCGGCGTCGCAGCGCTGGTGGGCTTCGACGTCGACGCAGGCGACCTCGGATCGGTCGCAGCCATCGTGGTCGTCGCGTTCTGCTACGCGCTGGGCCCGCTGATCTTGTCCCGCTATCTGTCCAGCCTGCCCGGCCTGGGGGTCGTCGCAGCCTCGCTCGCGATCACCGCCGTGATCTACCTGCCGTTCGGCTGGAGCCAGTGGCCCAGTGGCCCGGTGTCGGCACAGGCGTGGCTGTCCGTGATCGCCCTGGCGGTCGTGTGCACAGCCATCGCGTTCGTCGTCTTCTTCCAGCTGATCGCCGAAGTCGGCCCCGCTCGCGCGGTCGTGATCACCTATGTGAACCCTGCGGTCGCTCTGGTGCTGGGGGCCATCGTCCTGGACGAAGCCGTGACCGTCCCAATACTGGTCGGCTTCGCGCTCATCCTGGTCGGGTCCGTCCTCGCCACGGCTCGCAACCGCCAGGTTCCCGCCCCCACCCGGCAGCGGGCCCGCGACGCCGACTCGACCTGCCTGTCCAACCCACTTGCGGAACCTTAGGCTCACGGCTGTGCCTTCGCCGATTCGTCTCGGCATCGCTGTCGTCCTGCTGGCAGCATCGGTGCTCACCGCGTGCGACGCCGACTCGTCAAACGAACCCAGCGAGGCACGCGATATCGAGTCCACCACAGTCGACGATTCCGCCAGCCCGGGCGAGCCGGTGCCGACGACCACCCCTGGGGGCGATCGGTGCTCCGCCGCCACAGCCGTGGTCGTCGACGACGACGCCACGGTGACATTCGGACCGATCAACGCAGTCACGGCGACCACGGCCGGCGGCGAGCCGTTGGTAGTCGTGGGAACCGTCTATGCGCACGACTGCGCGCCGCTGGCCGGCGCCACGCTGACCATGTACCAGACCGATGCCAACGGTGAATATGGCCCTGGGCACGGCACCGACGACATGCTCTGCTGTTACCTCGGCGGCAGCGTCCAGACCGACGCCCGGGGCAACTTCCAGGTCAACACGGTGCGGCCGGCCCATTACCGGGGCGAGGCAAACCCACCGCCGGCGCACATTCACCTGGAGGTCAGCCACCCGGACGCGCCGAGATTGCACTCCGAGATCGTGTTCGCCGACGACGAGCTACTGCCAGCGAATGCGCAGAGTCAGGGGTTGATCGTGACGACACCGACAGGTGACGCTGACGGCTGGCGCGCCGTAGCCGAAATCGTCCTGGGTGAGTCCGGCGCGGCTTAGTCCCGCACAGGTCAGTGCGCGAACTCTCCGCGGTAGTACTCGAAGATCAAACCGACCACGGCCATCGCACCTAACGCAACCCCGATGATGAACAGCCACCACGCAAACACCAGCCCGAGCACCACCACCGCAGCAGAGCCGGCGCAGGCCAGCGGCCACCAGGAATGCGGGCTGAAGAACCCGTACTCCCCCGCCATTTCCTCGATCTCCCCGTCAAGCCGGTCCTCGGGTCGTGGGTAGACCTTCCGGGACGTGTAGAGCAGGTAGAACGAGACCAGCGCGGACAGCCCGAAGGTGAGTACCAGCGCCGTGGTGCCGGTCGGGTCATGGGAGAGGTACCAGTAGATCGGTGTCACGATGATGAAGAACACCGTGAGAATCGTGAAGATGACGCCTTCCATCCTCACGACGGGCGCTCCTGGGTGTCGGCCGCGCCGAAGGCTTCTTGCAGCACACCGGCATCAGCGGGCTTCTTCTCCTGAATCGCGGCGACCTCGGGGTACTTGAAGTCGAAGGCGGGCCGCTCGCTGCGGATGCGCGGGATCGACGTGAAGTTGTGCCGCGGCGGTGGGCAGGACGTCGCCCATTCCAGCGAGGCGCCCCACCCCCACGGGTCATCGACGGCGACCTTCGGCGCGTGGAACGTCTTCCATACGTTGTACAGGAACGGCAGCGTCGAGGCACCGAGCAGGAACGCCCCGACCGTCGACACCTGGTTCAGGAACGTGAAGCCGTCCTCGGGAAGGTAGCTGGAGTATCGCCGCGGCATACCTTCCACGCCGAGCCAGTGCTGGACCAGGAACGTGGTGTGGAACCCGATGAACAACATCCAGAAGTGGATCTTCCCCAGCCGCTCGTCGAGCATCCGGCCGGTCATCTTAGGCCACCAGAAGTAAAAGCCGGCGAACATAGCGAACACGACCGTGCCGAACACGACGTAGTGGAAGTGCGCGACCACGAAGTACGAGTCGGAGACCTGGAAGTCCAGCGGCGGGGACGCCAGGATGATCCCGGTCAGTCCGCCGAACAGGAATGTGACGAGGAACCCGAGGGCCCACAACATCGGGGTCTCGAACGTGATCGAGCCACCCCAGAGTGTGCCGATCCAGTTGAAGAACTTCACGCCGGTTGGGATCGCGATGAGCATGGTCATGATCGCGAAGAACGGCAGGTTGACCGAGCCGGTCACGAACATGTGGTGCGCCCACACGGCCATCGAGAGCGCTGCGATGGCGATCGTCGCACCGATCAGGCTCTTGTACCCGAAGATCGGCTTCCGGCTGAACACCGGGAGGACTTCGGTGATGATGCCGAAGAAGGGCAGCGCGATGATGTAGACCTCGGGGTGCCCGAAGAACCAGAACAGGTGCTGGAACAGGATCGCTCCGCCGCTTGACGGATCGAAGACGTGGCTGCCGAAGTTGCGGTCGGAGAACAGGACGAACAGCAGGGCCGCGAGCAGCGGGAACACCATCAGCACCATGATGCTGGTCACGAGGATGTTCCAGGTGAAGATCGGCATCCGGAACATCGTCATTCCGGGGGCTCGCATGCAGATGATCGTCGTGACGAAGTTGACCCCGCCGAGGATCGTGCCGAAACCGGCGAGCGCGAGACCCATGATCCACAGGTTGCCGCCGACCTGAGGGGTGTATACGTCGTTGTTCAGCGGGGAGTAGACCGTCCAGCCGAAGTCGGCCGCGCCGCCAGGGGTGATGAACCCGGACAACGCGATGAGCCCGCCGAACAAGAACAGGTAGTAGCTGAACATGTTCAGCCGCGGGAATGCGACATCGGGGGCGCCGATCTGCAACGGCATGACCACGTTGGCGAAGCCGATGAACAGCGGCGTCGCAAACAACAGCAACATGATCGTGCCGTGCATGGTGAACAGCTGGTTGTAGAAGGCGTCGGTGACGACGCGTCCCTGCGGCAGCCACAGCTGAGCTCGCATGAGCAATGCCATCAGGCCGGCGACGAGGAAGAACCCGAATGACGTCAACAGGTACAGGTAGCCGATCACCTTGTGGTCGGTGGAGGTAATCCACCGGACGACCAGACTGCCCGGCTTCCTGGGCCGCGTCACCGGCTCGGGGACAACCGTGGCGGTGCGCTCGACGTACGTGGTCACTGGTCACTCCCGGTCTGGCTCAGGGGCTCGGTCGAGAACGATCCGCGCAGCGGAGCGTCGACCTCGCCGGTCTGGCCGAGATCGCGAAGGGTGTCGAGGTGCTCCTCGTACTCATTCTGCGAGACAATCTCGACGTTGAACAGCATCCGGGAATGGTAGACGCCACACAGTTCGGCGCATTTGCCGGCGAAACGCCCCTCCCGGTTGGGCGTCGCCTGGAACGTGTTGGTCTTGCCAGGGATCACGTCCATCTTCATGTAGAAAGACGGCACCCAGAACGAGTGGATGACGTCTGGGGACTCTAGCTCGAACCGAACAGTCTGGTTGACCGGCAGGTACAAGGTCGTGGGATCGGTCGTCGTTCCGGTGTCGTAGACGTCGTCGTCGAGGTAGTTGAACGTCCACGCCCACTGCTGGCCGACGACGCCGATGGTGACGTCCGGATCCTCGCTGACCTCCAGCAGCTCGTCCTGATTCTGCACGGTGAAGAAGAACAACGCAGCGATGATTGTGAACGGGGCGATGGTATAGAGGAACTCGATGGGCAGGTTGTACCTGGTTTGCGGCGGCAGGCTGACATCACGGCGGCGGTAGACGAACGCCGACCACAGGATGAGGCCCCATACCAGCACGCCCACGGCCAGCGCGGCCACCCAGGTACCGATCCACAAGTTGCCGACCAGGGGCGTCTGTTCGGTAGCGGGCTCCGGCAGCCCACCCCGCCCCCACTGGTCGACCAACTCGGCCGCGCAGCCACTCAGCCCGAGCGTCGCGGCCGTCAGCACCAGCGTTGTCGCGGCCTTCCGCCCGGCCGGTCGATCGCTGCGGTGTAGACCCACAAGGCGCCCTTCCACCCGGCTCCCCACGCCTGCGCCGGCACGTCGGCCGAGACGCGGAGGGCAAGCTTGTCCTGCGGATGTCACCCTAGCGGCTGGGGAGGACCGGCAGCGGGCGAGGATGGCGATTACCGTGCGTGGCGTGGACGGATACTTCGACGCTGCGTCCACCGAACCGCTGCACCCGGCCGCGCGTGAGGTGCTCCTGGCGGCGCTCGACGACGGGTGGGCCGACCCGGCCCGGCTCTACGGCGGCGCGCGGCGTGCCCGACTGCTGCTTGACAACGCTCGGGAGGTCGTCGCGTCGCTGGTTGGCGCCCGCACCGACGAGGTGTCGTTCACCACCTCGGGTACCCAGGCCGTTCATCTCGCCGTGCTGGGTACCACACTTGGCCGCCGGCGGGTCGGCAACCGGTTGGTGGTATCCGCCGTCGAGCACTCGAGCGTGCTTTTCGCAGCCGAAACGCACCAGCGGGCGGGTGGCGACGTCACCCACGTGCCAGTCGACCGCGCTGGTCGAGTCGACGCGGACGTCTTTGCGGACCTGCTCACCGACGACACGGCGCTGGCCTGTCTGCAGGCAGCGAATCACGAGGTGGGCACCGTGCAGCCGGTAGACGATGTCGCCGCCTCCTGCGCCGCACGTGGTATACCGCTGCTCGTCGACGCGGCGCAGGTCGTCGGTCGACTGCCGGTTCCAAAGCCGTGGACGTTGCTGGCAGCGAGTGCGCACAAGTGGGGCGGTCCGGCGGGGGTCGGTGTGCTCGCGATCCGGCGCGGAACCCGGTGGCGCCTGCCGACACCCCACGACGAGCGGGGGTCGGGCCGGGTGCCGGGTTTCGAGGACGTCCCGGCTGCGCTCGCAGCGGCGGCGGCTCTGCGGGCCCGAAGCGAGGAAGCAGAGACGCTCGCGGTCACGCACCACGACCTGATCGAACGGATCAGGGCCCAGGTGCCGCTGCTCGTGCCGGACGTCGAGGTCGTCGGTCACCCGACCGAGCGATTACCGCATTTGATGACGTTCTCCTGCCTCTACGTCGATGGTGAGGCATTGCTGACGGAGCTGGATCGGGAGGGTTTCGCCGTCTCCAGCGGGTCGTCATGCACGGCCAGCACGTTGCGTCCGAGTCACGTGCTAGCGGCGATGGGCGTCCTCACCCACGGCAACGTGCGCGTCTCGCTGGCGCGGACCACCTCGTCGGCGGAGGTTGACCGTTTCCTCGACGTGCTGCCGGGCGTGGTGGAACGAGTACGGGCCACGGCCGGGGTGGATCGGCTGTGACCCCCGACCTCGTGCTCGACTGCCGCGGAATGCGCTGCCCGCTGCCGGTCATCGAGCTTGCGCGGCAAATCGAGGCGGTCGGCATCGGCGGCGTCGTCGCCGTGGTGGCCGATGATCCCGCAGCGGCAGTCGACATTCCGGCCTGGTGTCGCCTTCGTGCGCACGACTACGTCGGGGCCGGCGACCCCGTCGATGGGATCCCGTCGTTCCTGGTCCGTCGTCGCTGACCGCCGTGCCGGAACCACCCGGACCGGGTGATTGCTTTCAGCTGCGCGCACCTAAATCGTGGAACCGAGTGGCACCGCGCTACGACGTGGACACAGCTGACGAAAGGCGTGACCAATGGGCAGCCAGCAGGAGCAATCCCGCACCGTCCTGCCGATCCCGGATCGGCCGTACGCCGGCCTGATCACCTACGACGCCAAGGACCCCGCGACGTCCTTCCCGCCGATCGAGCCGTTGCGGCCGCCGGAGCAGGCCCCGAATGTGCTCATCGTCCTGATCGACGACTGCGGCTTCGGCGCCTCCAGCGCCTTCGGTGGACCCTGTGCGACACCAACCGCGGAGCGGCTCGCTGCAAACGGCCTGCGGTACAACCGCTTCCACACGACCGCGCTGTGCTCGCCCACCCGGCAGGCGCTCCTGACCGGCCGCAACCACCACTCGGTCGGCATGGGCGGCATCACCGAGATGGCCACCTCGGCTCCCGGATACAACTCGATCCGCCCGAACATCGCCGCGCCGCTCGCGGAGACGCTCCGGCTGAACGGCTACTCGACCGCGCAGTTCGGCAAGTGCCACGAGGTACCGGTCTGGGAGACCAGCCCGATAGGCCCGTTCCACCAGTGGCCGACCGGCTCCGGCTTCGAGCACTTCTACGGCTTCATCGGCGGTGAGACCAACCAGTACGCACCTGCGATCTACCGGGACACCGTGCCCGTCGAGCCGGACCGCACCCCGGAGGAGGGCTACCACTTCACCGAGGACATGACCGATCAGGCGATCGACTGGATCCGTCAGCAGAAGGCGCTGACGCCAGATAAGCCGTTCTTCATCTACTTCGCCCCGGGTGCCACCCATGCCCCGCACCACGTCCCGCCCGAATGGTCGGAGCGGTACCACGGGCAGTTCGACGACGGGTGGGACGCGCTACGCGAGCGCACGTTCGCCCGGCAAAAGGAGCTCGGGGTGATCTCCGCGGACGCCGAGCTCACGGCACGGCCGGAGGAGATTCCCGCCTGGGAGGACATGCCCGACGACCTCAAACCGGCGCTCGTGCGACAGATGGAGGTTTACGCCGGCTTCCTGGAGCACACCGACCACCATGTTGGCCGGCTGATCGACTCACTCGCGGACCTGGAGATCCTGCACGACACGTTGATCTACTACATCATCGGCGACAACGGAGCGTCAGCCGAGGGGACGCCCAACGGCTGCTTCAACGAGCTCATCGTGCTCAATGGCGCAGGCGGCCTCGAGACGGTCGAGTTCATGACCTCACGTATCGATGACTTCGGCACGCCGGCGGCGTACAACCACTACGCGGTCGGCTGGGCGCATGCGATGGACACCCCCTACCAGTGGACCAAGCAGGTCGCCTCGCACTGGGGCGGCACGCGCAACGGCACGATCGTGCACTGGCCCAACGGCATCTCGGCGCGGGACGAGATCCGATCGCAATTCCACCACGTCATCGATCTGGCTCCGACCGTACTCGAGGCGGCCGGGCTGCCCGAGCCCACCAGCGTCAACGGCGTCCAGCAGGCCCCGTTGCAGGGTGTCTCGATGGCGTATTCGTTCGACGACGCCGAGGCCGACGACCGGCACACGACCCAGTACTTCGAGATGTTCTGCAACCGTGGTATCTACCACCAGGGCTGGACTGCCGTGACCAGGCACAGCATCCCGTGGGTAGTGACCGAGATGCCCGCCTTCGACGACGACATCTGGGAGCTCTACGGCCCCGACGACTGGACTCAGGCGCACGACCTGGCGAAGGAGCAGCCTGAGAAACTTGCCGAGCTGCAGCGGCTGTTCCTGATCGAGGCCGGCAAGTACAACGTGCTCCCCCTCGATGATCGCCGGTTCGAGCGGTTCAACCCAGACCTGGCCGGTCGCCCCCAGCTCGTTCGTGGCAACACCCAGCTCCTCTCCGGCGGGATGGGCCGGCTGTCGGAGAACTCCGTTGTCACGATGAAAAACAAGTCGCACGCCGTCACCGCCCAGATCGAGGTGCCCGAGACCGGCGCGAACGGCGTGATCGTCGCCCAGGGCGGGGCGTTCGGCGGCTTTTCGCTTTACACCACCGACGGCAAGCCTGCCTACTGCTACAACCTGTTCGGCCTGCAGCGGTTCAAGGTCTACGGGTCCGATCCGATCCAGGCGGGCGAGCACCAGGTCCGGATGGAGTTCACCTACGACGGTGGCGGGATCGGGAAGGGCGGCGACGTCGTGCTCTACGTCGACGGTGAGAAAGTCGGCGAGGGCCGCGTCGATGCCACCGTACCGGTGCTGTTCTCCGGAGACGAGACGACCGACGTCGGAGGCGACAGCGCGACGCCAGTGAGTGATGACTACGGGCCCAAGGACAACGGATTCACCGGCCGGGTGCGCTGGGTGCAGCTGGACATCGACGCCGCCGCCGAAGACGTGGACCACCTGATCGGCCCCGAGGAGCGGCTGCGCGTCGCCATGACCCGGCAGTAACCAGGTGCCCGCACCTCACGGCTTGGCGGCAGTTGGCGCCGGATCCGCGGTGATTTCAGCGCTCTCGAGCGCGTTACCCGGAAGCCGAGTTGTCGGGATGAGCCCGAGCAGCGCGACCGGAGCGACAGCCAGCATGCCGAACTGCAGAGCCTCGATGCGTGCCTCGGCGTTTGCCGCGACGATGGCCTCCTGCTATTCCGGTGCCAGCGGCGTCTGCGCGAGCGCTGCCTCCAGCTGAGCATCTGAAACGAACTCGACGCCGGCTTCGATCTGGATGCCGGCCGCCTGCTCCACCGAATCGCTCACGGCGGGTGAGTCCTCGATGCCGTGGAGGAGTTGGGTGGCAAGCGTCCCGATGACGACGGCGCCGATCAGTGCTGTTCCGAGTGATGCGCCGAGGTTCTGCGCGGTTTACTGCAGCCCGCCGACTTCACCGCTGGGCTCGACAGGTTCCGAGGACACGATCACGTTGCCCAGTTGTGAGGCGAGCAGGCGGTGTCCGGCGTCCAGCAGGAGGAACCGGCACGGTGACGATGCCGGCATCGGCGGGGTTCTCGCCGAGAAGCGCAGCAAGCAGGAGAGCCGCTCCCGCGAGGAGGAGGAGGCCGAGCCGGGCGACCCGCCGTGGGCTGGCATTCGGCGCGAAGCGCGGTACTGGGGGCGCGACCAGAATGAGCGCGAGTGACAACGGCAGCATGCGAATGCCTGTGTCGAAGGCGTCGAGGCCGAGCACGATCGACAAGAACATCGGGATGGTGAAGAAGACGCCGCCGGTGAAGTTCCCGGCAACCAGAGCCGTGACGGTCGGCATGATCAAAGCGGCGCCCAGACCCTCCAGAACCGACCAGCCGAGGAAGAGCACGACGACGTTCGGCGAGATGGCGGCCAATCCCGAGCCGGCGGCGTACACCACCAGCCCGATTCGCAACGCCCGGCGGCGGCCCAGCAGGTCACCGAGCTTGCCGCCGGATCATCGACGCCGCCATCACCAGCGTGTAGGAAGTAATCACCGCTTGGATGGCCGTCACCGTCGTGTCGAGATCGGCGACCAAAGCACTGATCGAGACGTTCATGACCGCCGAGGTGATCGCGCCGACTAGCCCTCCTGCTCAGAGGTCGAACAGCTCGGCCCTCGCCGGAGTTGAGTAAGTGTCAGGTCTCCTCGACCTCGGCCATGATCTGCGCCGCCGCCTCGGCGCTGACGGCGTGCCTCGCAATCTTTTGGTAACCCGCAATACCCTGCTGCAGCCGCTCGATCACATGGTCTTCCGCGACTGCGATGATCGCCGAAGTCCCCGGCGCCAGGGCCTCTCCGATCGCCTTGAGGTCCTCGTCCCGGAATCCCTTGTCCCGGACCTTGCCCCAGATCCCTCCGCCGGCGGCACCCACCAGCGCCGTGCCGATGATGCTCGGGGGGAAGATCAGACCAACCAGCCCGCCGGCGATCGCACCGCGCTTCGCCCATTTCTTCCCGCTCGGGTCAGCGGTCTCCTCGAACCTCACCTTCCCATCGGCGCCCCGAACGATGACCGCCGCGTCGATCAGTTCGATCGACCCCTCCCGGTCCATCGCCCGGAAGTCCTTCAAGGCTTCCCCAGCCTGCTCCTCGTTGTCGAAGGCAGCAACAAACACTTCCAACGGGTTACCAGCCATCTCCTCGCCTCCTCGGCGACGGACTATATCCAAATCCGCGCTGGCCGACACCAACGATCGCGCCCGGCAGCGTGGTCGCCCACGAGGATGAACCGAGCCAGCGCTCGCGCTCATGAGATGATGCCGAACCGGCCGGAATCTGCTTCGGTGATCTCATGTGCAGATGGATGGCCTACGCGGGCGACCCGATCCTGGTCGAGGAACTGCTCTTCCGGCCGGTCCACTCCTTGATCGACCAGAGTCTGCATTCCCGACTGGGTGCGACGACGACGAATGGAGACGGCTTCGGCATCGGTTGGTATGGCGAACGCCCCGAACCGGCAGTGTTCAAGAGTGTCTATCCCGCCTGGAACGACCGCAACTTGCGCGAGGTCGCCAGCCAGATCAGGACACCGTTGCTGTTCGCACATGTCCGCGCGTCGACCGGGACACCAGTGCAGCGCAGCAACTGCCATCCGTTCCGTTATGGGCGGTGGCTGTGGATGCACAACGGCTCGGTGGCCAGCTACCCCGATCTCAAACGGGACCTGATGATGGCGGTGGACCCGTCGCTCTACGCCGACATCGAGGGTTCCACGGACTCGGAGACCCTCTTCTTCCTGGCACTGACGTTCGGGTTGACCGATGATCCGGTCACCGGTGTCGAGCGAGCGGTGGGCCTCGTCGAGGACGTGGCGCGGCGGCGCGGAGTAGAGCACCCGGTTCAGATGACCGTGGCCACTACCGACGGCGTGTCGATGTGGGCTTTCCGTTACTCGAGCGAGGGGCGGACGAGGTCCCTGTTCTACTCCACCGAAGTGGCCAAGCTGCGGGAGCTTCACCCAGAGGTCGAGGTCTTGAATCGGTTGGGCACCGAGACCCGCGTCGTCGTCTCCGAGCCGCTCCGCGAGCTCAGCGGAGCCTGGAACGAGGTGCCCGAATCTTCCTGCGGCATTGTCCGGCCAGGGGCGGACGAGATCCGCCCGTTCCGGCCTCAGGGTGCGGTCGTTCCCGGCTAGCGGCCCCGCAGCGTCGGGCACACTGGTGATCCATTGCAGCGCTTGCTAGCGTTCGGCGCCGCGCAGGCTCCCGCCGACGTCCCCGGCCGGGTCGTAGACCGCGCAGTGAACCAAGCGGTCCCCGGCCAGCCAGCTCTCCTCGCTCGGTGTCATGAATCTGATCTCGAGAGTCGATTGGTCATAAGGGAACCCGACGAAGCCCTCGAACTCCGCGATGCACATCTCTTCGGCCTGCTCGTCGATCACCTGGTAGCCAGGGAAGTCCTCGTCCCCGTCGGGAAGGTTCACGGAAGCGAATACCTCGTGGCTGTGTGGCTCCGAGCACGGCACGGTCTCGACGCTGAAGGTTTCTTCGACGGTTGATTCGCCAAGGCAATCGCCAACCTCGAGGTCGGTCGTGTAGATGTCTTCGGCCCCGGTTGGCGACGTGTCCTCCTGCAGCGCCGGCGATGAGGTTTCGGCCGCCGGCGAAACGGTGCTCTCGGTGTCGACCGACGCTTCCTCGCTCTGATCCGCGAACACACCAACAAGGATCAGCAGACCGACGCCCGAGAGGACCATCGCGGCCAAGCTGGTGATGATTCCCCACAGCGCTATCGTCCCGTTGGTGGCCTCACTCCGCTCGAAGCGGCCACGACCAACGAAGCCGAGGACCAACCCGATGACCCCGAGAATCCCGGCGAGCCAAAAGAACAATGGGATGATTCCGGCGAGCACGCCGATGATCCCGAGGATGAGAGCGGTGGTCCCCACGCCGTTCCGCGGTGCCTGGTGGGCGACAGGCTCAGGCTGTGGCGGAGATGGGGGCGGCAGTGGGGGTGGATAATCAGACATCGCGGGTGCTCCGGTACAGGACGATGAGCCGCGTCGGGTTCCTTGGCGTTGATGCGACGGCCCTCGTCAGCGACCGCTGGCTGCCGACGGTCACCAATACCGACCAGTGCCGATTCAGGAGTTGAGGATGGCGCTCTTTTGTGCCTCGAACTCGGCGTCGGTCAGCACGCCCTGTTCTCTGAGTTGGCCGAGTTCTTTCAGTTGGGCCAACTTGCTGTCCATGCCAGCCGTTGGTGCGGCCGGGGCCGGTGCGGCGTAGACCGGCTGCTGTTGTTGGTAGGCCTGCTGCTGTTGTTGGTAGGCCTGCTGCTGATCGTATGCCTGTGCCTGTTCCTGCTCGGCCCACCGGCCGGCCTGCCGCCGCGAAACACGGTTGGACACCGCAGTTGCCGTGCCGGCAATCACAGCGGTGCGAGCGACTCCTCGAATAAGTCCGGGCATTTCCTTCCCTTCCTTGCTGTGGTTGGCGACTCAGGTCTCGGACTGCGAGACAGGCTGGGCTTCGGTCCTGACTTCGGCGGCATCGATTGCGGCCAGCAGAGCTTGCACCGGAATCCGTCCGCTCGCGACAAGTTGCGCACCGCCACGCCGAAGCGCGGTGGCAAACGGCGCCGCCCACACGTTCTCGTAGACCAGGATGCCCGCCGAGCTACCCGGTTCGAGCACGCCACCAGCATCGGCGATGTCGTCCTCGTCGAGTAGCCCCGAGGAGGCTCCCTCGAACACGGCCAGGTCGAGCTTGCCATCGTGATCCAGGTCGGTGATGGCCATCCCCTTCATGGACCCGTCAAGCTCCTTCTTGACGAACACCAAGTCCAGGATCCGGATGACGCCCCTGTCGACCAGGTCGACCAGAAGGGACAGGCCCTCCCCGGTCATCCGGCTGCCGGGGAACTCGACTACCAGGTAATCGATCGGACCCATTTGTTCAAGATCGTCTGCCACGTACATCCCTCCCACGTAACGTCGTGACCGATCGGTGGTCGGTACCCTACGCATTGATCACCCGCGTCGCCCACGTTTCGGCGCCGTTCGAGGCTACGTCGGGCGAACCTGCGGCACCACAGGAGGAGGGGCCGATGCGGTTGGTGCCCAGGCAGTTGCGGCGTGCCGGAATGACTGGGAATGTCCCCTACTACGGTGGCCGGGTTTTCTCCCGCACAGGCCTACGCGGCGGCCCACCCACCCGGGCAGCCACCCCAGCCCGGTCTCCCGGTGGCTGGGCGCGACAGCGGCGGCAGCTGGGTCAGCCTACCGGGCCGCCGCCCGGCCCGCCGGTGCCGCCGACGACCCGCGTGGGAAGCCATGCGGACACGTTCGCAGCCCTGATCCGAACAGTTCCTGCATGCCGACCCGCGACAGTCGCGCGGCGTCTCGCAGTGTCCGCGCGCGAGTCGACCGGTGTCATCCGGAGCGGAAGCCTCCAGCGCGGTCAGCCGATCCTCGACGGCGGAGACCCGCTGCTGGACGTGCACTCCTGCATCATCGGCCACAAGATCCGACCATTTCGGCTGAGGAGCGGCTCATCGATCCTCCAGCCGAGGAAGCGGCTTGAGCGAGTTCGGACCTACTGGGTGGCCGGCTGCGTCACCGCACAGTCGAGACGGCACGTGCCGGGTTGACCGCGACCTCCGGCGCGTACTCGGCAGGCTGCTGGTGCCGGCGTCGGCGCACCCATTTGTCGACCTCGACCACAACGGGAACAACAAGTGCCAGGCCGATGCAGGCCAGCCACTGCGGCCCGGTCAGCGCCTGGGTGAGCAGGCCGTGCTGCAGGAAGCGCAGCTCGGTCGCCAGGACGACCAGGGCAACCGGGATGGCGAGCCATTTCACGGCGGACAGGATGGGGGGCACCAACCCGCTAGTCGGGTCCCTGCGCATGACCAGCCCACTGAAGACCGTACCGAGCCCGAGGACAACGAAGCTCATGGTCATCGAAGCGCTGGGTTCGTCGGTGCTTAACGTGTCCGGCCCGAACACGAGCGGCACGAGCGCGGTAAGGAAGAGGGTTGCACCGTAGAGCATCCAGCGAGCCATCGCGGCGCGGTTGGTGATGGGGACCTTCGGGTCCCGGGGCGGCCGCTTCATCACATCCGGGTCACCGGGATCCACCATGATGACGATCACTGGGAAAATCGAGATGAAGAAGTTGAGGAACAACACCATCAGCGGGGTCATAGCGACCCCGTCGTTGATGTCGAACACGGTTGCGGTGACGAACAGCAGCACCAGCGAGAGCAACTGGCTCATCTGGTATCGAATGTAGGAGACGATCTTGCTGTAGATGGTCCGTCCCAGCTCGACGGCATGCACGAGGGTGCCGAAGTTGTCGTCTGTGAGGATCATGCGCGCGGCCTGCTTGGAGACCTCGCTGCCGCTGCCCATCGCCACGCCGATGTCCGCCTGCTTGAGGGCCGCAGCGTCGTTGACCGCGTCTCCGGTCATCGCGACGATCATGCCCTCGCCCTGCATGACCTGAGCGAGCCGGAGCTTGTCCTCCGGCGACACCCGCCCGAAGACGTGCAGCTCTGGCAGCCGCGCGCGCAGGTCGTCGTCGGACATGGCCTGCAGCTCCGTCCCGCTCAGGGCTCCGGCGCCGAGGCCGAGCGTCTCGCCGATCGCGTGTGCGGTGACCGCGTGGTCGCCGGTGATCATGCGGACGTCGATGCCCGCGCCGAGTGCCGTCTGCACCGCGCCCTTCGCCTCCGCGCGCAACGGGTCGATGATGCCCACCATGCCCACAAAGCTGAGGTCGCGGGCGAACGACATCGCGTCCTGGGCAATCGCGCGTTCATCGGCGTCGTCGAGCACCCGCGCGGCGAAGGCGAGGACGCGAAGGCCCTTCTCACCCATCTGCCGGTTCGCTGCTTCGATGCTGGGGCGCTCCTGTTCGATGGGGACTTGGGTGCCGCTCAACGGCCCGCCGGCCTGGGTGCACCGAGCCAGGACCACGTCTGGTCCGCCCTTGACCAGCTCGATGAGGTAGTCGGCCCCATCGATCTTGACCCGGTGGAAGGTCGCCATGAACTTGTACTCGGAGTCGAAGGGCACCTCGGTGAGACGTGGGTAGGCGCGCCTGGTCTCGTCCGCGTCGACACCGAGCTTGGCCGCTAGAACGACAAGGGCGGCCTCCGTCGGGTCACCGACCACTGCGCCGTCGTCGCTGACTGTGGCGTCGCTGTCCAGGACCAGGCCGTAGCCGAGCCGAGTGAAATCCGGCACCGGCTGTCCGGCGACCGACCGGATGGCACCTGACTTGCGGTAGCCCTCGCCGTCCACGCTGAACCACGAGCCACCCCCGTAGATGGTCGACACCATCATCTGGTTCATGGTGAGCGTGCCGGTCTTGTCGGTGTTGATCGCGCTGGTGGCGCCCAGGGTCTCGACGTCGGTGAGGTTCTTGACGACCGCCTTGGCCTCGGCGAGCTGCTTAGCGCCGTAGGAGAGCATCGCCTGGACGAACGTCGGAAGCCCGGTCGGGATTGCGGAGATCGCCATCGCCGTGCCGAGCAACAGTACGTCCTCGATGGGCAGGTCGCGGATCAACCCGACGACGACGATGAACGCGACCGCAGTCCAGGCGATGATCCCGAGCACGCGGGTCAGCGAGTCGAGCTCCTTCTGCAGTGGGGACCGGGTTCGCTTGACCGACGTGAGCATCGTCGCGATCTGACCCATCTGGGTCTGCATCCCCGTAGCCGTGACCACCATCGTTCCGGTGCCACGGGTGACCGACGTGTTCTGGAAGAGCATGTTTGACCGGTCGCCGACTGCCACGTCCGGGCCGGGAAGCACCGCGGCGTCCTTGCTCACCGGTGCGCTCTCGCCGGTGAGTGCTGCCTCCTGCGTTTCGAGCGTGGCCGACCCGACGATCCGGCCGTCGGCAGGGACGACTTCGCCGGCCTCGACCTGAACCACGTCGCCGGGCACCACCTCGACGGCAGCAACCAGCGTCACGTTGCCGCCACGCAGTATGCGGCTCTGGGGAACCTGCAGTTTTGCCAGGGCGTCGACGCTGGCGCGGGCTTTGAGCTCCTGACGGGTGCCGAGCGCGACGTTCAGCAACACCAGGACCGCTACCAGCAATGCGGTGGACACCTGACCGATGAGCAGGCTGACCACGGTGACGGCGACCAGCATGATGTTCATCGGATCGCGCAGTTGTGTGAGCGCGACCGCGATCGTCGAAGGCGGCTTCTCCGCCGTGATCTGGTTCGGCCCGTGGGTCGCCAGGCGTTCTGCCGCTTCCTGCGCAGAAAGTCCCGATGTCACGTCGGTGTGCAGGTCGTGGACGACGTCCGCCGCAGGCCGCAGGTACGGAGGCGTGGCCTCGACGACGGCCGCCCCTGACTTCTCGCTGATACTCATCGAGTCCCTCTCCTGTTGCCGCGCGTGCTGGCGTTCACCGGAACTTCAGCCCGGTCTCGTCGACGGCGACCCTGGTACCCGACGCGCCCGCGAGGATCGCCGGGAGGTGGTCTATGGCACCGA
>DASSDH010000050.1:0-4533 GCA_035697245.1 Jiangellaceae bacterium
CGACTGCGGCGGATGGCGGGCGCCGTGGACTGATGGCTGAACCGACGACGGCCAAGGCCCGCAGCACTCTGGCCTGGTGCTCGCCGCCCTGATCCTGGTCGCGGCGGTGGCGAAGCTCAACCTCACGTGGTCAACTCGTCAGCGCCGACCCACGTGTCAGGCAAGCCGGGGTTGTTCTCTTCATGGAGGCTCGTCTGATGACCGACTCGCACGACCCTGCGAGTGCTGCGTCACCCGCAGCGGGGTCTGCTGCATCGCCGTCGGCTGGGCCACGGGCGATGGACCCGGTTGCGGTCATCCGGTCGAGGCGGTACCTGTCGGCGCTGCTGCTGGCCGCGATCCTGGGCATTCCGATCTCGGCTGTTGCCTACGGCTTCCTGACACTCGTCACGAAGATCCAGGAGTTCTTGTTCGACGACCTGCCGCAAGATGTCTTCGAAGGGAGCGTTCCCGCTTGGTGGCCGGTGCCCTGGTTGCTGCTGTGTGGACTGTTGACCGCATCGACCATTCGGTACCTGCCCGGCAACGGGGGCCACTCTCCCGCCCTGGGATTTCACGTGGGCGGCGGTCCGCCCATCGACAGGGAGCTCCCTGGCATCGTGCTGGCCGCACTGACCACGCTCAGCCTGGGCGCGGTTCTCGGGCCCGAGGCGCCCTTGATCGCGATCGGTGGCCGCCTTGCAGCGCTGACCGTGCATCTTGTGAAAAAGGATGCGCCACCGATGGCCCTGACGATCATGGCGTCGGCCGGCAGCTTTGCGGCGATCAGCACGCTTTTGGGATCCCCCGTCCTCGGCGCCTTCTTGATCATGGAGGCTGCCGGTGTCGGGGGTGCGACGCTGAGTCTGGTGGCGCTGCCGGGACTTCTCGCCTCCGGCATCGGCGCGCTGGTCTTCATCGGCCTGAACAACTGGACGGGCCTCGGCAACTTCTCGCTGACCCTGACGTCGGTGCCGCCGGCAGTGGATCCGACGGTGGCCACCATGGCCTGGGCCCTGGCGGTGGGCGCGGCCGGCGCGCTGCTGGGCTGGGTGATCCGCTGGATCGGACTCTCGCTGCGCCCGGTCGTCCACCTGAACCGGGTTCTGGTGACTGCGGTTCTCGGCCTTCTCATCGGCCTGACCGCGATGGCCTATCAGCTCATCTCCGGACAAAGCTTCACGCAGGTGTTGTTCTCCGGTCAGAGTGCCATGCCCGAGCTGGTCGAACACGCCGCCGACTACTCGGTGGGCGTGCTGCTCCTCCTCGCCGCGTGCAAGACGTTTGTCTACGGGCTGTCGTTGAGCGCGTTCCGCGGCGGACCGGTCTTCCCCGCCATGTTCATCGGTGCGGTCCTCGGCATCGCCATGAGCGGGCTGCCCGGGATGAGCCTGGCGCCCGCGATCGGCATGGGCATCGGAGCCATGTGCGCCGCGATGCTGCGGCTGCCGATGACCTCGACGCTGTTGGCCACCCTGCTGCTCGGCGCAGATGGTTTGTCGGTGACACCGGAGGTCGTGGTCGCCGTAGCGGTGGCCTTCGTGGTCACCTCCGTGCTCCCGATTCCGGGTTCGAAGGAACCGGCGCACCTGCCAGCGTGACGCACCGGCCCCGGCGACGCGACCACCGCAGGCGTGAGTCTTCGTTCGCTACTGGCGCCAATTAGGCGTAGATCGCCGGGATCGTTGCCAAGTGGCTGCTCGCCGACGACCACGCGCAGGACACCCAGGCAGTTCAATCTCGGGGGTTAGGCCTTGCTTTCATCCGCTGAGGACGATGCGATCCTGCAGAACAGCATGCGTTGATGGAGTCGTTAGTTGCCCGCCCACGGAAGACGCCATGACGACAACACCTGGTCCGGTCCCACACGCGACTCGACGCATCGATCCCACAGCATCCGCCTCACCGGCTTTGTCCTGGTTTTGCCTTGCTCGGTGCGTGCGGCGATGCCAGCTCCACGTCCACGACTCATTCAAGAGCTCGATCGAAGACCTGAAGAACGTCGACATCGTCAAGTCCGGCACGTCAGGCCTTCAGGCCGCTGTCGACAAGGTGAAGACCAGCTTGCAGAGCCTGCGAACGTCAGCGGCCTACGAGCCAAGGACCAGATCCAGGCCGTGGAAGACTCCCTCAAGAACCTCGAGACGGCAATCAGCAACGTCAGCTCCGGTGGGGAAGCGGCCGTGGTCACGGCAGCAGCCACGGTCGTGTCGTCTGGGAGTGCCCTCGTGCAGAGCCTGCAGGACATCGACTGCAACTAGGTCGAATCCCCGCAGCGTGGCAACCCCGGACCGTCACTTTGAAGTCGATTGAAGTTCGTTGATGCACCCACCGTGCAACGAGTACGTTCGGCAGAATGCGAGGGCAGGACGGCGGCGCGGCTCCTGCCCTCTCGAACCAAGAGCCCAATACGTCGGCGGCGTCAAACATCGGGGAGCTTGATCCCAAGTTCCGTGCGCCAGCGACTCGCGCCGGCGTGGTCGCCCGAACCACGCTGCTCGACCGACTGTTTGCCTCTGATGAGCCTCTGATCACCGTTGTCGCACCGCCTGGATACGGCAAGACGACATTGCTCGCACAATGGGCAGAGCGCCTCGGCCCCCGTGCGGCCTGGGTTTCGTGCGAGAAAACCGACAACGATCCGGTCGCGTTTTGGACCGCAGTCATCACCGCATTGGACCAGATCGCGCCGGTCAGCCCGGCGGCGTCCCAACTGCTCGCCACGTCCGGTGGTGGCGTTGACGTCATTCCGTCGTTGGTGTCGACCTTCGGCACGATCCGTGGGCCCTTGGTCTTGGTGCTCGACCATGCGGAGGCGGTGACGAGCCGGGAGCCGGACATCGATCGCCGAATTCGCATTGCGGGTTCCGCAGGGGTGGCGGCTCGCCATGGCGTCCCGCGAACCGTTGCCCATCCCTGCGGCGCGACTGCGCGTTCAGCGCCGAATCGTCGAAATCGGGACTTCGGAGCTTGCCATGGCACGCACCGAGGCGTCCGCATTGCTCAAAGGCGCCGGCGTCGAGCTCCCTGAATCAAGGACCGAAGACCTCGTCCGACGGACAGAGGGGTGGCCGGCCGGGTTGTATCTCGCAGCCCTTGCCATGAGGGACGGCAGTCCGGCCGAGAGTTTTACCTTCACCGGGGATGACCGCTTGATGGGCGACTACCTTCGAGCCGAGTTCCTGACCCGCGTCTCGAGATCGCAGGCCACCTTCCTCTTGCGAACGTCAATCCTAGACCGCATGTGCGGGCCATTGTGCGACGCCGTATTAAGCGGCAAGGAGTCCGTACGGGTCCTCGAACAACTCGTGAGCCGAAACCTGCTGGTGGTTCCGATCGACCGTCGTGGCGAGTGGTACCGCTACCACCATCTTCTACGGGAGTTGCTCCAGGCCGAACTCCAGCGGGGCGATCCAGACCTGATCACCGAACTGCACTCCCGGGCGGCTGCTTGGCATGAAGCGAATGGCCTGCCCGAGGCGGCCGTCGACCATGCCCAGGTCGCGGGCGACGCCGAACGGGTTGCCGGCCTCGTCCTGGATCTGATGAATCCGGTCTGGACGAGCGGGCGGATCGACACTGTCCGGCGCTGGATGGAATGGCTGGAACAGTGGCCCTCGGTTCGCCACTATTCCGCCATCGCCGCTCACGGCGCGCTGATCTTCGCCCTGCTCGGCCGGCCGAGCGAGGCCGAACGGTGGGCCGCGGTCGCGGAGGGCCTCCCGGCGACTGGGACCTTGCCCGACGGCAGCACCATGGCTGGAACATTGGCCTACCTGCGAGCGAACCTTTGTCGTGACGGCCCGGAAAAGATGCGCCACGACTCCCGCGAAGCCTGGGAGGGGCTCAGTCCGGCCAGCCCCTACCGGGCAGCCATGCTGCACGCCGAGGGCCTCTCGTACGCATTGGATGGAGACCTCGACCATGCCGACGCGGTGTTCGCCCACGCCTACGACCTCGCCACCGGCTTCGGCGCCTTGCCATTGGCCGCACTGACCCTCGCCGAGCGGTTCCTCCTAGCGGCCGAACGGGATGACTGGCCGGCTGCCGAGTCACTGTCACAGCACGCGGTCGAGATCGTGGAGGCCGGGCACTACGACGGCTACTGGACGAGCGCTTTGGTCTTTGCGGTCGCGGCGCGGGCCGCTGCCCACCGGGGGCAGATGCAAGCAGCCCGCCAGTACGTCAAACGCGCTGCCCGGCTGCGGCCGCTGTTGACCTACGCGCTCCCTGTCGTGTCGGTCCAGGCGCTGCTGGAGTTGGCGCGGGCATATCTCGCGGTGGTCGACCCGGCGGGTGCGTGCCGCGTTGGAGCAGGTCCAAGGAATCCTGCAGCAACGGCCTGACCTCGGAACACTCTCAGCAGCGGCCGATCAGCTGCAGTCGAGACTGGGACAGATCGTTGTCGCCGAACTAGGCGCTTCGTCGCTCACGACTGCCGAACTGCGACTGCTGCCACTGCTGCCCACCCACCTGTCATTCCCCGAAATCGGTGACCGGTTGTTCATCTCCCGGCACACGGTGAAGAGCCAGGTGAACTCCCTTTACCGCAAG